>DATAEF010000102.1:0-36730 GCA_036258155.1 Gaiellaceae bacterium | reverse complement strand
CGATGAGCCGGGCGAGGTCGTCGTAGTCGAGCGCGAGGTCGTCGGTCACGCCGGCTGTGCGCACCACGACCCCGAGGTCGTGCGCCAGCTCGAGCCAGGGCGCGACGTTCCCGTCGTGGTCGAGCTTCGTCACGACCACCTCGTCGCCCTCGCGGAGCGTGCGTGCGAACGCCCTCGTCAGCAGGAAGTTGAGGGCGGTCATGCTCGGGCCGAACGCGACCTCGGCGGCGGTACAGCCGAGGAAGGAGGCGGCACGTGCGTGCGCTCGCTCGACGAGCTCGTCCGTGCGCCGGCTCGTCTCGTATGGGGCGCCGACGTTGGCGTTCGACTCCCGCAGGTACGAGGCGATGGCGTCGATCACTTCGTCCGGGCACTGCGTGCCGCCCGGACCGTCGAAGAAAGCGAGTCGGCGGTCGAGCGCAGAGAAGCGCGCTCGGACGGACGTGATGTCGAGGACCGCGGTGCTCATGAGCCGACCTCCTCGCCGTTGACGGTCCAGTGGTGACGCGGAGCCGTCGTCAGCGAGTTGCTGACGAAACAGCCGCGCTCAGCCTTCTCGACGAGCTCGGCGACGATCTCGCGAACGGGCGCAGGATCGAGCTCGATCTCGAGCTCGGACCGGATGTCGACGAACGCGTACAGCCCGTCTGCAGCGCGCTTCGTGACCGTGCCGTGCGCCCGGCCCGAGCCGACGACGTCGAGCCCGGCCTTGCGGGCCGAGTGATCCATGCTTGCCAGGGTGCAGCGGACGAGAGCCGCCAACACGAGGTGCTCGGGCCACCATGCGTCCTCGCGTGCGATCGCGGTCCCGCCGAGAGCGCTCCTGGAGGACCTGTCGTCATCGATGCTCACATCGAACTCGAGGACTCGCGGTTTGGCCGCCACGGGCGCAGCCTACCCCGCGACATCCGAGGCCTTGCCTACGCTGCGGGCGAATGGAGCGACTCCGGACGCTCAGCGAAGCGGAGTGCTACGAGCGCTGCTACGGCTGGCGCCACACCGAGGACACCGTCAAGGTCCTCTACCGCGAGCCCGACCTTCGCGCCGAACAGTCCGACGTGGGCGAGCGTCTCCGCATGCTGCTCGAGCTCCGACTAGACGCCCGCGAAGCCGAAGCCGCCTGACTCGCAAGGCAGGATGCGGTCATGTACCGCGCTGTCGTGTTCGACCTCTGGGGGACGCTCGTGCGCCGGCCGAGCGAGGACTCGGCGCGAGTCCGCGAGCGCTGGGCGGAGCGGCTCGGCCTCTCAGCCGAAGTGCTCGACGAGCTCTGGAACGAAGCCGGTGCGTACGAGGAGCGCGAGAGCGGACCGCTCCTGCCGTTCCTGCACTCTGTCCGCGTGGCGGCCGGTAGCGATGCGGACGTTCGCGAGTTCCTCGACTGGCGCGTCGATCTCGCGCGACACGCGCTCGTCAGTGATGGAGACACGGTCGAGGCGCTCCAGGAGCTCCGTCGACGCCAATACCGACTCGCTGTGGTCTCGAACTGCACGGAGGACGTCGCCATCGTCTGGCCGGAGACCGAGCTCGCGCCCCTGTTCGATGTAGCCGTATTCTCCGCCATCGCCGGCTTCATGAAGCCCGACCGCCGAATCTACGAGCTCGCATGCGGCGAGCTCGGTGTCGTGCCGTCCGACTGCCTGTTCGTCGGGGACGGCGCAAACGATGAGCTCGCGGGGTCGCAGCGGGTCGGGATGACTCCTGCGCTCATCCACGGCGAAGGCGAGCAGCCGAAATGGGTAGACGTGCGCGAGTGGCAAGGTCCGCGGATCACGTCGATCCCCCAGGTCCTCGACCTGCTCGGATGAGATCGAGGACAAAAGGTGCGGTCCCGGACATTCTCGGTCCGGGGTTGCGGGTCGTCTTGAGGAGTATTCCTCTTGTTTACGCCGAGCAGGAGGTGCGATGGAGATCATCGTCGACGATCTCACCGGACCCGAGATCGCCGAGTTCCTCGAGGAGCACATCGAGGAGATGAAGGCCGTCACGCCGTCGCCAGAGAGCAAGCACGCGGTGGATCTCGACGGCCTGCGCGTCCCCGAAGTCACCTTCTGGACGATGATCGAGGAGGGAGAGATTCTGGGATGCGGTGCGATCAAGCTGCTCGGCTACGACCATGCAGAGATCAAGTCGATGCGCATTGCGCCGACGCACCGACAGCGCGGGCTGGCTTCAACGCTCCTTCAACACATCATCGCCGAGTCCAGGCGGATGGGGATCTCGCGCCTGTCTCTCGAGACCGGGTCGTACGCGTTCTTCGAGCCGGCTCGACGCCTCTATTTCAAGCACGGCTTCGAGCTCTGCGGCCCTTTCGGCGACTACGAAGCCGATCCCAACAGTGCCTTCATGACCAGGATCTTGTAACGGCGCGGCGATGTCAGGCTGTATGGGATGACGCAAGGGAACACCCCGAGCGCGGTGCCCGACGTGCTCGCGCCACGCCTTGCAGTGGTCTTCTGCGGCATCAATCCCGGCCGGGCGAGCGCAGCTGCAGGCGCCGCGTTCGCCAATCCGCGCAACGACTTCTGGAGGCTCCTGCATGCCGGGGGCTTCACGCCCCGGGTTCTCGAGCCCACTGAGCAGCACGACCTTCTCGCGTTCGGCATCGGCCTGACGAACGCGGCTCGGAGGACGACCCGCGGCTCGAGCGACCTTCGCGCCGCCGATTTCGCGGGCGCGCGCGAACGCCTCGAGATCCTCGTGGCCGATGTCGCTCCGAGCGTTATCGCCTTCGTCGGGAAGACCGCCTACCAGGGCGTGTTTCGCGAGCGCCCCGAGCACGGGCTCCAGGAGCGGGGGCTGGGAGACACCGCGCTCTTCGTGCTCCCCTCGACCTCACCGGCCAATGCCGCCGTGCCCTGGGACGAGCGTCTTCGCTGGTTCTCGGCATTGAAGGCGCTCGTCGGATGAGCGAGGCTCGACTCAGTGACCCCGTACGCGGTCGTGCTCGATCCGGACACTAGATCCGGGCGTCGTACTTTCCGAGCACCAAGTCCCAGCCCGAGTCGTAGGAGTCGCGCTTCTCCGCGGCGCTCTCCGCCAAGCGCTCCCACCCGCGGTGCTCGAGCTCGACTCGGGTACCGGCACCCTCGGGCAGGAAGCGAACCTCGACCTCGGTCTGCTCGCCTTCCCGCTTCAGGATGTTCCACGCCAGAAGCAGCCTTGTCGGGGGCTCCCACTCGAGGACGGTCGCCCAGTGTCCGCGCTCGCCGTTCGTTCCGATCTCGTACACCTCTCCACCCACATTCGGCTCGAAGACGATCTCGCTGACCGTCTTGTGGATCGAGTGGGTTTCCACCGGCCACCAGCCGATCGCGTCCGCAGTGAAGATGCGAAACGCCTCCTCGACGGCGCAGTCGACCGTGACGGTCTTGCGCACGACCTCGATGACGAGGGCATCGCTCATTGCTCCTCTCCTTTCGTCTCGGCCACCGCCTTGAACCGGGCGAGGGCCTCGTTCCAGAATCCGTCGACCCACTCACGGAGCACCACGACTCCGGAGGAATCGAGCTCGTACAGGTGCCGCGTTCCCTCGCGTCGGTGCATGACGAGGCCGGCCTCCTCGAGGACCCGCAGGTGCTGCGACACGGCCGGGCGGCTCACCGGAAGCCCGACCGCGAGGTCTCCGACCGACCTCGGCCCTGCGCGAAGGAGCTCGAAGACCTGCCGTCGCGTCGGGTCGCCGAGTGCGTCGAGTGGATGTCCGTTAGCCTGCACTTACCGTAAGCTATCACTTACGGTAGGCGAATGTCAACCCTTCCAGCGGTTCGTCATCGGCGTGCGCCGGTCCCGCCCGAACGCCTTCGGGCGGAGCTTGACCCCGGGAGGGGCCTGGCGACGCTTGTACTCCGCTCGATCGACCAGTGCCACCGCCCGTTCCACGACCTCGGCGTCGAACTCGTCGACCAGCTCCTCCCGAGAGCGATCCTCCTCGACGTACGCCTCCAGCACCGGGTCGAGCTCGTCGTAGGGAGAAATCGAGTCCGCATCGCGCTGGTCCTCGCGTAGCTCCGCGCTCGGTGCCCGTTCGATCGTGCTCCGCGGGATCAGCTCGCGCCCGGCGCGCTCGTTGAGGTGCTCTGCGAGCCGGTAGACGTCCGTCTTGAAGACGTCCTTCAGGAGCGCGAACCCACCGACCATGTCCCCGTAGAGCGTCGAGTAGCCGACCGCGAGCTCCGACTTGTTCCCCGTCGAGACGACCATCCAGCCGTGGGTGTTCGACAGGGCCATGAGGATCACGCCTCGGACACGTGCCTGGAGGTTCTCGGCGGCGAGGCCCGCGAGTACGCCCGCGCTCTCGACCTCGAGCGCGGTGTGAAACGCAACCACGGCGTCTTCGATCGGGATCTCGCGAAAGGTGCAGCCGAGGCTCTCCGCAATCGCGCGTGCATCGTCTCGCGTGCCTTCCGACGAGAATCGCGAGGGCATCGAGACGCAGTGAACGCGGTCGGAGCCGAGCGCGTCTGCGCAGAGCACGGCGGTCACCGCGGAGTCGATCCCGCCGGAGACACCGACGACTACCTCTGCGAAGCCGTTCTTCTCGACGTAGTCGTGGAGGCCGAGCGTGAGCGCGAGCCGCATCTGCTCCAGCGGAGGCTCGAACGGGACGGTCTCCATCGGTGCTGGCGTCGCAGGCATTGCCGACGCTCCGAGCTCGACGGTCTCGATCTCGGGAACGGTCTCCCGCGACCGGTCGAGCTCGCGTCGTCGTATGTCGCGCAGTCGGCGGCCCATTGCGTCCGCCGGCTCGATGTCGACGACCAGCAGGTGCTCCTCGAAGCCCGGCGCGCGGGCGATCACTTCTCCGGAGTCGTCCAGGACGACCGAGTGCCCGTCGAAGACGAGCTCGTCCTGTCCGCCGACGAGGTTGCAGAAGGCGACGTACGCGGTCGAGTCACGTGCGCGCGTGACGAGCATCTCCTCCCGTTCCTCGGCCTTGCCGACGTGAAACGGCGATGCCGAAAGGTTGACGATGAGCTGCGCGCCGGCGAGTGCGAGGTCCGTCGCAGGCGGGCCCGGCTGCCAGACGTCCTCGCAGATCGTCAACCCGAGGCGGGTGTCGCCCATGTGCAAAAGAACGAGGCCGCGACCCTCGGCGAAGTAACGGTGCTCGTCGAACACGCCGTAATTCGGCAGGAAGTGCTTGCTGTAGACGGCTTGCACCCGACCGTCGGCGCACACGGCACAGGCGTTCGTGAGATCTCGGTCGAACCACGGTGTGCCGACGAGGGCGACGATCCCGTCAGCGGCGGTCGCGATCTCATCGAGCGAGTCGCGCGCGGCGCGCACGAAACCCGGTCGGAGGAGCAGATCCTCGGGGGGATATCCCGTGATCGCGAGCTCCGGGAAGACGACGAGGTCGGCCCCCTCGCCGCTCGCCAGTCGCAGCTGCTCGAGAAGCTTGGCGCGATTGCCCTCGAGATCGCCGACGACCACGTTGAGCTGCGCGAGTGCGAGTCTCAAGGTTTTAGCCTCATAGTCACAAACCGAGTTTATCGTGCGGGGGTCGGACCCCGGAACACCTCCTGGAGCCTGAACCCAGGTAGAAATGGACCCGTGGAGATCACGTTCGAACGACGCTTTCGCGGGCCGCTGACGTCCGCCAACGGCGGGTACGCCTGCGGCCGGCTCGCCGCGTTCGTCGACGCGGACACGGTGGAAGTGACGCTCCGCCTACCCCCGCCTCTCGACCGGTCGCTCACGGTCCATGGGAGCGGCGAAGGGGTGGTGCTGCTCGACGGAGACGCCATCGTGGCGGAAGCGCGACCGGCTCATCTCGAGCTCGACGTCCCTCCCCCGGTGTCCGCCCAGGTCGCCGAGGAGGCACGGACGCGACACGTGCGGAACGTGCCCGCCGTGTTCGCGGAGTGCTTCACGTGCGGCATCCGTGACGACGGCGACGGCCTGGAAGTCTACGTCGGTGCGGTCGCTGGACGCGAGCCGTTGCATGCGGCCCCGGTGACGTTCCGAGAGAGGTCCTACGAGGTCGTATGGGCTGCGATCGACTGCCCGGGCGCATACGCCGTCGGGGCGGTCGGCCGCGGAGAGACGGTCCTCGGCCGCATGATCGCGCGTGTCCACCGGCTGCCCGAGAACGGCGAAACGTGCGTCGTTACCGCGTGGCCTCTCGGAGAGGACGGGCGAAAGCTCTTCGCGGGCAGTGCACTCTTCGCCGCGGACGGCGAGCTCCTGGCATTCGCGCGCCAGGTTTGGATCGTTCCTCGTTCGTAGCGCCGCCGAGCCCGGGGCCCTGCGTTATCGCGGCGTCAGCGCGACGAGCAGGCCGCCGTCGTCGTCGTACGCCGGGAAGAAGTCGGCGGTCACGCGCTTCTCGCGCCCGGCGCGGGTACGAATCTCGAGCTCTTGCCCGAGCTTCCTGACGCCCCACTCCCTGACGACCTCTATGGGCGAGGTATCAGAGAGCGCGAGTGCCTCGACGACGTCGCGCCCGATGAGATCGGCATCGCGGTACCCAGTGAGCTCGAACACACCTCGGCCGGCCGCGAGCACGCGCGTGTCGCGGTCGCAGACGACGAAGCCGGTCTCCGGTGCGGGGTAGTAGTCCTCGAGCAGCTCGAAGAGGAAGCCGAACGCGCAGCTGCGGCACTGGACCGCTTGCGCCGAGAATCCGTCATAGCCGTCGAGGTCGACCGAGCGCTGCTTGCAGTTCGGGCAGATGAAGAACGGCACCATCTCATCGTACGGACGCCGTCGTTTGCCGAGCGTTAACGACGAAGGCGGATCGTGTTCAGGTCGTTCGCGGCGATCTCGTCGGCACGCGAGATCAGGTCCTCGATGTCGTCGTGCTCGGCATGGATGTACCGGCCCGCGAGGGCATCCGCTCGGCCGGACGCGAGCACCCTGACGAGCTTCGGCGCCAGCTCGGGCGGCGTCCATGGTGCGTCGTCGCCGAAACTTCCGGTCATGGCCGTGCGGACAAGCCCAGGGCTGAAGACGAAGACGGGGATCCGATCTCCTAGCTCGCGTGCCAAAGTCTCGCCATAACGCCAGACCGCTGCCTTGCTCGCGGGATAGGCCGTGTGCGTTGAGCCAGGGAGATAGGCGGCACCGCTGCCCGTGATCACTATGCGGCCACCTTCTCGCTCGAGCATGCCCGGGATGACAGCTCGACATGCGAGGTGAACTCCGAGGACGTTCACTCGGAACACGTCCCACCAGGCGTCGACCGGGACCTCCCACGTAGTCCCATCCTGACCTCCGACTCCTGCGTTCGCCGCGAGGAGGTCGATCGGTCCGAGTTCCTTCTCGGTCCGAGCGACCCAGGCCTCGACGTCCTCGCGGCGCGCGACGTCGCCGACGAGAGCAAGCCCGCGGATCTCGTCTGCGACCGCGTCCACTTGCTCAGTCGTGCGGCCCGTCACCGCCACTCGCATCCCGGCGGCGGCGAGCTCGCGGGCGATGGAGGCTCCGATCCCGCGTCCGCCGCCCGTTACGAGCACAACGCCGCTCAACGAGTCAGACGGCACGCGCGATCTCCTCGAGCGCCTCCGGGTTCTCGAGCGTGGAGAGGTCGCCCGGATCCTGCCCGAGTGCGCGCGCCCGCACTGCGCGGCGGACGATCTTCGCGCTTCGCGTCTTGGGGAGAGCGGAGACGAAGATGACGCGGTCCGGCGCGAACGCCTTCCCGAGCTCACTCACCACCGCGGCGGCGACGTCGGCTTCGGTCGCCTCCCCGCTCGGCGCCAGAACGCAGTAGAGCCACGCGACCTCACCCTTCACCTCGTGCGGGATCCCGACGGCCGCCGCCTCGACGACCGCCGGATGGCCGACCGCCGCCGACTCGAGCTCGGAAGGGCCGATCCGCTTGCCTGCGATGTTCAGCGTGTCGTCCGAGCGTCCATGGAGGAACCAGTAGCCGTCCTCGTCTATCGACGCCCAGTCGCCGTGCGTCCAGACTCCGGGGAACCGCCGCCAGTACGTTTCGAGGTACCGCTCCGGATCGCCCCAGATCCCGCGCGTCATTCCCGGCCAGGGCCGCTTGCAGACGAGCTCGCCGACCTCGCCTCGCACCGATCGACCCCGATCGTCGAAGACGTCGACGTCCTCGCCGAGTGCCGCGAAACCGACCGAGCACGCCTTGGTCGGGCGCATAGGGGTCACCGAGAGGAAACACGCCCCGACCTCGGTTCCCCCCGAGCAGTTCACGACCGGGATCCGACCCCTTCCGCAGACGTGCTCGTCGAGCCAGTCGTACGGCCCGCGGTTCCAGGGCTCGCCGGTGGTGACGACGGAGCGCAGCGACGAGAGGTCCGCGACCGGCTTGCCGTGAGGGATGAGTGCTCGGACGAGCGTGGGCGAGATGCCCAGCATCGTGATCCGCTCGCTCTCGACGATCCTCCATAGGCGGTCCGGCGGGCGGTCGGGCGCGCCCTCCATGAGCACGATCGTGGCTCCGCAGGCCATTCCCCCGACGACAGTCCACGGGCCCATGATCCAGCCCATGTCCGTCGAGAAAAGCACGCGATCCCCGGGCCTCAGATCGGCCTGGTACGCGGTCTCGCGCACGATGGAGAGAAGGAAGCCACCCTGGACGTGCAGCGCGCCCTTCGGGCGACCGGTCGTCCCGGACGTGTACGCGATGAGATACGGCGCCTCGCTTTCGACCTGTGTCGGGGCAAGAGTCCCGGGTTCGTCGGCGACGATCTCGTGCCACCACACGTCGCGGCCGCCCGCCATCGGGCAGTCGACTCCCGCTCGCCGCCAGACGACGACGTGCTCGACCGTCGGCGCATCGGCGAGAGCGGCATCGAGGACTTCCTTCATGGGTACGAGTCGCCCACGGCGGTACGACGCATCGGCCGTCAATACGACCTTCGCGGCGGCGCCTGCGAGCCGCGACGAGACCGCCGGTCCCGCGAACCCTGAGAAGATCGGTACCTGAACGGCGCCGATGTGCGCACACGCGTGCGAAGCGACGGCCGCTTCAGGTGCCATCGGCAGGAAGGTGCCAACGGCGTCGCCCTCAGACACGCCGAGGCGGCGAAGCGCCTCGGCAAGCCGTCGTACCTCGTGCGAGAGCTCGGACCACGTGAGCGACCGCCCGTCACCGTCCTCCGGCACCCATACGGCGGCCTCCTGGCTCGGGCGCTCGCGTGCCCAGCGATGCACGCATGCGTCCGCGATGTTCAGGCGCGCACCGAGGAACCACGTCGTCCACTCGATCCCCTGCGACCCGTCGAGCACTTCGTCCCAGTCCCTCGAGAGCGGGATGCCGAGATCGACTGCGACGGCGCGCCAGAACCGATCGGGCTCCTCGATCGAGACCCGGTGCAGCTCGCCGTAGTCCCCGCACTCCAGCGACGTCGCGAGGCGCATGACGTTGGCCCGAGCGAGCTGCTCGGGCGTCGGCACCCAGGTGAAGTTGCCCGATGTCCGCTGGCTAGTCTGAGGAGGCATGGGGGCTCGGATCTTCGCAGAGCACAACCGAAAGTGGCTCACGCTCGCGGCCGTCTCGTTCGGCCTCTTCATGATCATGCTCGACAACACGGTCGTAAACGTCGCTCTGCCCTCGATCCAGCGCGACCTCGACGCTGACCTCTCCGAATTGCAATGGATCGTCACCGGCTATGCGCTGACGTTCGCCGCGCTGATGCTCGTGGGCGGGAAGCTCGCCGACGCGTACGGTCGCCGGCTGATCTTCGTCGTCGGGATCGCCGTTTTCACCGTCGCGTCGCTCCTCTGCGGCCTCGCGGACTCAGGGGAGATGCTGATCGCTGCGCGCGTGCTGCAAGGCGCCGGAGCTGCCTTGATGAACCCCGCGACGCTCTCGATCATCGCTGCGACCTTTCCGCCCCGCGAGCGCGGGACCGCGATCGGAATCTGGGCGGGGGTCTCGGCACTCGCGCTCGCGATCGGACCCCTTGTCGGCGGGCTCATCACCGAGCACCTCGACTGGAGCTGGATCTTCTTCGTCAACGTCCCGGTGGGGATCCTCGGGATCGCGGCGAGCTACCTCTTCATCGACGAGTCGCGGGACGAAACCCATGCGCGTCTCGATCTACCCGGGCTCGCGACATCCGCCATCGGCCTCTTCGCTCTGACGTACGGGCTCATCGAGGCGAACTCGTACGGCTGGAGCTCGACGCGGATCGTCGGTTCGTTCGTTCTCGCCGGCGTCTCGTTGCTCGCGTTCCTTCAGCTCGAGCGCCGCCAGCGCGACCCGATGCTGCCGCTCGAGCTCTTCCGAAGCGGGACGTACACGGGCGCGAACCTCGTCGTGCTGCTCGTCGCGCTGGCGATGTTCGGGGTGTTCTTCTTCGTCTCGCTGTACCTCCAGAACATCCTCGGCTACTCCGCGGTCCAGACCGGCGCTGCCTTTCTGCCGTTGACGATCCTCATCATCCTCGTGGCGCCGATCGCGGGGAGGACGAGCGACCGCATCGGCTCACGCGGCCTCATGACCGCCGGGATGATCCTCATCGCCGCCCAGCTCGTGATGCTCTCCCGGCTGAGCGTCGACGCACACTTCTGGGATCTGTTCCCGGCGTTCGTGATCGGTGGCATCGGGATGGGGCTTACGATGACGCCGAGTGCCGCCGCGGCGACGCGGAGCGTGCCCGTGGACAAGGCCGGCGTGGGGTCGGCGGTCCTGAACAGCGCGCGACAGGTCGGAGGCACGATGGGGATCGCGGTGATGGGTGCGATCGTGGCCGCGGAGGCTGGTGGAGAACGGACGCCAGAGGCATTCATGAGGGGCTTCGAGGCCGCACTTCTCGTCGCCGCTGCGATCGCAGTCGTCGGCGCGATCGTCGCGTTCGCCCTCGTGCGCCCGCACGAGGAGGCCGGCCGCCCAAGAAGCGACGCTGCGATCGAACCCGTGTCCGACGCTCTCTAGATCGCGGGTCCGCCACCCATGACGTGAAAACGCCCCCGGCTGCGGCTCCGGGGGCGTTCTCCGTTCGAGGCGACCCCTTCCCGGGGCAGGCGAGCCGGATCTCGTGGCTCTGCGGCCCAGCCACGCTAATCCCGCACTCGCCGGCGATTCCGGCGGTGGTGCCCGCGCAGCCGATCTGGCGTCCGATCGGTTGCGGTGTGAGCCTGACTATAGGAGCCGTGTCCAGAAAAGTCAAGTAGCTTGGTCAAGTGATTTCCGCTACGGTTAGTTGACTCAAAACGGGTAGCCGCACATCCCCCCTCCAGGGGAGCGCGGCGAGCCAGAACCAAGGGTTCACTGACATGGGCATGATCGAAACCGCCGCCACGCCCGGCCCCTCGGCCGGCTCACGCCTCGGCGATCGCGTTCGCGCGCTTCGCGTGTCGGCCGGTCTCACGCAGACCGAGCTTGCAGGCGATCGCTTCTCGAAGGAGTACATCAGCCAGATCGAGCGCGGCAAGACCCGTCCGACGGAGGAGACGATCGTTTGGCTCTCCGAGCGGCTTCGCGTTGACCCGGCGTTCATCAATGCGGGTGTCTCGACTGACGAGCGCGCGAAGGTCGAGGCGATGCTGACGCGCGCCGAAGCGCTTTCGGAGTCGCATCGCTACGAAGAGGCGATCGAAGCCTTTCGTGAGGTGCGTCCGCATGTGCTCGGAACAGACGCGTTCGCGCTGGAGCTTCGATCGCTGGTTGGCGAGGCGTGGGCGCTCCAGCAGTCCGGCGACGTCGGCTACGCAGTCGATCTCCTGCAGCGCGCTCGCGTGATCGCAGAGCGTCCAGAGTTCTCCGATGTGGACAGAGCGGAGGTCCTGTGCCGCCTCGGAGCGTGCAGATGGAGTCTTTCGAGCATCTCGACCGCGATTGCCCTCTTCGACGAGGCGCTGGAGCTCGCGGAGCGCTCAGATCTTCCTTGCGATCTCCTCCGAGCCGACATCCTTGGGTGGCGCTCCCGGTGCCATCGCCGCCAGCGTGATTACGTTGCCGCGCGTGAGGACGTCGAGCGCGCGCTCGAGCTCGCGGAGAGCATGGGCGATCGCCGCGCCATCGCCAACACCTACTTTCAGGCATCGCTCGTCGCTCAGCGGCAAGGGCACTACGTCCTCTCCCGCAACTACGCGCAGCGGGCCAGGGAGCTGTACCAGGAGCTGAACGACGAGCGAAACGTTGGGCGGCTGCTACTGATGCTCGGCGGGCTCACGCTCCTTCTGGGAGACGAGGAGCACGCCGTCGAGCACCTGAAGGCGTCCTATTCGCGGGCGCTGGATTCCGATTCCCCCGCGGATGCCGCACAGGCGCTCGAGGGGCTCGCCAGGGTGCACTTGAACCGTGGCGATTACGACCAGGCGGACGAGCTCGCGCGTAGGTCACTCGAGCTTCTGCAGGGTCGCGAGGATTACCTCCATGAAGTCTGTCCGTCGCAGCTCGTACTGGGACGAGCGCTGCTGGAGCGCGGACGGCTGGATGAGGCGGGAGAGTGCTTCCGAATGGCTGACGCGGCTGCCGAGCAGATGGCGTCGATCAGCCACCGGACGGAGGCGTGGGTTGCGCTAGGGGATCTCGCGGCTCGTCGTGGAGACGAGCACGAGGCCGCACGTCTCTACCGGAACGCCGCCGAGGCGCTCCAGGAAATCCGCTTCTAGAGAGGAGGTCGCCATGAGGCCGAGACTACTGCTCTTGCTCGTCAACCTCGCGCTGCTGGCTGCCTGGCTGGGTTGGGCTCGGGACTCCTGGCCCGAGGGCCACTAGCCAGGGCGAGGCTACACTCGGGCGCGTATGCGCCCCCTTGCGGCACTGACCGTGCTGTCATTGCTGCTCCTCGCCGGTTGCGGCGGATCGAGCGGGGAGCCGACGACCACGGCCGCTGACCCTGGAGGGGGTAAGACGCTCGAGGAGCTCTGGCGAGCGCCCGGCGACGACGTGGCGATCGTCTCGGGGACGGCGAATCACGAGCCCGGGGACGTCCGAGTCTCGTTCCTCGTCATCGACGCGGAGGAGCGTGTGGTCACGCTTCCGAGTGCGCGTGTGTGGGTCGCGGATCGGCTGGACGCTCGTCCGTTCCTCCAGTCGAGCGCGAAGATCGAGCGGATCGGCGTGCCCGGAGGCGACGTGGCCGACGCCAGTCACATCTACGTTGCTCGCCTTCGGCTTCCCCGTCCGGGCACGTACTGGCTGCTCGCAGAGCCAGAGGGGGGCGCAAAAGCGGTGCAGGCACTCGGGAACGTGGTCGTGGTCGAGAGCGACTCGGCTCTGGACGTCGGTGACGCTGCGATCGCGTCGGATACGCCTACGATCGCCTCGACGGGCCGCGACTTCGCGAAGCTCACGACCCGCACGCCGCCCGACGAGTCGCTGCTCGAGCACTCGATCGCCGAGTCGCTTCGATCGAGGGTGCCGTTCGTCGTCACGTTCTCGACGCCGAAGTTCTGCTCCAGCCGTACGTGCGGTCCGGTCGTCGACGTCGTGGAGGAGGTCGCCAGCCGGTTCGAGGGCGGGAAGACTCGCTTCATCCACGTCGAGGTCTACGAGGGGAACGACCCGGCGAAAGGTTTCAACCGCTGGATGCGGGAGTGGGGCCTCGAGACCGAGCCCTGGACGTTCCTCGTCGGCGCCGACGGCAAGATCGTCGAGCGGTACGAAGGCGTGGTCTCGGTGAACGAGCTCGAGACCGCGCTGCACGAGCTCGAGTAGCCCGTTACGGGTCGTCGCCCAGGCGCTCGACGACGATGTTCGGAATGCGCGCGTGGGGACTCAGGTGCAGCACCGCTCGAACGAGTGCTGCGATGTCGTCCGGCTGGATCTGCTCCTCGGCCGGGATCCCGGTCCAATCAGTCATTCGCGTCGCGACGAATCCCGGGGAGATGGCGGTCGCCCGGACGCCGTGCTTGGATTCCTCGCGGTTGATCGAGCTCGTGAGTGCGATCAGCGCGGCCTTCGTCGCGCCGTAGACGGCGAGACCAGGTGTCGGGATCGTTCCGGCGATCGACGCGAGCGTGATCACGTGGCCGCGCACCGCGCGCAGGTGGGGAAGCGCCTCCCGTGTGACGATCATCGTTGCGCGCAGGTTGACGTCGAGCTGAAGCCCGATCCGCTTGGTGTCCTGATCTGCGAACGAGCCGCCGATTCCGAGGCCGGCCGAGTTCACCAGCACGTTCATGCCACCGTACCGCTCCGCGTGAGCAGTGACGACGCGAACGCACTCGTCGGCGTCACCGAGATTGGCGGCGACGGCGAGCGCGCCGAGCTCGGCCGCTGCCTCCTCGAGCGGCTCAGGGCGTCGCGCCACGAGTGTCAGGTCGTAGCCCTCGTCGCGCAACATCCGGGCGAGGGCGAGCCCCAGCCCGGACGAGCCGCCCGTGACGAGCGCCGACTTCACGCGGGCGAGTCTAAGCACTTCCGGCGCGGGAGCACTAAGGTCAGCGGCCGCCGAGGGGGCGGCGGCCGCTGCGTCAGGGGGAGAGGAGAAGGGGACGGATCTCTCCGCTCGGGTGTTCGCCGTCTTCCCCCGCTCTCCTTCCGGTGCTCAAGGCGGGAATCCGCTTGCGATTCCGGCCGCGCCAGAACCCGTGAAGCGCGCGGCTTCGTGGCCGCGGGCGCCTACAGTTCAGAAAGTGGAGACCGTTCCGCTCACATCGCTCGCGCGTGCGGGTGGATGCGCGGCCAAGTACGCGGCAGGCCGCCTCGAGACCCTCCTCGCCGGCCTTGTGCCCGCTGAGGCCGAAGATCTCATCGTCGGTCTCGATGCCGCCGACGACGCCGCGGTCTATCGTCTCGACGCCGATCGCGCGATCGTCTTCACGGTGGACTTCTTTCCACCGCTCGTGGACGACCCTCGTATCTTCGGCGCGATCGCAGCCACGAACGCCCTGAACGACGTCTTCGCAATGGGGGGTGCGCCGCTCCTGGCGCTCTCCATCGCAGCGTTTCCGGAAGAGCTTCCGACGGAGATGCTCGGTGACATTCTGGCGGGTGCGGACGAGCGCGTCCGCGCGGCCGGAGCGATTCTCGCGGGAGGCCATACGATCCGGGACGACGAGCCCAAGTACGGGCTCGCAGTCGTCGGCACGGTGCACCCCGATGCGGTCTGGTCGAAAGCCGGCGCTCAGCCGGGAGACGTGCTCTTCCTGACGAAGGCGCTGGGAACCGGTCTCGTCCTACAGGCGGTCCGCGATGGGGACGCGCCACCCGGTTCGCTCGACGCTGCGATCGATTCGATGGTCGAGCTGAACAAGGCGGCGGCCGATGCGCTACGGCCTTTCGCTCCCTCTGCCGTTACGGACGTCACGGGCTTCGGGCTCCTCGGGCACGCGCACGAACTTGCATCCCGGAGCGGCGTGCGCGCGATTCTCGAGGCGAGCGCGCTCCCGCTTCTCCCCGGGGCGCTCGAGCTCGCTCGAGCCGGCGTCCGCACCGGCGGCGATCGCAGGAACCGTGAGTACGTCTCGGGGTACGTGGAGAGCGAGGCCGATCCCGCCCTCGAGGCGCTTGCATATGACCCGCAGACCGCCGGGGGCCTGCTCGTGTCGATGCCCGGCGAGCGGGCTCCCGTCCTCCAGGCGACCCTCGTGGCCGCCGGTCTCCCGAGTCATCGGATCGGGCGCGTCGAAGCCGGCGCGGGTGTCGTTCTCGAGCCGTGAGCATCGCCGTCGTCCGCGCACGCGCGATGTCCGCGCGCGGCTTCCTCCACCTGGCCATCTCGTCCTGTGTCGCGCTCTTTCTCGTCGTCACGTCGGGAGCGTTCGTCCGGCTCACGGGCTCCGGCCTCGGATGCGAAAACTGGCCGAGCTGCGGTGACAAGCCGTACCCGGAGCAGGGCTTCCATGCTTTCGTCGAGTTCGGCAACCGGCTGATCGCGCTCGTCGGCATTCTGCTCACGCTTGTCACATGGCTCGCGTCGCGCAGAGTGGACGGGCTGTCGCGCACCGCCAGGCTCGCTGCTTTCGGCGCTTTCCTCGTCGCCGCCGCTCAGATTCCAATGGGAGGGCTCACGATCGCGCTCGACCTGCACCCACTCGCGGTGATGACGCACTTCCTCCTCGGGCTGGCCGTCATCGGGCTCGCCGTGGTCGTCGCGCTCGAGGCGTGGCTCCTTGTGTCGGGTCGCGCGCCGCCAGCAGATCCGCCTTGGCTCCGCAGAATCGTGAGCTGGATCGGTCTCCCTGCGTGCGCGCTGCTCGTCGTCACGGGCGCAGTTGCCACCGCCTCGGGCCCACACCCGGGCTCGAGCGCCGATGTCGAGCGCCTCGGCGTCGCCATCACGGAGACGGTGTACGTCCACGTGCGAGTGGCGGCGGCATTCGGGATCGGGGTTCTCGTCGTCGGCTGGTTCCTCCGCGGACTGCGCACGACCTACCCGGGCATCGTGCGAATCTGGGGCCTCCTTCTCCTCGCACTCGTTGCTCAGGCGATCCTGGGCGAGGTTCAGTACCGCAGTGCGTTGCCCTGGGGTCTCGTGCTCGTCCATGTCTTCCTTGCGGCGATGATCTGGGCGCTCAGCCTCGTGCTTGCGTACGTGCTGTGGCGCCCTCCGACGGTGCTGGCGCGACAGTAGGCTTGTCGGGTGGCCGACGAGCTCAGGATCTTCGAGCGACCGACCCTCGAGCGGCCGGTCCTCATCGGTGCGTTCCGAGGCTGGAACGACGGCGGTCAGGCGGCAACGCTCGCCGCAGGCTACCTCGCGCGGTTGTGGGGCGCGCGCAAGTTCGCCGAGATCGACCCCGAGCTCTTCGTCGATTTCCAGGCGACACGTCCCATGGTCTCGCTCGAGGAGGGACAGACGCGCAAGATCGAGTGGCCGGAGAACACCTTCTTCCGCGCGCCGATTCCGGGAGCCAACCGCGACGCGGTTCTGCTGGTAGGCGTCGAGCCGAACTACCGCTGGCGCGCCTTCACCGACCTCATCGCCGACCTCGCGCGCGACCTCGGTGTCGAGCTGGTCGTGACGCTGGGCGCGCTGCTCGCCGACGTGCCGCATACGCGACCGTCACCCGTCACCGGCGCCGCGACCGACCCTCAGCTCGTCGACGAGCTCGGGCTGCAGCTCTCGCGGTACGAGGGTCCGACCGGGATCGTCGGCGTACTGCTCGATGCCTGCCGGCGAGCGGGCATCCCGTCGGTCAGCCTGTGGGCCGCCGTTCCGCACTATGTCCAGCTCGCGCCGAGCCCGCGGGCGGCACGGGCTCTCTGTGAGCGACTCGCCGGCGTCCTCTCCGCCGACATCGACATCGGGGAGCTCGCCGAGGCTGAGGACGAGTACGTCGAGCAGGTATCCCAGGCCGTCGCGACGGACGCCGATACCGCGGCCTACGTCGAGGAGCTCGAACGCCGCTCGGACTCGCTCGACTGGATCGAGGAGTCGGGAGGGCTTCCTTCGGGCGACGCGCTTGCGGCCGAGATCACCCGCTTCCTGCGGGACCGCGAGGCGAACGGAGACGGCGAGCCGAAGGGCGGCGGCGGCTAACGCCGCCCGCGTCCGGGCTAGGCCGCGTCCTCGGACGTCTCGTCTAGTGGAGGCGCGGCCGTGGGCTCCGCGACGAGCGCGATCGGCTCTGCGCTCGCGCCGTCTTCACCGGGAGCCTCGACGGTCGGGGCGTCGACTTGCGCCGGGCCCTTCCGCTTGCGGCGCCGCCGACGCGACTTGCGCGCGGTGAGCTTCGGTGCGGGGAGGTTGTCGGCAAGCGCGTTGGCGATCTCGCCGATCGTGCCGAGCTCTTCGCGGGCGTGATCGAGCGCGGCGTTGGCGCGCGGCGTGTAGCCGTCGGCCGACGCCAGGAGCGCGGCGCCCACGGGAAGGGGCATCGCGGCCGCTACTTGGACGAGCCGGTTGACGTTCTCCTCATGCCGGTACCCGCGAGAGTTGGCAGCCGCTCCGAGCAGTCGCTTCGCCTCGGGGAACTCGGTCGAGACGCGGCGGTCCTGAACCTTGCGAGTCGAACGGGCAAGTCGCCACGTCCACCGCGCCAGGATCTGGTCGGGTGCCACGGGCTTCTCCTCGCCGATTGCCCGCAGGAGCACGCGAACGCCCGCTGACCGGTCCTTCTCCCAGGTCGGTGCCTGGGTCACGAGCGTGACGAGGTCGTCGAAGTCCGCCCGGTCAACCGGAGTCGCGACGCGGTCGAGCAGCGCGGTCATGCGCAGGCGGCGGTTCGGGTTCTCGGCCGCGCAGGTCGCGAGGAACTGCTCGAGTGCGCCCTTGCCGGCACGTCCTTCGGCGAACTTGCGGGCGAACTCTGCTCTTTGGTCGAACCGGATCTGCCGACCCGCGATGGTCGCCCAGAACCGCTGCTCGTCGTCGTCGAGGTACTTCGGGTCGATCCGTTGCCACTCACGCTGGATAACGGCAAGCCGGCGACCGACGTCGGGGGTGACCGGGACGAGCCACGGGACCGGCGAGAGCTTGCGACGGGCGCGGCGTTGCTGCCGGCGGCGTGGAGCGGGAGTCACGCGAGCGCCCTCGCGATAGAAGTCTGCATTGAGCAGGGCGTGCAGCGAGACGACGCGGTCGTTGTGGGTCGAGCCCTTGGCGACGAAGTCGACGACGATGCCGGCCTCCTTGCGTGGGTGCATGCGCATGATCCGGCCGATCCGCTGCTGGTAGACGCGACGCGAGGCCGTCGGGGCGAGGTGCATGCACACCGTGGCTCGCGGCGAGTTCCACCCCTCGGCAAGCAGCTGTGCGTTGATCAGGACGTTGATCTCGCCGCGCTCGTACGCGGCGAGCGTCTCTGCGAGTCGCGCCGGAGGGGTCTTCCCGGAAACGGCCTCTGCCTTGAGGCCGGCCGCGCGGAATTCCTGTGCGAGGTTGTACGCGTGTTCCACGCCGGCTGCGTAGACGATGCCGGGCGTCGCTCCGAAGCGCTCGCGGTAGAGGCTCGCCGCCGCCTGGTTGAGCGCCTCGTGGTCGAGGGCCGCGGCGAGAGCGCGCTCCTCGAAGTCGCCGCCGACGATCGGGACGGAGTTGATCGCGGCCGCCGGCGGCACCCGAAGGTTGCGTAGCGGCGCGATCAACCCGCGTCGGGCCGCGTCGGCCAGCGGAAGGTCGTCGACCGAAGCCGGGAAGACGTCGGAGACCTGCTTCGCGATGAGCTGCTCGGTCGCGGTCATCCCGATGTACAGCGGCTCGTGGAAGGCGCGGATGGCGGCGCTGGTCTTCTCCCCGAGTGCCGTGTGCGCCTCGTCGCAGAGGACGAGGTCGTACGTGTCGCGATCCAGTTCGCTGCCGTGGCGCGCGAACCAGGCGTACGTCTGGATCGTGATGGGGTTCTCGCGTGGAGCGTGCGTACCCTTGACCACCGCGTCCGCGAAGCGGTCGGCGTAGCCCTCGGTCGTGAGGTCGCGCTTGAACTGGGATACGAGCAGTCGGCGGTGCGTGAGGATCAGGACGCCGAGCCCGCGAGCCGCTTCGACGAAGCCGGCCGCGGCGATCGTCTTCCCGGAGGCCGTCGGATGGCGGAAGCGGTACCGGCGAACTGCGCCAGGATCTGCGCCGTGGAAGCCGGCCTCGGCGGCGCCCTCCTCGACGAAGCCGGCGTCGAAGTCGTCGTCTGCCTCGTCGTCGACCTCTGGCTCCGCAGCGGCGCCATTGCCGCCGCCGTTCCCGTTCTCCTCCGCCGAGCGCTGCGTCGCGGCGATGAGCTCGGCGAGCATTCCGGCAAGCGCGTCGACTTGATGACGGCGGAGCTCGGTACCTGACGCCGTGCGCGGCGTGCTCTCGGTCAGGACCCGCTCGAGACCGAGCATCAGCCCGTACTTCACTTTCCAGCGCCGAGAAGGGCGCTCCATGCCACGGTCCAACTCCGCGAGCGCGTCGTCGAGCGCCGCCCTGCGTGCGGTGCCGGGAGCAAGTGCGGCGACCGCGTCCTCGTCGGGTAGCAGGAACGGCTCGCCGACCCAGCTCTCCGCACGGTGAGCGGCGGCGGTCAGGTTCTCGGGGGTGTCCGACGTCAGCGCCGGGATGGTCGTTGCCTCGTGCATTCACGCAGCACGTACTACCGTGCCGCTCCTTCCGAAGAGTTGACGCTCGCCCGATTGCCGGCGAGCGGTACGGGAAGAGCATACCTCAGAGCCGGACCGAGGTGTCTACGCAGGGGTCGCGGCGAGGTCCGCGAGCGGGCGACCGACCACCCGTTGCGACACACCAGTCTGGTCGAGGTGCTTCGTGATCCCACCGAGCCAGAAGGGAAAGCCGGCGCCGAGGAGGAGACACGTGTCGACGTCGGCAGCCTCGGCAACGACACCTTCCTCGAGGATGTGCCTGACCTCGTCGGCCATCGCCTCGAGCACGGCCTCGTGGATCTCGTCGACGGTTCGCGGTGCGTGCTCGACGACGACCGGCTCGCCACCTACGGCGAGGCTCTCGAGGGTCGCCGAGAGCGGGAAGCGGTCAGGCCAGGCGTCGTGGAGCGTGTGGCGAACGTGATTCGCGACCTTGGGCCCGACGAGCTGGAGGAGCACTGACGGCGCCATCGGCATGCCGAGCCTGAGGACTGCGTCGTCGGTCTCGTCGACCGAGTTCCCGTGATCGAGTGCATCCGTCACGACCGCGCCCTGGCGGGCGAGGATGCGGTTGACGACGAACCCCGGCGCGTCGCGGACGAGAACTCCAGTCTTGCGGAGCCCCTTCGTGACCACCCAGGCCGTCGCAAGTGACGCATCGTCCGTCTGTGGCGTTCGCACGAGCTCGACCAGAGGGAGCACCGCGACCGGGTTGAAGAAGTGCATGCCGACGACCCGCTCGGGATGCTCGAGATCGGCGCCCATCTCCGTCACCGAGAGAGACGACGTGTTCGTCGCGAGCACGCACTCGGGCGAGACGACGCGCTCGAGTTCGCCGAAGACCTCCTTCTTGACGGTCAGCTCCTCGAAAACGGCCTCGAGCACGAGATCGCAGCTGGCGAAGACCACCCACTCGGTGCCGCCCTCGACGAGCGAAGCGAGGAAGCCTGCCTTGCCCTCACCGAGCCGGCCCTTGCGGACGAGGTCGCCGAGCTCGTCCGCGATCCACGATCGCGCCTCGTCCACTTGCTCCTGGCTGAGGTCGCGAAGGACGACGGGCACTTCGAGCCGGTGGAGCACGAGCAGCGCGAGCTGGCGTGCCATCAGTCCTGCTCCGACGACGCCGACCTTCCGAATGCGACGCGGCTCGACTCCGGGAACGCCCGTAGCACGCTTCGCTCGCCGTTCGACGAGGTTGAACGCGTAGACGGAGGCCTGCGCCTGCGGGCCGGGGAGAAGGTCGGCGAGTGCGTCCTCTTCGGCTCTGTAGCCCTCCTCGAGCGGCCAGGACGCGGCGCCCTCGATCAGGTCGAGCGCGCGGTACGGCGCGGGGGCGGCGCCGTGGAGCTGGCCGTCGAGCCTGGCCCGCGCCTTCCGGCAGACCTCGGCAGCGTCCGAGAGATCGGCTGCCGGTCGACGTTTTCCGGCTCCGTCCTCGATCTTTTCGAGGAGCATCGCGAGCGACTCGTCGAGGAACTCGACCGGCTCGAGCAGTGTGTCCGCGAAGCCGGCGTCGAGCGCCTGCGGCGCTCTGAGCATGCGGTTCTGGCGGAGCGGGTTCTCGACGATGAACTTCACCGCCTGCTCCGCTCCGACGAGCTGCGGCACGAGCTGCGTTCCACCCCAGCCGGGTATGAGCCCGAGGAAGACCTCGGGGCACGCGAAGTGGCGGACGGACGACGCGATCGTGCGGTAGTCGCAATGGAGCGCGATCTCGACGCCTCCGCCGAGAGCCGCGCCGTTGATCGCGGCGAGCGTGATGAACGGCAAGTCGCGGATCCGGCCGAAGAGCTCGTGCCCGGCTTCACCTCCGAGACGTGCACGCTCGGGCGTGATCTCTCCGAACTCGTCGATGTCGGCGCCGACCGCGAAGACGAACGGCTTGCCGGTGAGCAGCATCCCGCGCCAGTCGCGCGTGCGCAGCCGGCCGAGGACCGCCTCGAGCGAGCTGAGCGCCCCCTCACCGAAGGTGTTCGGCTTCTGCCAGTCCTCGCCGTTGTCCATCGTCACGAGAGCGACGGGGCCCACGCGCGTGTCCAGCCGCTGGAGCTTGAACTCGGTGGGGTTGCTAGCCACCGTTCTGCAGGTTCTCCCAGAGGATCGCGGCGCCCATGCCGAGCCCGATGCAGAGCGCCGTCAAGCCGTAGCGAGAGCCCGGTCGGTCGCGAAAGCCACGCGCGAGCTGGGCCATGAGCCGTACGCCGGTCGCCGCGAGCGGGTGGCCGCAGGCGATGGCGCCGCCGTAGGGATTCAGGCGCGGGTCGTCGGGATCGACGCCCACGCCGTCGCACCACGTCAGCACCTGCACCGCGAACGGCTCGTTCAGCTCGAACAGGTCGACGTCCTCGATACGGAGATCGGCTCGCTCGAGCACGCGCCGGGTTGCCGGAACCGGGCCGAGACCCATCAACTCCGGCTCCACCCCCACGTAGGCGAAGCCGGCGAGGCGCATCTTCGGCTCGAGTTCGAGCTCCTCTGCGGCGCTTGCAGAGGCGATGAGCGCCGCAGTGGCACCGTCCGTCAGCCCTGCGGAGTTTCCGGCGGTGACCCGTCCTCCCGCACGGAACGGCGTCCGCAGGCCCGCGAGCGCCTCCACCGTCGTATCCGGCCGGAGGAACTCGTCGCGCGCCGCGACCGTCCAGCCCTCGTCCGTGAAGACGGACATCGGGACGACGATTTCGTCCATCACGCCGTCGTCCCAGGCGTTGCCAGCCCGGCGCTGTGACTCGACCGCATAGGCGTCGGCCGCCTCTTTCGTCAGCTGAGGGAAGGTGTCGTGGAGGTTCTCGGCCGTCTGGCCCATCACGGCTGCCGACTCGTCGACGATCCGCTCGGCGACGAAGCGCGGGTTGAAGTCGACGTCCTCGCCCATCGGGTGGTGGCCCATGTGTTCGACCCCACCGACGAGGACGACGTCCGCCGCGCCCATTGCGATCTCGCCCGCTCCCGCTGTCGTCGCGGTCAGCGCGCCCGCGCACATCCGGTCGACGGCGAAGCCGGGCACCGTCGTCGGGAGCCCGGCGAGGAGCGCGACGTCACGCCCGAGCGTCAGCCCCTGGTCGCCGACCTGCGCCGTCGCGGCGAACACGACGTCGTCGACCCGCTCTGGCGGGAGCTGTGGGTTGCGGCGGAGCACCTCACGAACGGCCTTGACGGCCATGTCGTCGGCGCGCGTCTTCGCGAAGTAGCCGTCCGGCGTGGCACGGCCGAACGCCGTGCGGACACCGTCGACGTAGACCACCTCGCGGAGCTCGGCCACGGCGAGACGATACTTCCGGAGCGATGGTCGATTGGGAGGAACGGGCAGCGCGGGTGCAGGAGCGGTACGAGGACGGTGCTGCGCGGCTTCCCGCCGATCCGGACGAGCGTCAGCGCCAGCTAACGCGGATGGGGAACGCTGCGTGGGCAGCCGGGCTGTCGCTGCTCATGCTCGGCCGGCGGGATGAGAGCCACACGTGGCTCCTACGGGCAGCGGACACCTACCGTCGAAGCTGGCCCGACGCGCCGCCCGGGAGCTGGGGCCGCCCGATCGGGGCGATGAAGTCGCGGCTCATCGCGGGCGATCTTGCGGGTGCAGAGAAGGACGCGCGCTGGGCACTCGAGGCCGGCGCGGCGGCATCGGAGAGCCCGATCGGCCGCTACGCGGCTGCGCTGGCCGAGCTCGTGCTAGGAGAGGACGACGCTGCCTTAGAGCTCGGCGCGACGCTCGGCGGAGTCGACGGGTTTCCGGTCGCTGTCACCGAGACGGTCGCCGCGCTCGCAGCCGGCGACGCGACCGGCTACGACGAGGCGATCCGGGCGTTGGTCGCCGACTTCGATGCTCGAACGGAGTTCCTCGAGGACACGCCGGTCGCGGACACGGTGCTCGCGCTCCAGATGCTTGCGCGCGAGCGCGGGTTCGAAGCTGCGCTCGAATCGCGGCTGCTGCCGACGTAGAGCGAGATGTTCGCTCTACTGCTCGCCGGCGGCCAGCTCGCGGGCGCGCACCATCGCGGCCTGGATCGCGTTCAGGAACGCGGCTCGCACGCCCGCCATCTCGAGCTCTCTGATCGCTGCAATCGTTGTTCCGCCCGGGGACGTCACCATCTCCCGAAGCTCGACCGGGTGCATCTTCTCGTCCCGGAGCTGCTTTGCGGTGCCGAGCATCGTCTGTACGACGAGCTGGGTCGAGATCTCCCTCGAGAGGCCGAGCAGAATCCCCGCCTCGATCATCGCCTCCGCGAGGAGCGCGAAATAGGCGGGACCGGAGCCCGAGACCGCCGTGATCGCGTCCATCGAGGCTTCTGACACGCGCACGACGGCGCCGAGGTGGGAGAGCGCCTCCTCTGCGAGCTCGAGGTGCTCGTCTCTCGCGTGTGCGCCCGCACAGAGCCCTGCGATCCCCTCGTGCACGGTCGAAGGCGTGTTCGGCATCGCGCGAACGACCGGGACTCCCGGTGAGAGTCGGCCCTCGATCCTCGCGGTGGAAATCGCGGCGGCAACGCTCAGGACCGTCTGTTCGGGGAGGATGAGTCCGCCGATCTCTCCGAGGAGCACGTCGATGTCCTGCGGCTTCACGCAGATAACCACGAGAGCAGCGCCCGCAGCTGCGTCGTGGTTCGAGAGCGTCGCATCCACACCGTGCCGCTCGCGGAGCTCCGCGATGCGCTCGGCGCGCCGGCCGGTTGCCGCGATCTCAGCGGGCTCGCGCCAACCCGACGAGAGCAGTCCGGAGATGAGCGACTCGCCGATCCGACCCGCGCCGAGGATCGCGATCTTCCGCTCGTCCACCATGCGCAGGAGTGTACGGCGGCCCGTCAGGCCGCGTGACTCGCGCGAGCCCGGACCGCGCGTGCGCGATCGATGCTCGCACCGGGGATCAAACCGCGCTTGAATCCCTGGAGCAGAAAGACGCTCGCGAGTCCCTGCCACTCGCCGTACGGCTCGAGCAGCTCCGCTGTCTCCTCCGGCGCGGGCCAGCGTCCGCGCAACGATGCGAGAAGCTTCACGAGCGCAAGGTCTGCCACGAGCCCTGCGTCGTAGCGCCCGAGCCCCTGCAACGCGATAACCCCGACGGTCCAAGGGCCGACGCCCCGCTCACGGCGTAGCCGGGCGAGTGCGGTATCGGGCGTGACCTTCAGCTTCTCGAGATCGAGCGTTCGAGTGAGGCGGATGAGCGTGGCAGCTCGACTCGCTGCAAGCCCGCATCGAACGAGCTCGGCCGGAGAGAGACGGGCAAGCGAGTCGCGGGTTGGCGGGTCGTCGCCACATGCTCGGATCACGGCCCGCTCGATCTGGAGGGCACGACTCGACTGGACGAGCTGACCTGCAATGCCCCGTAGTGTCGCGTGGGCAACCGTCGCCTTGCGCTTCGGCCGCAATCCGCGGAGTGCCCGGACGGTAGGGCCGAGGACGGGATCGCGCGCAAAACGGCGATGGAATCCAGTGGTGTCGTCGCCCAGAGCGAGGACGAACCGCGCCTCCTCGAGCGCCGGTTCGCACGACGCGCGAACGGCGACGGTGCCGTCGGCGAGCTGGATCGCCGAGGCCCAGCGGCCATCGGGAAGCCGCGACTCCCAGCCGTCGGACCGTGCGGTGAGCTTCAGCGAGTAGACACCCGTAGGTCTGACGACCGCCTCGATCACGCGAAGGAGCGTAGCCCTGAGCTCGCACCCCGCGGGGTCTGACCCATACTTACCGCCGGTGCGGCTCGTCGACCAGGTCTCGCTGCGCTCGCGCAACCGAAAGCTCCGCCTCTTCCTCGAGGAGCTGCACCCGACCGCGGAGACCTCGGTGCTCGACGTCGGTGCAGACGAGCTCGCGTTCGGTGAGGGCAACGGCTGCGGAACGCTGAACTTCTTCGAGGAGCACTATCCGTGGCCCGAGCGGGTCACTGCACTCGGGCTTCACGACGGCTCCGCCTTCCGGAAGCGCTACCCGGGGATCCGCTACATGCAGGGTGACGCGTGCCAGCTCCCGTTCGGAGACGGCGAGTTCGACATCGTGTTCTCGAATGCAGTCATCGAGCACGTCGGTGACCGCGAGCGCCAGCGGGAGCTCGTGTCCGAGGCCGTCCGGGTCGGCCGCCGCGCGTTCATAGCGACACCGAACCGTCGCTTCCCGATCGAGGTCCACACGCGGCTGCCGATCGTGCACTGGCTCCCCGACAGGATCGCGCACAGTGCGTATCGCCGCGTGGGCAAGAGCTTCGCGACCGAGATCCACCTGCTCTCGGGAAGGAGCTTTCGCGCGCTCTTTCCGGGCCGCGTGCGAATCGTCAACCTCGGCTTGACGTTGGTGGCGATCGTCGATTAGCGCGCGTCGAGTCACCGGAGTCGTCCTCGTCGTCCTCGTCGTTGGCCTCGCGCTGCACAACGTCGCGATGGCCCAGCTCTGGGAGCTGCGGGTCCGCGGAACGACCCTCGACGTCGTCGCCGCCTGGAAGGAGGCACTTCTCCTCATCGCGCTCGGTGTGGTCGCGTGGCATGTGCGGCGACTTCCTCCGGTCAAAGCGGCCGACGTGCTGGCCGCGTCCTACGCGATCGTCATCGTCGTCTACTGGCTCCTTCCGCAGGGCTGGCTCGAGGGCGAGGCGACGACTCGCGGAGAGTTGCTCGCGCTTCGCCACCATCTGTTCCCTGTCGCCGCGTATGCGCTGGGACGCCTCCTGGGCGTCGCGTGGGCGGAACGCTGGCGGATCGGCTGGCTCGTCGCTCTCACCGCGATCGTCGTCGCGGTCGTGGGTCTCGTCGATCTCGCGCTCATCCCGCTCCAGTCGTGGCGGGTATCCGGAGTTCCGGGTTGGTACCGCGAGCAGCTCGGGCTGGACTACGAGGGCCTATCGGGACTTCCCGAGAACTGGGTCTACAACACCGGTGACGAGGAGAACCCGATCAGGCGGCTGGTCTCGACGTTTCTCTCACCGCTCGCGACCGCCTACCTCTTCGTCGTCGCGCTCATCTACGTCGTCGGCCGGCCATTTCGCTGGTACTGGGCGCTGCTCGCAGTGCTCGTCTACGCCGCACTTCTGTACACGCACACCCGCGCTGCGTTCGCAGCGCTCGCGTTCGGCCTCGTGGTGCTCGCACTCGTCCAGCGTCGCATTGCGCCCGCAGTGCTCGCCGTCGTGTCGGTCGGGGTCAGTGCCCTCTTCCTCGTGACGTACCCGTCGGTCGGCCCGTCCACGAGCTACACCAAGGAGGAGCTCGAGTGGCTCCGCGAGAACGCGAGGAACGAGGGGCCATTCGCCAGGCGCTCTATCCCCACCGAAGACGCGTCGACTGAGAGCCACTTGCGGAACCTCCGAGACGGAGTGCGCGTCGTGCTCAGGCACCCGCAGGGCTACGGCCTCGGAAACGCCGGTGTGGTAGCGAAGCGCACGGGGGTCGAGATTCGCGCCGGCGAGTCGACGTACACCGAGCTCGGGGTCGACGCGGGAGTCGCGGGTGCCGTGGCGTTCGTCCTCTGGAGCCTTGCGCTGGTGATCGGGTTGTGGCGGAGAGAGGCATGGCTGGCGGCAGCCTTCGCCGCGGTGCTGCTGCTTGGTCTCCAGACCGACGTCATCGGTGTGCACTGGCTCGCGTTCACCGTCTGGGCAGCGGCCGGGCTTGCCCTCGGGCAATCGCGAGCGACGCGCACGACTGACGAGTCGGCGGCAGAATCCCCCTAGCGCTCGAAGGTCTGCTGCTCGACTGCTACCGTTCTGGCGTCAATCAAGAGCGAGTCCGGTTTGCGCGTGCGCCTTCCAGCCCGTTCGTGAGTTTTGGTAAGGGAGGTGTTTTCTATGGCAAGCGGAACCGTGAAGTGGTTCAACGACAGCAAGGGGTACGGGTTCATTACCCCCGACGAGGGTTCGAAGGACCTGTTCGTGCACTTCAGCAACATCGCCGGTGACGGCTTCAAGAGCCTGTCCGAGGGCGCGCGCGTCGAGTTCGAGCCGCGCGAGGGCGCGAAAGGCCCCGAGGCGACGAACGTCGTCCTCACCGCCGCGTAGCGGCATGTCCTAGCCGTGGCCGCGTCGAGCGGCCACGGCTTCTCACCCAAGGAGTACTGATGGCAGTCAAAGAAGAGAAGCTCGAGGTCGAGGGTGAGGTCATCGAGGCGCTGCGGAGCCGCATGTTCAGAGTGCGGCTCGACAACGGGCACGAAGCGTTGGGGTACATGGGGGGCAGGATGAAGCGCTATCGCATCCGGGTGTTTCCCGGCGACCGAGTTCGCATCGAGCTCTCCTCGTACGACCTGACCCGCGGCCGCATCGTCTACCGCCTGAGTTGAGGCGCAGATCGGCGCTCGCGGCCGTCCACTGAGGGCGTCGTGCGTGGCTGCCGTCACGAGTACAGCGCAAGCCCCTCGACGCCCTTTTCGTCGAGACCCCACCGGTGTAGGAACTCGACGAACGTGCCGTCGTCGTGCATGGTCTGCAGGGCGCCGCGAATGGCCCAGAAGATGCTGTCTTTACCGGCTGGATAGCCGATCGCATAGTCGACCTTCACGGCGGGCAGCGTCCCCCCATCGTCGAACGTGTCGGTCTGCAACGTCGAGTACCAACCGATGAGTGGAACCTCGTCGAGCAGTCCGTCGATTCGTCCAGCCTCGAGCCGGCTCAGCGCCTCGGGCACGTCCTTCACCGTCACCTCGTCGACCGACGGTCGACCGTTGCGTTCGCAGACTTCGGAGTACTCCGCGAGGATGCGGGATTCACGCGTCCCGGCGAACGTGCCGACGGGACGTCCACAGAGGCCGCGGGCAAGCGGAGGCTCCTCGCCGTCTCGGACGAGCAAGGAGATCGGGACACCCAGGTACGCGATCTCGCCGATTACTTTCTGATCCCCGAAATCGACAGGTAGGCTCGAAGCGACCACTTCGCACGTGCCGTCCGCCACTGCGTCGACGAGCAGCGAGCGCCTCGTGTCGACCCATACCGGCTCGAGATCGACGCGGCGCGCGATCTCGTCCAGCAGGTCGATCTCGAACCCCCTGAGCACCCCGTCTCGGCCCCGGTACTCCATCGGCGGTCTCGTCGGCTCGCTACAGATTCCGAGAGCGCCCGGCTTTGTGAGGTCTTCCGTTGCGACTGGAGACTCCTCGTCCTTGCAGCCGGCGCCGGCAAGCGCCAGCAGGAGCGCGAGTGCGAAGAGTCCTCTCAGCCACGCGTTCATCTTCGGCTCCGGTTCGGTGGTTCGTGCGTCGACGGGTGCAACACCTGCGAAACCAATACGGTGGAGTCGAGTATATAGGCTGACAACACCAATGAAAGGAAAACACTGGTGTCGAAGACGCCACGATACGACGTCCCGAATGCTGCGCCGGACGATCTCCGGCTCGTCCAGCTCTTCGTCAACACGTCCGACGAGGAGTACACCCGCGAACTCCTCGATTCACCGCAGGGGCTTCGCGACTGGCTTGCCGAGCAGGGCCTTCTGGGACGTACAGCGCGGTTGACGCGCGCCGATCTGAAGCGCGCACTCGTGCTTCGCGAAGCACTACATGCGCTGTTGCACGCCAACAACGACCGGCCTGCAGACGCCGCCGCTGCCGATGAGCTGAATCGAGCCGCGCGGCGCGGGCGCATCGAGCTGCGCGCCACACCGTCGGGATCAGCCGAGCTCGCCGTGGCGGCCGCTGGCGGGGACGGGGCCCTCGCGCGGATCACCGCAGCGGCGATGCAGGCGATGCTCGACGGTCGCTGGAGCCGGCTCAAGGCTTGCCGCAATTGCGGCTTCGCCTTCTACGACTTCTCGCGCAACCAGGCTGGGACGTGGTGCTCCATGGTGATCTGCGGCAATCGGCTCAAGACTCGACGTTACCGCGCTCGCCGCCGCCAAGCCCGCACTCCCAGTGAACGCTGACTCGGCGACGCAGCGCGCGTCTCACGGATCCCGGTCCTCCTCCGCGTCAGCTATACCTCGCCTGTGGCCAACTCCAAGCCCGTCGAGCAGCTCGAACGGGTCGTGATCCGCTTCGCCGGCGATTCGGGCGACGGCATGCAGCTCACGGGCGATCGGTTCACGAGCGAGACTGCGGTCTTCGGGAACGACCTGGCGACGCTCCCGGACTTTCCGGCCGAGATCCGCGCACCGGCCGGCTCGCTGCCGGGCGTCTCGGGCTTCCAGGTCCACTTCGCCGACCACGACATCCTCACGCCGGGAGACCAGCCGAGCGTGCTCGTCGCGATGAACCCGGCTGCGCTCAAAGTCAATATCTCCGACCTCGCGAAGGGCGGGACGATCATCGTCAACACCGACGCTTTCAACGAGCGCAACCTGCAGAAGGCCGGGTACGCGTCGAGCCCGCTCGAGGACGGGTCGCTCTCCGATTTCCACGTCCACGAGGTCGCGCTCTCGTCGATGACCATCGAAGCGCTCAAGGAGGTCGAGGGGATCACGTCCAGGGAGGCCGAGCGCTCGAAGAACTTCTTCGCGCTCGGGCTCATGTCCTGGCTGTACCACCGGCCGGCCGAGGGGACGCTCTCGTTCATCGAGACGAAGTTCGCGCGCCGGCCCGAGATCGCCGAGGCGAACACGAAGGCCTTCAGGGCGGGATGGAACTACGGCGAGACCTCCGAAGACTTCGCCGTCTCGTACGAGGTCGCGCCTGCGAAGCTCGAGCCGGGGAGGTACCGCCAGGTCTCCGGGAACACGGCGCTGACCTACGGCCTGGTCGCCGCGAGCCGGCTCTCCAATCTCCCGCTGTTCCTGGGCGCCTATCCGATCACGCCCGCATCCGACGTTCTCGAGCAGCTCGCCCAGCTCAAGCAGTTCGGCGTACGCACCTTCCAGGCCGAAGACGAGATCGCGGCCTCGGGGGCTGCGCTCGGGGCTGCGTTCGGAGGCGCGCTCGGGGTCACGACCTCGGCCGGCCCGGGGATCGTCCTCAAGTCCGAGACGGTGGGGCTGGCAGTCACGCTCGAGCTCCCGCTCGTCATCGTGGACATCCAGCGGGCCGGCCCGTCGACGGGCATGCCGACGAAACCGGAGCAGGCCGATCTGCTGCTGGTCATGTTCGGGCGGAACTCGGAGTCGCCGGTGCCCGTCGTCGCCGCCTCGACGCCTGCGGGATGCTTCGACGCTGCGATCGAGGCTGCGCGAATCGCGATCAAGTACCGCACGCCCGTGTTCCTGCTCTCTGACGCCTACTTGGCAAACGGCTCGGAGCCGTGGCTGATCCCCGATGTGCAGGCCCTTCCGGACATCTCGACGGCGTTCACGACCGAGCCCAACGACGCCGAAGGCTTCCTGCCCTACAAACGCGATCCCGAGACTCTTTCGCGACCATGGGCGATCCCCGGGACACCGGGTCTCGAGCATCGAATCGGCGGGCTCGAGAAGGAGAACGAGACCGGAAACGTCTCCTACGACCCCGAGAACCACGACCTGATGGTGCAGCTGCGCGCGGCGAAGGTCGCGGGAATTGCGGCCGACATCCCCGGGCTCGAGGTCGACGATCCTGACGGTGCCGACACGCTCGTCCTCGGCTGGGGGTCGACGCACGGTGCGATCGGTGCGGCCGCGCGGCGCGTGCGCTCGAGCGGACGCAGCGTTGCAACCGCGCATCTGCGCCATCTGAATCCGTTCCCGAGCAACACGGGCGACGTCGTTCGCGCGTACGACAAGGTTCTCGTCCCCGAAATGAACCTCGGCCAGCTGAGGATGCTTCTCCGCGCCGAGTACCTGGTGGATGCCGTCGGCTACAACAAGGTTCGCGGCCGTCCGTTCCGGGCAGCTGAGCTTGCAGAGGCGATGACCGCGTTGGTGGACTCGTGACGGAAGGCAACGGCAACCTCGTCCAGCTCACGGCGAAAGACTTCAAGTCCGACCAGGAGGTGCGTTGGTGCCCGGGCTGCGGGGACTATGCGATCCTCAACGTGATTCAGGGCTTCATGCCGGAGCTCGGGCTCTCACGCGAGAGGATCGTCTTCGTCTCCGGGATCGGATGCGCGGCCCGTTTCCCGTACTACATGCAGACCTACGGCATGCACTCGATCCACGGGCGTGCGCCGGCAATCGCGACGGGTCTCGCGGTGACGCGTCCCGATCTGTCCGTCTGGGTGGTCACGGGTGACGGCGACGCCCTCTCGATCGGCGGCAATCACCTGATTCACGCGCTCCGCCGCAACGTCAATCTGAAGATCCTCCTCTTCAACAACAGGATTTATGGGCTCACCAAGGGGCAGTACTCGCCCACGTCCGAGCTCGGGATGGTCACGAAGTCGACTCCGTTGGGATCGCTCGACCATCCCTTCAACCCGCTCTCCATCGCCATCGGCGCGGAGGCGTCGTTCGTCGCTCGCGCAATCGACACCGACAAGAAGGGGCTGACCGAGGTGCTCGGGGCGGCCGCGCGTCATCGTGGTGCGGCGTTCGTCGAGATCCTCCAGAACTGCAACATCTACAACGACGGCGCGTTCGACTTCGTACGCGAGGAGAAGGGGAACCGCATCTACCTCGAGCACGGGGAGCGGATCCGCTTCGGGGCCGACGGCGAGCGCGGAGTGCAGCAGTACCCGGACGGCTCGCTCCGCGTCGTCGACGTCGCGGAGGCGGGGGAGAACTCGCTCCTCGTCCACGACGCGGCGCATTCGCAGGCGAGCCTTGCGTTCGCACTTTCCCGGATTACCTTCGAGACCGACGGCGCTGTTCCGCTGGGCGTATTCCGGAGCGTCGACCGCCCGGTCTACGACGATCTCATGAACGAGCAGCTCCAGACCGCGCGAGAGGCGTCAGGCGAGGGCGACCTTGCCGCCCTGCTTCACTCGGGCGATACCTGGACCGTCTCCTGAGGCAACTCGTCGGCGACAGCGCTTTCCCAGCAGATCGCTCTCACTTGACGAATATATCGTCATGATATATCTTTCCGCGGTATGGAGACGCTGAGCGGCACCGCGTACGTCATTCTCGGGATGCTCGGCCTCGGCGCGCAGACGGGGTACGACGTGAAGCGGATCGTCGACCAATCGACGCGCTTCTTCTGGGCCGCGAGCTACGGGCAGATCTATCCCGAGCTCCGTCGCCTCGAGAAGGCCGGCTTGGTCGACGGAACGAGCTCTCCTACCGGCGCCCGGAAGCGAAAGGAGTACCGCCTGACCGAGGCCGGGCAGGCTGAGCTCGTTCGCTGGCTGGAGGCGCCGGCGCAGATGCCCGAGCTCCGCGACGAGAATCTGCTGAAGCTCTTCTTTGCCGACGCCCTCCCGCTGGAGCAGGCGCTCGAACAAGTCCGGCTGCGCCGGATCGGCCACGAGGAGTTCCTGGCGTTCCTGCGGGAGATCGACGCGCGTCCGGGTGAGGATCCGCCGTTCGTCGACCTCGTGCTCCGGTACGGCATCGCGTACGCTGAGTTCAACGTCGCCTGGTGCGAGGAGCAGGAAACGCGGCTCCGCGACGCCACACGGGAGGTCGCTTGAACGCGGGGCCGGCAGCCATCGCGGACATCCGCGAGCGGGGTCTTCCGGAGCCGAGCTTTCGCTCGATCTTCCTCGCCGGCGCTCCGCGTTTCGCCCGCGAGGCCTTTGGCCCAGTGGTGGCGTTCTATGTGGGCTGGAAGCTGGGGAACCTCGTTGTCGCGATCGCTTTCGCCAGCGCGGTCGGGATCGCACTCGACCTGTACGAACGCAGGCGGGGGAGGGCAGGAGCTCTTGCGCTCGTCTCGGTCGCGTTCGTGATCGTCCAGGCTGTGGTCGGGCTGGTCGCCGACAGCGCCGTCGTCTACCTGGCTCAGCCCGTACTCATGAGCGCCATCTGGGGCGTCGCCAACATCGGCTCGGCGATCATCGGACGCCCCCTCGCGGGAGTGTTCGCGGATGCGTGGTACCCCTTCCCGCCGGTCGTCAAGTCATCGCGGACATACCGCCGCGTGTTCGGCATCGAGTCGATCGTCTGGGGCGTGTACCTGCTGGCGCGGAGCGGGATCCGGATGTTGTTCCTGACGAGCGGGAGCATCGGCGGCTTCGCCGCCGTCCAGATCGCCACGGGTGCACCGTTCACCATCCTGCTCGTCGCATGGTCGGTCTGGTACGCCGTCCGCGGTTTCGAGCGAAGCACCGAGTGGGACGGAGCCGACACCTCGAACGGGGACGTCAGCGAACTGCCCGCGTTGCGCTGAGAAACCGGACGATCCGCTCGGCGATCTCCTCGCCCTTCTCCTCCTGGAGGAAGTGGCCTGCGCCCTCGACGATCTCGGCCGGTCCGGCGCCGGGAATGCGTGAGGCCATGCGCTCGGCGGCGGCGGGCGAGAAGATCGGGTCCGAGTCGGAGAAGAGGACGAGGGCCGGCCGCTCCCAGTGCGCCAGCGCGGTGCGCACCTCGAGCATCTTGGCGGAAGAGGGATGGTCGATCTCGGTCGGAACGAGCTCGGGGAAGGCCAGAACGCCGGCTTTCGACTCCGGTGTCGGGAACGGCGCGTTGTAGGCCTCGACGACGTCGTCGTCGAGCCCGCCGACGGTAGAGATCCGGATCAGCTGGCCCGGTACGAGATCCGTTCCGACCCGTCGCACCAGCGCGCGAAAGCGAAGCCATTCCTCCGACGGCGCGCGTCCCGCGCCGATGCCGGTGTTCAGGATCACGAGCCGCGAAACGCGATCCGGCCGCTCGACGGCGAGGCGGAGCCCGATCGGGCCGCCCCAGTCCTGGACGACGACCGTCGTCTCGCGGAGTTCGAGCTCGTCCGCGAAGCGCGCGATCGAGGCGAAGTGGAAGTCGTATGAGTAGTCCTCCATCCGGGTCGGCTTGTCCGAGCGCCCGAAGCCGAAGTAATCGGGCGCGAGCACGCGCGCGGCGCCGGCGAGCGTCGGGATCATCTTCCGATAGAGGTATGCCCACGTCGGCTCTCCGTGCAGGAGGAGGACGGGATCACCGGCCCCGTCGTCGACGTAGTGCATCCGTAAGCCGCCGTCCTGCTCGATATACCTCGGCGCGTACGCGTATCCCGGAAGCTCGTCGAACCGCTCGTCGGGTGTGCGATACGTCTCCATTTTGCTGAGTATCGTTGACTCGTGGAGCGATCAGCCGCCGGTCGTCGTGTCACGCGCGACACCTGGATCGGCCTTGCCAGTCTTCTTTTTGCTTCGGCCGCAATGGCGCTGGACCATCTGGTCGGGAACGAGTCCGAGAGCCCCGATACGGGTCTCGTCGACCCGGTGGCGTTCGCGGTCAGCGTCGCGCTCTCGAGCGGTGTCGCTGTGCTCCTCTTCGGCTCGGTCGTCCCGCGTGCCGAGAACCGTGGGCCGGAGCGTGCGGCGGTCATCGGAGCGATCCTGAGCGTGCTGAGCTTCGTACCCGGCATCGGCTTCCTGTGGCTCGGCTTCCCTTTCGTCATCGCCGGTGCGGGAATTGCTCTGGCGCTCGTCGGCCTGTCTGGAACGCGAAGACGACTCGCGATCGTGGCACTCGCGATCGCCGCGCTCCCCATCCTGGTCGGGACGGCCTTCTACGTCACGGGCCTCGTGAACAAGCTCTCCTGACGAGTCGGCGAGCAGTTAGACCCAGGGAGGAGCTTGCATCGGTCTGAAGAGCGCAGTAGTGTCGCTTCAGTTTTCTTCGATGAGCTCTCAGACAGCGATCGACAGAACCGGTGTGGATGTCGGCGAGCGGCTCCGCGCGATCCGTCGGCTGCGCCGCGTCACGCTCAAGACGGTTGCCGATCGGGCTGAGCTCTCGGAGAGCTTCCTGAGCCAGGTCGAGCGCGGCCGTGCGAACGCGAGCGTCGCGTCGCTCAAGCGGATCGCCGCCGCGCTCGGCGTGAACGTCGCCGATCTCTTCGAGCCGAACGGCTCGACGAGTCGCCCCCGGGTCCTGCGGCGCGAGGCGCGGCCCGCTCTCACGTTCGGCACGCTCGGGCGGAAGTACATGCTCACGCCCCGGCCCCTCGAGCATCTCCAGGTCGTGCTCGGAGAGCTCGATGCCGGCGGCTCGACGGGCGACGAGCCCTACACCCACGGCGACTCCGAGGAGCTGCTCGTCGTGTTGGCTGGGATCGTCTCGCTCCAGCTCGGAACCGAGATGTTCGAGCTCGCGACGGGCGACTCCATCGACTACCGCAGCTCCACGCCGCATCGCCTGACGAACATCGGCGGCGACGTCGCGGAGGTGATGTGGATCATCAGCCCACCGAGCTACTAGCCGAGATGTGTCCATCAGGGGCAGGCTTCAACGAAGGAGGATCGAGATGAGCAACGGCCAGGATCTCAGTGAGCGGCGGCTCAGCCGCGAGGAACTACTCAAGCTCGCGGTAGTCGCGGGTGGAGCGGGTCTCCTCGCGGGCCGGGCCTCGGTCGCCGGGGCGGCGCTCGAGCGGCTATCCGCGGAGAGTGGTCAGCTCCAGGTGCTCGATTGGGCCGGATACGGGTACGACGGCGGCCAAGCCATGTTCGCGCAGTACCTGAAGAAGTATCCAGGTGAGAAGCCGAAGTTCACGAACATGACGAGCGAGACGAACGCCTTGGCCAAGATGTCTCAAGGCTTGAAGCCGGACGTCGTCCGCCCGTACGTCGGCTACGTCAGGGACTTCGCGGAAAGCGGCTTCGTGCAGCCCTGGAACCCCAAGCTGATCTCGAACCTCAAGGACCTCAACCCGAACATGGTCAAGGCGGGTCGGTACAAGGGCAAGCAGTACGGGATCCCGGCCGACTGGGGCTTCGATGCGATCCTCTACCGCACCGACAAGGTGAAGCCGAAGGAGCTCGCGTGGAGCCTTCTCTGGGACGAGCGTTACGCGGGCAAGATCTCCTGGTGGGACGACCTCTACATGCTCGTCGTGGCCGGCTACTACCTCGGCATGAAGGATCCATGGCAACAGACCAACGCCGAGCTCAAGCGGTCCGGGAGCCTGCTCTCTTCAGCGGTCAAGAAGAAGATTCCGAAGCTGTTCTGG
>DATAEF010000101.1:0-31966 GCA_036258155.1 Gaiellaceae bacterium | reverse complement strand
TGGGAACAGGCCATCGTTGCTCGGTCTCGCGGTCCTGTTCGCCGCGCTCGGCGGGGGAATCGTGGGCATGTCGAAGTGGGTCGTGCGCAGGCTCCGCTACCTCACGGCGGATCCGCGGCGGATCGCGGCAGCAAGCCGCCTCGAGCTCGAGGCATTCCTCCGCGATCAGGGGATCGTCGTCGCGCCGAGTGCGACGCTGGACGACTTGCGGACCTCTGTCGAGGACGAGCTCGGTCTCGACGGGGCATTCTTCACGGCATCGGCGGGACGGGCACGCTTCGGGCCGCCCGGAAACGCGCGCCGCGACGCGGACGCGGCACGGAGGGCGCTCCGGGAGCTCCTCGGGCGCGCTCGCTCGGAGCTACCCTTGTGGGCGCGGTTCCGAGGGTTCGTGTCGGTGCGCTCCCTCCGCGGGGGTTCGTCGGGATGAAACGGCTTCCCCCTCACCGCATCGACGGGTCCGCTTCGCGGACAAGGCGCTACACGCCTTGACCGAGACCTACGAGTTGTTCCAGTTGGGCCGGAAACACCTTCGGAACGGCATGGCCGCTCAGGCGACCGTCCCGCTCGAGAAGGCCAAGCGGCGGGAGCCCCAGTCGCGCTCGATCCGTGAGGCGCTCGGGATCGCCTACTTTCGGATCGGCCGGTGGGCCGAGGCGGAAGCCGAGTTTCGCGCCCTCGTCGAGCTCGCTCCCGCCGACGAGTTCGCCCACTACGCGCTGGGACGCGCCCTCGTGAATCAGGGGCGACGCAAGGAAGCGACGCCGCACATCAAGATCGCAAGGTCGCTACGTCCCCGCACGAGCAGCGAGGGGGAGTCTCTCGACCAGGCGGCCGCGGACTAGCCGCTGCTCTCGGTGCCGAGGACCCGCTGAAGCTCGGCAGACGTGGTAACACCCTCGAGGCAGAGCCGGACTCCGTCCTCGCGCAGCGTTCGCATCCCCCCGGCGAGCGCAGCTCGCTGGAGCTTCTTCGCGGAGGCGTCGTCCGCCACGAGCGCGCGAATCTCGTCGGTCACGCTCATGACCTCGAAGATTCCTGCGCGGCCACGAAAGCCCGTTCCGTCGCACAACTTGCAGCCTCGCCCTCGAGCGAGCAGGCGCGGTCCATTGCCCTCGAGCGGCAGTCCAAGCTCGGCGAGCTCGGACTCGGTCGCGTAGTGCGTCTCCCGACAGTCAAGGCATACGCGTCGAACCAGACGCTGGGCGACGACGCACGTGAGGGCGTCGCAGACCGAACTCGGCTCGAGCCCCAGTTCCAGTAGGCGCCGGATCGCCGCGGCGGCACCCGGAGCGCGCAGCGCCGACAGGACGTGACGGCCCGCGAGTGCCCCTGCGAAGGCGACCTCGGCGGTCTCGCGGTCGCGAATCTCCCCGATCAGCACGGCGTCGAAATCGGATGCGAGCAACGTACGGAGACCATCGGCAAGGGTGGCGCCGCTCGTAACGTCGACCTGCACCTGATCGACGCCGAGAAGGTTGTGGTCGATCGGGTCCTCGATCGTCGCGACGACCCGGTCCGGGGTGTTGAGTACCCTGAGCGCGGCGTAGAGCGTGGTCGTCGTGCCGCTGCCGACCGGACCGCAGACCACGAATGCACCGGAGGGTCGAGCCAATGCATCGCGGACGGAGGCATAGCTATCCATGGCCAGTCCGAGCTCGCCGAGCTCCGTCGGAGCGGTGATCCCTTCCAGCGGGAACAACGTGACCTTGTCGCCCTTCGCCGTCGGCATGACCTGCACCCGCACGGCGACCGAGCTTTGGAGGCGCTCGACGATCGATTCCATGTCGTTCCTCGGTACGACGCCGAGCTCCCGCACGCTGCCGTCGACTCGCGCGCGCACGAGGTACTCACCGTCGTTCGGCGAGAAGTGGATGGCCGTCGCACCGAGCCCGAGGACGTGCTCGACCGTAACGTCGACATCCTCGAGGTCAGCAGTGGAAGCGGTTGCTTCGAGCTGGACGGGCTCCTCGATCGGACTCGACATCTCAGAGTCCTCGGTTTCCTCGGCTACCTCCGCTTCGTCCGTTTCGCCCTCGACGACGACGTGCTCGACGAATGCGATCACCGGCGCGGGCTCTGGCGCGACCTCCTCGTCGTGCTCCCAATACGTCACGGTCCCGGGCGTCTCCGCCGTATCGCCGATCTCTTCAGCGTTGTCGAGCTCATCGGTCTGTACGACCTCGGCGAGGAGCGCCGCGGTCAGATCGTCCGAGTCCGAATCGGTGGCTTCGGGCTCGTCGCCGAGCTCGGGCTCGTCGTCCACGAGCTTGATCTCGGTCGTCCAGGTCGGAAGCCACCCGAGGACCGGCTCTTCGACCACGGTCTCCTCGACCGTCGCTTCCTCCGCAACGACGTGCTCGTAGAGGCCGGCGGTGAGGTCGTCGGACTCGGCCACGGTCTCGTCGACCAGGACGCCGTCGACGGCGCCCGTACCGTAATCGAAGTCCGGGAGATCGTCGCCGGTCTCGGCGACGACCTCTCCGACCTCGACGGCTGCTGGCAACTCGTCATCGAACGCAAACGACGCGACCGACGTGTCGGTTTCGCCGTACGCCTCTGCGTGCTCGGGGTCCGGCGCAGGCTCGTGGACGGAGTCGAGAACCCCGTCGATCGCGTCCGGCGCGGCCACGACGAACGTCAGCGCAACTCCGAGCGAGTCCTGAAGCTCGTCCGAGTAGTAGACGTTCGTCGGATCTGCGATCGCGACCTGAAGCGAGCCGTCCGAGCCCTCGGCGATGGGGACTGCGGGAAAGTTGCGGGCGATCTCTCGCGGAAGCCGCGATGCGACGGCGGGGTCGACGTAGGCATTGGCGAGATCCACGAACGGGAGCTCATACTGCTCTGCGATGACGCGGGCGATTCCAGCCGGTGTCACGAGGCCGCGATTCACGAGAATCTCGCCGAGCCGCCAGCTCGTCGAGAGGCGCTGCTGCGCGAGCGCTGCATCGAGCTCGTCTTCGCTCAGGAGCCCCTCACGAACAAGCAGGGCTCCGAGCGGTGGGCTGTGGTGGGTCGTCGGCGACGCATGAGCGGCGATCGGCGAGGACGCGTGCGGTGCGACGACGGCAGCGGGATCCTCCGGACGAAGCTCGAGAACAGTGCCCTCGAAATACCCGGGCTCCGGCACCTCGGGAGCACCGGCCTGCTCGTCGGCACGATCGAAGACGAACCTAATCGCCGCCTCCATTGCGTCCGGCCCGACGACGACGAACTGAAGGGCCGGCCCAAGTACACGGCGGAGCTCGTCGGAGAACAGCACCGTCGCTGGATCCGCGATCGCGAGGACGCACGAGCCGTCCGGGCGGGTGTTGATCGGAATCGCAGAGATGCGCCTGGCGAGCTCCTCGCTGAACCGACGGGCGACGTGCACCTCTATGTCGGTCGTGTCGAGCTCGGTGAACGGCAACTCGTACTGCTCTGCCACGAGCTTTGCGACGTCTGTCGGTGTGACGAGCCCGCGTTCGATCAGAATCTCGCCGAGCCGGTGTCCCGACATGCGCTGCTGGCGCGAGTCGCGCTGCTCGTTGAGGATGGCTTCGAGCTCGGCCTTCGCGACGAGACCATCGCGGAGCATCAACACACCGAGTGTCGGCCAGGGGTGCGCAGCGGCTTCCATCGCCCGATGTATCGGCCGATTCGCGCTCCTGCTTTACCGCCGCGAGAATCCCGGAGTGCGTGCCGTCGTGCAACGCGTGCGGGAAGCGTCGGTGACCGTGGAGGGCAATGTGGTTGCCTCGTGTGGGGCCGGTGTACTCGTGCTCGTGGGCGTCGCGGCCGACGACGCGCTCGGCACCGCGGCGCGCCTCGCCCACAGGGTCGCGAAGCTCCGCATCTTCGAGAACGACGAAGGACGCTTCGACCGCTCGCTCCTCGACGTCCGAGGGCAGGCACTCGTCGTAAGCCAGTTCACGCTCATCGCGAACACGCGGAAGGGCAACCGGCCGAGCTTCACCGACGCCGCGCAGTCCGACCGTGCGGAGCCGCTGGTCGAAGCGTTCGCCAATGGGCTCGAGGCGGCGGGCGTTCGTGTCGAACGAGGTGTTTTCGGCGCTCGCATGCAGGTGTCTCTCGTGAACGACGGGCCCGTCACGGTCGTTCTCGACGCTTGAGGGCCGCCCTCGGTCGAGGCACCCATGTGAGGTGCTATCCTTTTTTCACCACATTTCACCGGCTTCACGAAATGGGCGCCCGGCGCCCATTTTTGTTGAGGAGGGCTGGACCACCACGAACGTATGACCGCGACCTTCGCACGAGAACGAACGCTGCAGGACGAGATCACCCCGGAGGTGGAGCTGCGCGTGCCAGGAGTCGAGGTCCTTGCGGTCGAGCTCCTTTCGCCGAGTCGCTTCTGCGTCTGGGTGGACCATCCGGCGGGTGTCGATCACGCGCTCTGCGAGCGTGTTACGCGCGCACTCGATGCCTACCGCGCGGAGTACACGATCGACGTGTCCTCGCCCGGCCCGGAGCGCCCGCTCCGAAAGCCGGCTCACTTTGCGGCCGCGGTCGGACGACGCGTCTCCGTTCGCACGGAGGTCGACATCGAGGGACGAACCCGTATCCGCGGTGAGGTTTCCGCCGTTGCCGATGACGCGGTCACCGTCGAGACGGCCGAGGCGGCGCTGCGAATCCCGTACGACGTCATCGTGCGGGGCAATCTGATCGACGAGGGGTTGACGACATGAGCCAGGAGATCATCGAAGGCATCCAGACGATCGAGAAGGAGAAGGGGATCGAAGAGGGGATCCTCATCACCGCGCTCGAGGACGCGCTGAGAGCTGCCTACAAGAAGACACCCGGAGCGACGCGTCACGCCGAGGTGAAGCTCGACGGCGACGGCGAGTTTCGTGTCTACGGGATCGAGATCCCGGAGGACATCGAGGTGCGGCTCGTCGACGAGGCGCGCGAGGCGCGAATCGCCGAGCTGGAGCAGATCGAGGAGGAGACGGGCGAGCGTCAGCACACGCTCGTCACCGACGAGGACCTCGAGCTCGACTGGTCCCAGGTCCCGCCGGACAAGATCGTGCGGACGGACGTCACGCCCGACAATTTCGGCCGGATCGCGGCGCAGACCGCGAAGCAGGTCATCCAGCAGCGCATTCGCGAGGCCGAGCGCGCGATCATGTACGAGGAGTACGTCGATCGCCAGGGCGAGGTCGTGACCGGGATCGTGCAGCAGGCGGGCGACCGGAACAACGTGCTCGTCGACCTCGGCCGCGTCGAGGCCCTGCTCCCGCGCTCGGAGCAGGTCGACGGCGAGCGCTACGAGCAGGGCAGCCGCATCAAGGCCGTCATCGCCGAGGTGCGGTCGGGAACGAAGGGCCCTCAGGTGATTCTCTCCCGCCGCGACCCCGAGCTCATCCGCGCGCTCTTCGAGCTCGAGGTGCCCGAGATCGCGGACGGACTGGTCGAGATCCGTGGCGTCGCCCGCGAGCCGGGGTATCGCTCGAAGATCGCGGTCGAGTCGCACATGCAGGGAGTCGATCCCGTCGGTGCGTGCGTCGGTCCGCGCGGATCGCGTGTTCGCATGGTCGTCTCCGAGCTGCGCGGCGAGAAGATCGACATCATCCCCTGGAACACCGAGCCGGCCCGCTTCGTTGCCAAGGCGCTCTCTCCCGCCCGCGTGCGCGAGGTGTACATCGACGACGAGACCCGTGAAGCGACCGTCATCGTCCCGAACGACCAGCTGGCACTCGCCATCGGCAAGGAGGGACTGAATGCTCGGCTCGCGACGCGGCTCACGGGCTGGAAGATCGACATCCAGTCCGAGGCCGAGTTCGCGCAGGCGGAAGCCGATGCGGCCTATGCTGGAGCCGAGGACGACGAGGAGTACTCGGGACGCTGCGCGGCCGTGCTCTCGAACGGCAAGCGCTGTCCGAACGCGTCACTCCCGGGCTCGCGCTACTGCGGTGTGCCGGCGCATCAGGCGCTCACCGCGACGGATGCAGCGGAGCCCCGCGAGGAGGCGCTCGTCGAGGCTGCCGTCCCCGTTGTGACCTTGGCGGTCGAAGACGCGGAGGCCGAGGTGACCTCGGAGGCGCTCGAAGTCGCCGACGAGTCGGGAGACGCACTCGAGGAGGGCGGCGGCGAGGAAGTCTAGGGGACTTCCCGCTCTAAACTAGACGCTGATGGCCGACGGACGAAACAGACCGAATCGCCCGATTCGCCCCCGGGGAGGAGGACCCGGCGGACGAAAGCGGCGCGTCGTCATCGAGGGCGGCGGAGCGCGCAGCCAGGGGCGGCAGGCGCGTGATCGTTCGAGTGCCCCCGCCCAGCCGCGCCAGGCACCGGCGCCACCACCGACGGGGCCGGTGACGGTCGAGTCGGGCGCCACCGTCAAGGACCTCTCACACGCGCTCGGCGTTCCGATGCCGGAGCTCATCAAGATCCTCATGTCGCTCGGGCAGATGCGCACGGCGACGCAGTCGCTCTCGGACGAGGAGGTCGAGGTCATCGGATCAGAGCTCGGGCGGGAGATCACGATCAAGCACGCCGCCGAGGAGGAACTCGAGCCCACCGAGTTCGACGACGAGGACGAGGACCTCGCTCCGCGACCACCTGTCGTGACGATCATGGGGCACGTCGACCATGGGAAGACCACTCTGCTCGACGCCATCCGCGAGACGTCGGTGGTCGACACCGAGGCCGGCGGGATCACGCAGCACATCGGCGCGTACCAGGCCGAGGTGGACGGACGGCGGATCACGTTCCTCGACACGCCGGGCCACGAGGCTTTCACCGCGATGCGTGCCCGCGGCGCGAAGGTGACGGACATCGCCGTGCTCGTCGTCGCGGCGGACGACGGCGTCATGCCGCAGACGAAGGAATCGATCTCACATGCCCGCGCGGCCGAGGTGCCGATCGTCGTCGCGGTCAACAAGATGGACGTGCCCGACGCGAATGTGGATCGGGTGAAGAGCGAGCTGGCAGCGGAAGGGCTCCAGCCCGAGGACTGGGGTGGGACCACGCAGTTCTCTGCAGTCTCCGCGAAACAGCAGGAAAACCTCGGCGACCTCCTCGAGAAGATCCTCCTCGTCGCGGACGCCGAGCTCGATCTGCGCGCAAATCCCGCTGCTGAGGCGTCGGGTGTCGTGATCGAGTCGCGGCTCGATGTCGGACGCGGGCCCGTAGCCACCGTCCTCGTGCACCGTGGAACGTTGCGGGTCGGGGATGCCGCCGTCGCCGGCGACGCATCCGGGAAAGTGCGCGCGCTCTACGACTACCGCGGCGAGAAGGTCAAGGAGGCCAGGCCCGGAGAGCCGGTCGAGATCCTGGGGTTCGACCATCCGCCGGCGGCAGGCGAGTTCGTGCGCGTCGTCGAGCACGAACGCCAGGCGAAGCACCTAGCGAACGTGCGCGCGGAGCGCCTCAGGCGCGAGCAGCTCGCCCAGCGCCCACGGCGGCGCGTCTCCCTCGAGACGCTCCACGACGACCTGCAGGCGGGCGAGGTGCAGGACCTCAACATCGTGCTGAAGGGCGACGTCCAGGGCTCGGTCGAAGCGCTGCTCGGCGAGCTCCAGAAGATCCAGCACACGGAGGTCCGCGTGAACGTCATCCACACCGGGGTCGGCGGGGTCACGGAGAACGACGTGAACCTCGCGTCGGCATCGGACGCGCTCGTCATCGGCTTCAACGTACGCCCGAGCGCAGAGGCGCGTCAGCTCGCCGAGCGCGAGGGTGTCGACATCCGCACGTATCGCGTCATCTACCAGCTGACCGACGACATCCAGCAGGCGCTCGTCGGGATGCTCTCGCCGGTACAGACGGAGGAGACGCTCGGCGAGGCCGAGGTCCGAGCGCTCTTCAAGGTCTCCCGGCTCGGCACGATCGCCGGCTGCATGGTCACGAGCGGCGTCGTACGCCGTGGAGCTCAGGTGCGCGTCGTGCGCGACGGCACGGTCATCTACGAGACGTCGATCGCACAGCTCAAGCGCTTCAAGGACGACGCGCGCGAGGTGAGCGAGGGCTTCGAGTGCGGCATCCTCCTCGACGGGTTCAACGACGTCAAGGAAGGGGATGTGCTCGAGGCGTACGAGACGCGCGAGGTCGAGCGCACGGAGCTCGACGAGGCGCCCGTTGCGGCCGCATCGCCGGCAGCTGCCGACGACGAGTAGTACGCCCGCGCCGTGGCGACCGGCTACGTCGGCATCCTCACCGTCGAGCTCCACTTCCCGGGCTCGGAGTCGCTCAAGGGGAAGCGGAAGTACGTCAAATCCGCGAAAGCGCAGCTGCACGAGCGCTTCGGTGCTTCCGTGGCAGAGGTGGATCACCACGACCTGTGGCAGCGCTCGACGCTCGCCGTGGCGTGCGCAGCGCGCGAGCACGCCGAGCTGCAGAACCTGCTCGACGCCGTCGTCCGCTACCTCGGGTCGCAGGACTTCGAGCTCCTTCGCAGCGATCGGGAGGTGGTCGTCCCTGGCGAGCGCTGAACGTCGACGGAAGGTCAACGAGGCGATCCGGAAGATCCTCTCCGATGCCGTGCCGAACCTGAAGGATCCGCGGATCGGCTTCGTGACGGTGACCGGCGTGCAGGCGACCACCGACCTCTCGCAGGCGACGGTCTTCGTGAGCGTGCTCGGGTCGGAGGACGAGCAGCGGCGTAGCCTCGACGGCCTGCAGGCGGCTCACGGCTTCCTGCAGACGCAGGTCGCCCGTGCGCTCGGCACGCGCCGGACCCCGGTCCTCTCATTCGAATACGATCCTGCGATCGAGCGTGGCGTTCGGCTCACGAAGCTGATCGACGAGCTCGCCCCCGATGATCCCGATGCAGAGCCCGGCTGACATGCAGGCGGTCGTAGCCGCCCTCCGAGAGAACGACCGCTTTCTCGTGACGTCGCACGAAGCGCCCGACGGCGACGCCCTCGGATCGATCCGCGCGACCGAGCTCGCGCTTCGGCAGCTGGGGAAGGACACGGTCATGTTTCTCGGCGGCGAGGCCCCGCTCCCGGGCGAGTACCGCTTCCTCGAGCTCGAGGAGCTCGGCCTGCAACGCGTGCGGCCGGCGGACGTCGCCGAGCGCGTTCTCGTCGCGGTCGACTGCGCGAGCGCGAGCCGGGTGGGCGCCGAGCCGGGGCTCGTCGAAGCCGCGCCGTTCACCATCAACATCGATCACCATCACGACAACCCGCGCTTCGGGGACGTGAACCTGATCGTCGCCGACGCCTCCTCGACCGGGGAGATCCTCGCGGACGTGTTTCGCGAGCTCGGGGTCGCGCTCACGCCCGAGATCGCCGAGGCCCTCTACATCGCGCTCGTCACCGATACGGGCCGCTTCCAGTACGCGAACACGACGCCGAAGGCGCTGCGGCTCGCGGCCGACCTCGTCGAGGCCGGCGCGGACGTCCACCGCGTGTTTCAGGGCGTCTACGAGAACGTCCAGTTCGCGAAGCTCAAGCTGCTCGCGCGGGCGCTCGACCGGGCGCGCGTGCTCGAAGGAGGCGAGATTCTCGTCTCGCATCTCCTGCGCGAGGACTTCGAGGCGGTCGGCGCGAGCGAGCCCTACTCGGAAGGGATCATCGACTTCCTGCGCTCGGCCGAGGGCGCGCTCGTCTCGGCGCTCATCCGTGAGCCCCCGCGCGACGCCGGCCCGTTGCACAAGGTCTCGCTCCGCTCGTCCGTGGACGAGGTCGACGTGAGCGCGATCGCGCGCAAGTCGGGTGGGGGCGGGCATCGCGAGGCGGCGGGCTTCTCGAGCGAGCTCTCGGTGGACGAGATCACCGAGTTCATCGTTCGCGAGGTCGTCGCACAGGTCGGTGCAGCCTCGGAGCGGTGAGACATACCGCCCCGTGCCCTCACTCCCAGCGGGATCATCCTCGTCGACAAGCCTGCGGGGCCGACGTCCTTCGCGATCGTCGCGGCCGTACGGCGGCGTACGGGCGCCCGGACCGGGCACACGGGGACACTCGACCCGTTCGCTACCGGGCTCCTGTTGCTCCTCTCGGGCGCGGCGACGAGGCTCCAGCCTCGATTCGTGGGTCTCGCCAAGCGCTACGTGACGGAGATCGACCTTTCGGCTCGTACTTCCACGGGTGACCCCGAGGGCGAGGTGGTGGAAGAGCTCGAAGCTCCTGGACAGAAAGAGCTCGATGCAGGGCTCGGGAGGCTCCAGGGACGAGTCGACCTGCCGATTCCGGCCGCGTCGGCGGTCAAGATCGAAGGAGAGCGCGCCTACAAGCTCCATCGGCAGGGCGTCGCGGTGGAGATGCCCGTGCGCGCGATGCATGTGCACGAGCTTCGACTCGAGAGCTACGAGGCGGGCGTCGCGCGGCTCGAGCTCCAGGTCTCCTCCGGCACCTACATCCGCGCGATCGCGGAGGCGCTCGGTGGGCACTGCCGGACGCTGCGCCGGACCGAGATCGGGCCGTTCGCCGTCGACGAGGCCGATTCCGAGGTGATCATCCCGCCGGACGACGCGCTCGCGAGGCTGTCGTGAGGGTCGTCGACGACCCGTCGAAGCTCGAGCCGACGCCACGCGCTGTTGCGATCGGGAGCTTCGACGGCGTGCACCTGGGCCATCTCTCCGTCCTTCGAGCCCTCGGGGAGACCCACCTCGAGCAGACCGTCATCACGTTCGACCCGCACCCGCGCATTGCCCTCGGCAACAAGGTCGAGATCCTGACGACGCTCGAACGCCGCCTCGAGCTCCTCGACGAAGCGGGGATCGAGACCGTCGTCGTCGCTTCGTTCACTCCGGAGCTCCAGCAGCTCGCGCCCGAGTCGTTCGCGGAGCTCTTCCTCCGCGCGATCGGAGCCGAGTGCGTTGTCGCAGGCGAGGACTTCCGGTTCGGTGTCCGGCGCTCGGGCGATCTGGCGCTGCTCGAGAGGCTCGGGTTCCAGGTGGTGGTACCTCCGATGATCGAGGGCGTGTCGTCGACGGCGATTCGTACGTGCCTCGCGGAAGGGGACGTTGTCGCCGCAGCGGCGATGCTCGGCCGGCCGTTCGAGCTCGACGGCGCCGTCGTCGCCGGCGATCAACGGGGCGGGACGCTCGGCTACCCGACGGCGAACCTGCGTCTCGAGCCGGATCTCGCCTGCCCCCGCTACGGGATCTACGCGGGCGCGGCCCGCGGGCATCGAGCTGCCGTCTCCATCGGGACGAACCCGCACTACGGTGGAAACGAGCGTCGAATCGAGCCCTACCTCCTCGACTACGACGGCGATCTCTATGGCCAGCGCCTGCTGGTCGAGCTGTGGGAGCGCCTGCGCGACGAGGCGGTGTTCGAGTCCGAGGACGAGCTCGTCGAGCAGATCGCCCGCGACGTCGAGGACACGCGCGCCGCAAGGAGGCCGCGGCCAGACCCGTAGGGCTCTGAACCTCCTCGAATATCTAACGTTGGGGACCGTGGCAGGCCAGAACGGACATCCCCTGATCTCGGCGCGAGGGCTGGTCAAACGGTTCGGCGACTTCACCGCGGTCGATGCCATCGACTTCGACGTCCGACGCGGCGAGGCCTTCGGCTTCCTCGGCCCGAACGGGGCGGGAAAGACGTCGACGATGCGCATGATCGGCTGCGTTTCTCCGGTGACGGACGGGACCCTGAGTGTCTTCGGCCTCGACCCGGTGCGCGAGGGCGTGAACATCCGCGCGCGCCTGGGCGTCGTGCCGCAGCAGGACACGCTCGACATGGAGCTGACCGTCCGCGAGAACGTCGTCATCTACGGCCGCTACTTCGGGCTCCCTCGCAAGGAGCTCGGCGCGCGCGCCGACGAGCTGCTCGAGTTCGTCGAGCTCACGGAGCGCGCCCACGACAAGGTCGAGCCGCTCTCCGGAGGCATGAAGCGACGCCTCACGATCGCACGCTCGCTCGTCAACGACCCGGAGGTCATGCTGCTCGACGAGCCGACGACCGGCCTCGACCCGCAGGCCCGCCACGTCGTCTGGGACCGCCTCTACCGCCTCAAGAGACAGGGCGTGACCCTGCTCCTGACGACGCACTACATGGACGAGGCCGAGCAGCTCTGCGACCGGCTCGTGGTCATGGACAAGGGGATCATCGTGGCCGAGGGATCGCCGCGCGAGCTGATCGAACGCTATTCGACGCGCGAGGTCGTCGAGCTTCGCTTCGACGACGGCCGTCGGCCGGACGACTTCGGCTACTGGACGGAGGGTCTCGTCAGCCGAGTCGAGTCACTTCCCGATCGCGTCCTCCTCTATACCGACGACGGGGACGCCGCCTCGCACGGGATCCACGAGCGTGGGCTCACACCCGAGAGCATCCTGGTTCGGAGAAGCACGCTCGAGGACGTGTTCTTGCACCTGACGGGGCGGAGCCTCGTCGAATGACGTCGCTGGCGCTGGCCGCTCGGCCTTTCGAGTTCTTCCTCACGCAGTACAGGCGCGTCTGGCGTGGCACTGCAGTCACGAGCGTCGTCACGCCGATCGTGTACCTGCTCGCACTCGGGGTGGGGCTCGGGGTCTTCGTCGATCGCTCGACCGACCTCGCCGAGGGCATCTCGTACCTGGAGTTCGTCGCTCCGGGCCTCATGGCGGCCACCGCGATGCAGCTCGCCATGTTCGAGTCGAGCTGGCCGGTGCTCTCGGCGATCAAGTGGGATCGGCAGTACCACGCGATGCTCGCCACGCCGCTCCGGGTGGGCGACGTCCTGCTCGGGCACCAGGCGTTCATCGGGGGCCGGATCCTCATGACGGCCACGGTCTACCTCGTCGTGATCACGGCGTTCGGCGCGATCGCGTCCCCCCTGGGAGTCCTCGCGATCCCGGTTGCCTTGCTCGTCGGGCTGTCGTTCTCGCTCCCGATCGCCGCCTGGGCCGCGCATTCCGAGTCCGAGGCGTCGTTCGTCGCGATCTTTCGCTTCCTGATCCTTCCGATGTTCCTCTTCTCGGGAACGTTCTTTCCGATCTCGAATCTCCCGGCGCCGCTCGAGGTGATGGCGTTCCTCACGCCTCTCTGGCACGGCGTGACCCTGTGCCGCGACCTGACGCTCGGCGACGTCGAGCTCTGGAGCGCGCTGGCGCACGTCGGCTACCTGCTCGCATGCTGCGCCGTCGGTCTCGCTCTCGCACGCATGACGTATCGCCGGAGGCTCGTCGTTTGACTGAGCTCGTCGCCCGCACCCGCCTGCTCGCACCTACGCGCCGGACCTTCGGCGGCCTGTTGATCGTGGAGCGAAACGCGATGGTCTATCGCCGGACCTGGCTGATCATCGTCTCCGGCTTCTTCGAGCCGCTCTTCTATCTCTTCTTCTTCGTGTATCCGCTCGAACGGTTCATCGGTGACATCACGTCCGACGGGGAGACGCTCGAGTACGCCGCGTTCGTGGCGCCCGCGCTGCTTGCTTCATCGGCGATGAACGGAGCGTTCTACGACGCTACGAACGTCTTCTGGAAGTTGCGCTACGGCAAGGTCTACGACTCGATCCTCGCGACTCCGATCGGGCCGAAGGACGTCGCGGTGGGGGAGACGATCTGGGCTGTCGTGCGCGCGATGCTCTACTCGGCGGCGTTCCTCGTCGTGATCGCGTTGCTCGGGCTCGTCGAGTCGTGGTGGGCGCTCCTCGCGCTCCCGGCGTGCTTCGTGATCGGCTTCGGCTTCGCGGGTGCGGGCATCGCGGCGGTGACGTGGATGCGCAATTGGAAGGACTTCGACCTGGTTCAGCTGATCATGCTGCCGATGTTCATGTTCTCGGCGACCTTCTACCCGATCTCCGTCTACCCGGAGGTGCTCGAGTGGATCGTCCGCTGCCTGCCGCTGTACCACGGGATCGAGCTCGTGCGCACCCTGACGACGGGCACCGTGGGCGCATTCCAGCTCGTCAACGTCGCGTACCTCGCGTCTATGGGTCTCGTCGGGCTGGCGATCGCGTCGCGGCGCATCGACAAGCTGCTGCTGAAGTAGCGCGAGGATCTCGCCCCTAGAGGCCGACGGCGGCGCCACTCCGACGTGGATCTCCCGCCGCCCCGGCGCGGCCTACGCAGCTGACGCCGCCGAAGTAGTGGTGGACGCTCTCCCAGCGCCTGACCGTGCGCCCGCGGCTCTCGAGGTCTCGTAGCGCTCGCTCGTCGACTCCGGGCTCGGCATCGACGGCGTCGGGGGTGGGGTGGACGCGCGGCCGCGCAACGGCAGTCTCGGGGTCGAGACGCTCGTCGAGGACGCCCGCAAGCACGGTCGCAAGAGCGGTACGCAGCCTGGTTGCGCCCGCGGAGCCGATCGCGAGCGCGAGGCCCTCGCCGTCGAACGCGAGACTCGGCGCCATGCGGCTCTCAAGGTGGTCTCCCGGCTGCGGATCGCCGTGCGCGATGTCCGACTCGCCGAGGAGGTTGTTCAACTGCACATCCAGATCGGGGAGCCAGACACCCGCGCCCACACCGAGTGAGTGCGTCAGGACGCATGCGCGGCCGTGTCCGTCTACGGCGACCATGTTCGTCGTGTGCTCGCCGCCGCGTTCGGAGGTTTCCAGGGCGGAGACGAGCGTCAGTACGCGCTCCGTCTCGGAAAGCCCTGAAAGGCGGGGAAACCTCGGCAAGAGCCCGGGCACGCCGGAGAGACCTCCGCGCGTCGCGACGCGATGTCCCCGAAAGTCGACGACCACGGAGTCGGCCCAGCGGGGCCGGTAGTCTCGCAGGTCGTCGGCGGTGAAAACGACGTTCTCGACGCGAAGAAGCGCCTCCGCGAGGGAGCCGCTGTACACGGTGGCGGCACCCTCTTCCGAGAGCATCTCGAGCGTCTGCACGAGCCCGGGTTGCTCGAGCGTCTCTCCCTCGCGAAGCATCCTTCCCTCGCGCACGAAGAGATCCGCGCCGCGTCCGACGGAGTACAGATCCCCGAGCATCTCGAGCGAACGCTCGTGCATCGCGGGCAGCGGCACGCCTCGTCGAGCGAGGCCGAGCGCCGGCTCGACGAGCCGCTTCCACGGCAGTCGGCCCTGGCGCTCCCACAGCTCGCCGAGCGCCGCCGGGAGGCCGGGAACAGCGCACGAGGCCGGCCCGATCGAGTACACGACGAGCTCGCTTCCGAAGGCGATCGGGAGCTCGACCAGCTCGCCGCGCCCGGACGGAACGGCGGCGAAGCCGTCCAGGTTCACGACGCGCGAGCCGTCGAAGCAGACTGCGTGGCATCCGGCCAGGAGGCCGCTGTAGACGCTCTCGGCCACACACGACGCGAGCACCATCGCAACGACCGCGTCGGCCGCCGTCCCAGCCTCGGCGAGGATCTCGGCCCCGACCTCGGCGGTTGCCGGATGACCCGCCGCTACTCCCGGTCTCATCGCGCCAAGTTACAAGTTGTCACAAGCGCACGTAAGCCCGCCGTCCCAGCGGGCTGCGCCGAGTTACCAGGTGTAGCAAGGCTCGCCTGACGGCCCTTTCGCGGCCTTCTTAGTCGCAGTCGACAGCGCCGGGCGGGACGCCCGCGACCGGGTGCATGCGGAAACTGAGGTCTCGAAGCGGCCAAAAGACGACGAACACGCGTCCGAAGATCGCGTTCCGCAGCACCGGGCCGAACAGGCGGCTGTCCACCGAGGCGCTGCGATTGTCGCCGAGCACGAAGTACTGATCCCCGCCGACGTCGACGGGCGGGAACGGCTGGGTCTCGATGTCATCGAACTTGACGTCGTTGACGAACACGCGCCCGTCGCGCCCCACGATCCGGTCGCCTGGAACTGCCGCGATCCTCAGCGTGAGGACGAGGTCGCGGGCGTCACGGTCCGGTTGAATCCTCCCGTCAGGACCCACCGCGGCGTGGATCACGACGACCTCGCCCTGCTCGGGATCACGGAGCTTGTATGTGAAGCCCTCGGCCAAAGCGCGCCCGTCACATGCCGGGATCGTCGGATCCATGCTGGCCTGCGCGTCCGTCCTCACCGGCACAAGCAGCTCGGCGAAGTCGAGCACGACGAGCCCGATCGCGACGAAGACGGCGATCGCGAGCGCCCGCGTGATCCAGCGAATCACGCGCTGCTACCCTTCCCGAGACCGCAGTCGCGGCCCCGACGTGTTCTTCCTTCACGCGGAGCGGGGACTGCGGAGTCGTCTAGCAGGAGGAGATGCATGAGCCTCACCAAGGAAGTCAAGCTGGAAGTCATCGAGAGACACGGTCGAGGGCCGGCGGATACGGGTTCGGCGGAGGTCCAGGTTGCCCTTCTCACTCGAAGGATCAACGATCTGACCGAACACTTGCGGACTCACCCCAAGGACCACTACTCACGTCGGGGCTTGCTCAAGCTTGTCGGCCGCCGTCGCCGTTTCCTTGACTACCTGCAACGAAAGGACATCGAGGGCTACCGTGCCCTCATCAAGGAGCTCGGACTGCGCCGATAGGCGCTCACGACGAGGGAAGGTGGAAGTTTGAGCGAGCCCTGACGGAGCGGGGCTGACTCAAACCTCCACCTTCCGACCACAACGGAAAGGTGGAGGGATACCTCACATGAGCACAGTTACCGGTCACGCTGGCACCGGGCGCATCGCCACGGTGTCCGTCGAGGTCGGCGGTCAGGAGATCGTCTTCGAGACGGGCAAGCTCGCCAAGCAAGCGGATGGCGCCGTCGTCTGCCGCTCGGGCGACACCATGATCCTCGCGACCGCGGTGGGTCGGGCGGATGCCCGGCCGGACGCGGACTTCTTCCCCCTCACGGTCGACGTCGAGGAGCGGATGTACGCCGCCGGAAAGATTCCGGGCGGGTTCTTCAAGCGCGAGGGCCGCGCAACCGAGCGCGCAACCCTCACGGCTCGCATGATCGACCGGCCGATCAGGCCGCTCTGGCCCAAGGGCTTCCGCAACGAGGTGCACCTCGTGTGCACCACGCTCTCGGCCGACCTCGTGACACCTCACGACATCCTCTGCATCAACGGCACGTCGGCCGCGCTCCAGGTCTCGCCGCTGCCCTTCCTCGGCCCGGTCGGCGCGGTCCGGATCGGACGGCTCGAGGGCGAGCTCGTCGTCAACCCGACGCTCGAGCAGCTCGGCGAGTCGACGCTCGATCTCGTCGTGGTCGGGACGAGCGAGGCACTGACGATGGTCGAGGCAGGGGGCGATCAGGTTCCCGAGGAGACGATCCTCGAGGCGCTCGAGCTCGCGCACGCCGAGATCCGCAAGATCTGCGAGGCGCTCGAGGAGCTCCGCTCGCAGGTCGGCAAGCCGAAGTGGGTCGACCTCGAGCTCACGGCCGAGCTCGAGGCGGCACATGGCGACGCCGTTCGGGCGGCGATCGCGGAGCACGGCCTCCGCGAAGCGTCGGCCGTCATCGATGCTCTCCTGGAGGAGGTGTCGCCGGCGATCACGATGAACGCGACCGAGGACGATATGACCCGCCGGGCGCAGATCCGCGCGAGCTTCGCGGCGATCATCGAGAAGGCTCGGCTGGCCGCAGTCGAAGGGCCAGTCCGCGAGCAGTTCCTGGCGGAGCTGCAGGAGCTCACGGATGCAGAACAGGACTCGAAGGTATTGCGTTCTGCGAAGCGCGACCTCCTCTTCGGCCGGATACTCGAGGAGCTCGAACTCCCGTTCCCGGTCGGCTCCGCTCCGGCTGAAGGAGAGCCCGCGGTGAAGGACTCGATGACGAAGCAGTTCGTAAAGCGCGCTGCCGAGGCGGTCTACAAGGACCTCGTCCGCAAGAAGATCGCAATCGACAAGCGCCGGCCCGACGGAAGGGCCGCCGACGAGATCCGGCACGTGGAATGTGAGGTGCGGGTGAGCCCGCGCACCCATGGCTCCGCGCTCTTCACTCGCGGTCAGACGCAGATCATGACGCTGCTGACGCTCGGCACGACCAAGGAGGGGCAGAGGATCGACGACCTCTCCCGCGAGCAGCAGCGCCGTTACATGCACCACTACAACTTCCCGCCCTTCTCGGTCGGGGAGACGGGCTTCATGCGCGGCCCGAAGCGTCGCGACATCGGTCACGGCGCGCTTGCGCAGAGGGCGCTCGAGGCCGTGATCCCCTCTCTCGAGGAGTTCCCGTACACGATCCGGCTCGTCTCGGAGACGCTCGAGTCCAACGGGTCGTCGTCGATGGGGTCGGTCTGCGGCTCGACGCTGGCCCTCATGGACGCCGGCGTTCCGATCGTGGCACCCGTCTCGGGAATCGCGATGGGCCTCGTCAAGGAGGGCGACGACTACGTCATCCTCACGGACATCCAGGGTGCCGAGGATCACCTCGGGGACATGGACTTCAAGGTCGCCGGGACGCGGGACGGCATCACCGCCCTGCAAATGGACATCAAGATCACCGGCGTGACACAGGAGATCATGCGATCGGCCCTCTCGCAGGCCAAGCAGGCCCGCGAGTCCATCCTCGAGACGATGCTGGAAGCGATCCCCGAGCCCCGTTCGGCACTCGCCGATCACGCTCCCCGCATCTCGTCCGTGAAGATCGACCAGGAGCAGATCGGCATGGTCATCGGCAAGGGCGGCGAGACGATCCGCGCGCTCGAGGCCGACTACGAGGTGCAGATCGACATCGAGGAGGACGGCACGATCCTCATCTACGCGACGGAGGGTACGAAGGCCGAGGCTGCCATCTCCGCGATCACCGCTCTCACGAAGTCGCCCGAGGTTGGCGACACGTATACGGGCAAGATCGTGAAGACGACCCAGTTCGGCGCCTTCGTCGAGCTCAAGAAGGGCACGGACGGCCTGCTCCACGTCTCGAACGTGGGCCCCGGCCGGGTCGCGCACATCGAGGACGTGATGGATCGTGGAGACATCGTGGACGTCCTCGTCCAGGAGGTCGACAAGGATCGCGGGCGGATCGGGCTCAAGCTCATCGCCAAGCACGAGGACGGTGCGCTCGTCACGCCGGAGGAGCTGATCGAGCGGGCGAAGAACGCTCCCCCGCGCGAGGAGCGCGAGGAGCGCCCACGCGGCGATCGGCGGGGCGGCCGCGACCGCGGTCGCTCGCGCGAGCGCGCGTAAGAGGACACGGGGCGGCGAAAGCCGCCCCGACTCCGTCAGGTGGTCAGACCCCACGGATCTGACCCCAACTGTCACGGCGCTACGATCCGGCGCGTGGCGAAGCATCAGCTCACCGAGCTGGCGACCGGCGAGCGCGTCATCTCGGAGCGTCTTCCGGGGGTGCGCTCCGTCGCCATCGGCTTCTGGGTCGGAGCAGGCTCCCGTGACGAGCCGGGCGCGCGCGCGGGCATCTCGCACTTCATCGAGCACCTGCTGTTCAAGGGATCGTCGCGCTACTCGGCGCAGGAGATCGCGGAGGTCTTCGACGAGCTCGGTGGAGAGCTGAACGCCGCAACTTCGCGCGAGACGACCGTCATCTTCGCGCGCATTCCCGACGACCGCCTCGAGAAGGCGATCGACGTGATGGTCGACATGGTCTTCCTCCCCTCGTTCACGGACGTGGACTCCGAGCGGGAGGTGGTGCTCGAAGAGATCGCGATGGTCGAGGACACGCCTCACGATCTCGTCCACGACTTCGCCGCGGAGGCCGTGTTCGGGACGCATCCACTCGGCCGGCCGGTCATCGGTCGGGCCGACGTCATCTCGAGCGTCTCACGCCGCGCGCTCGCCGCGTACCACCGGCGGGCGTACTCCGCCGAGCAGATCGTCCTTGCGGCCGCCGGGAACCTTCGGCACGAACGGTTGGTCGAGCTGCTCGAGGAGCGTCGAAACGGCGTCTCCGCGGGAGGAGGTCTCCCGACGCGGAAGTCCATCCGGCGGACGCCGCGTCCCGGTCTCCGCTTCCAGTCGAAGGAGACCGAGCAGTACCACGTCTGCCTGAGCGCACCGGGCATCGCTCGGATGGACGAGCGTCGCTTCGCCGCCTCCATCCTCGACGCGATCGTCGGTGGCTCGGCCTCCTCGCGGCTCTTCCAGGAGATCCGCGAGAAGCGGGGGATGGCCTACTCCGTCTACACCTACTCCTCGCAGTACGCTGACGCCGGGCAGATCGGTCTCTACGTGGGCACCCGTGAGGAGAACCTGTCCACGTGCCTCGAGATCGCCGTGGCCGAGCTCGCCGACGTGGCAGCCGGCAACGTTCGTCGCGACGAGCTCGAGCGCGCGAAGGAGAACCTCAAGGGAAGGCTTCTCCTGTCGCTCGAGTCCACCTCGAGCCGGATGACGCGTCTCGGGAAGGCGACGATCACTGGCACGCCGCTCATGCGCCCCGAGGAGATCGTTCGCCGGCTCGAGGCGGTCTCCGGCGACGAGGTTGCGGAGCTGGCCGACGAGCTCCTCGCACCCGCTCGGCTCTCGGCGGCCGGAATCGGCCCGGACGAGAGCCGTTTCCGCGATGCGGTCGCCCGCGTCAATCCGGCGTTGCTGTCGAGGGCGGCGTAGGTGCTTCTCGCCGTCAATACGGTCGTGATTCGCCGGCGAGAACCGAGCAGGCCTAGGACGCAGGGAGCGCCAATATTCGGGAATATTGGCGCGACTGAGGACGACGGCATGCGAAGCGTTCCCAGCCGCGCGAAGTACGGATGTATTGACGGCGGGGAGCACTAAGTGGCGATGCGGATCGCCCTCTACGGAGCGCAGGGAAAGGTCGGCGTGATTCTCCGCCCCGCACTGAGCGCCGTGGGGCACGAGATCGTCGACGCTCGGAGCCACGGGCCCGACGGCTGTGACGCTGCGGTGGACTTCACACACCCGGACGCAGTCGTCGCCAATGTCGGGCAGTGTGTCGGCGCGGGCGTGCCCGTGGTGATCGGGACGACGGGCCTCGACCTCGAGGCTCTCGATGCGCGCGCCCGAGAAGCCGGAGTGCCGTGCTTCCACGCGCCGAACTTCACTCAGGGGGCGGTCCTGATGATGCGCTTCGCGGCCGCTGCTGCAAAGGCGTTTCCTCGAGCCGAGATCGTCGAGCTGCACGACGAGACGAAGCGGGACGCGCCGTCCGGCACGGCGAAAGCGACGGCGGAGCGCATGGGAACCGAGCCGGCTATCCATTCGGTGCGGCTGCCCGGGCTCGTCGCCCACCAGGAGGTGATCTTCGGCGGGCTGGGGGAGACGCTGACGATCAGGCACGACACGACCTCTCGAGAGGCGTTCGTCCCGGGAGTCCTACTGGCGCTCGAGAGGGTGCGGGAGCTTCCGCCGGGCCTCACTGTGGGCCTCGACGCCCTTCTGTGATCACTTTCGCCCTCGGCGATCTCACGCGGCAGCGCGTCGACGCGATCGTCAACGCGGCAAACGAAGCGCTCGCACCGGGCGGCGGCGTCTGCGGCGCGATCCGGGGTGCGGGTGGGGACGAGATCTTCGAGGAGTGCGCGCGCCTTGGCGGCTGCGCAACGGGCGATGCGAAAGCGACGAGTGCCGGCCGGCTCCCGGCTCGGTTCGTCATCCACGCCGTCGGCCCGGTGTGGCGCGGGGGAGAGGAGGGCGAGCCGGGACTCCTCGCGTCGGCCTACCGCCGCGCGCTCGAGGTGGCGCAGGAGTTGGGTTGCCGTACGATCGCGTTCCCGGCGTTGTCGACCGGGATCTACGGGTATCCAGTCGAGCTGGCAGCGCCAGTCGCGGTCGGTACCGTGCGCGAGCTCGCGGATCGCTTCGACGAGATCCGCTTCGTCTTCCTCGACGAGGTATCGCGTCGGCCGTTTGCGACCGCCCTCGACGGGGTCGGCTAGCGCGAGCTCTCTCGGATCGCCGCGAGAAGTTCCTGGTGGCGGCGCTCCTCATCCGGAACCGCATCCTCCTCCGGCCTCGTCCGAGCCATGAGGGCGTTCAGCGGCTTCACCACGAAGAAGTAGATCGCTGCGGCCGTAACGAGGAACGTGAGCGCCGCGGTGAGGAACGCGCCGTACCGGAAGACGGCGTCGTTGATCGTGAAGGTCAGGTCGCTGAAGTTGGGCTTTCCGATGATCATCGCGATGATCGGCATGATCAGGTCGTCGACGAAAGACGTGACGAGGGCCGCGAACGCAAGGCCCATCACGAATGCGACCGCCAGCTCGACGAGGTTGCCGCGCATGACGAAGTCTCGAAACTCCTTCACCATGGAGGTGCCTGCCTTTCGGTCTCGTAGAATCCTGACGTGCTCGGCGAGATCCTGACCGCGATCGTCACGCCCTTCAAGGCGGATGGGTCGGTCGACGTCGAACGATTCCGCGCTCTCGCGTCGCACCTCGTCGAGTCGGGATCGGACGGTCTCGTCGTCACGGGCACCACGGGGGAGTCGCCGACGCTCTCGGACGACGAGCGTTTCGAGCTCTACGAAGCCGCGGTGGACGAGGTAGGCGACCGAGCCACCGTCGTCGCCGGCACGGGCACCTACTCGACGCAGCATTCGGTCCACCTGACCGCGCGCGCACACGAGATCGGCGTCCACGGCTTCCTCGTCGTGACGCCGTACTACAACAAGCCTCCGGTCCGCGGGATCGTCGAGCACTTCGAGGCGATCGCCGCGATGTCGGACAGGCCGATCGTGACGTACAACATTCCGGGCCGCGTCGTGCTCAACCTCGAGACGGAGGCGATCGCTCGGCTCGCGCAGATTCCCACGGTCCGGGCCGTCAAGCAGGCGAATCCCGACCTCGAGCAGGCGCGCGCGATCGTGGAGCTCGGGCTCGACCTGTACGCGGGGGACGACGACCTCGTCTTCCCGTTCCTCGAGGTCGGCGGGCTCGGCGGCGTGTGCGTGCACACGCATGTCGTCGGACGGCAGGTGAAGGAGATGGTTCGCCTGTTTCGCTCCGGCGATGTCGAAGGGGCGCGCGAGCTCGACCGAGAGCTTGCGCCGTCGATCGACCTCCTGCGCATCGTCGGGAATCCGATCGCCATCAAGTGCGCGCTGAACATGCTCGGGCACGAGGTCGGCGGCTTGCGGCTCCCGCTGGTCGAGGCGACGGCCGACGAGCGAGAAGCGGTCCGTGGCTGCCTCGAGCGCCTCGGTCTGCTCCAGACGGCGCCCGTCTAGCGGCGTGTCGCGCACCGGGAGCTCCTCGCGTTGCTCATGGGTGCGCAGGCGGGTGGGTTCCTCGTCCAGCCTCCCGGACTCGACGGTGAGCCCGGGCTCGGGATCGCCGGAGTCTCCGGCGCCGCGCGGGGCAGGACGTGGGATGCGATCGTCTGAGCCCATTGCCCGGGTTTGACCGGCGATGGCGTCGCCTTCGTCGTGCTCGGCGGCACGATCCTCGTCGAGCAGGAGGTGCCGGACGACTCGCTCGCACCGCTGGCGGATGCAATCGAAGGGACGCTTTCTGCGCCGTACCGCGCCGCGGCGGTGAGGACCAGCGGCGACGTGTGGTCGGTCGTCGCCGAGAAGGTCGAGATCGTGGAGATCCCCGGGCTCGATGGCGACGTGGCCGACCTGAACGTCGTCGCCGGCGAGCGGGACCTGACCCTCGACGGACAGCGCACGCTGCGACAGGTTCCCGCGCTGGATGCTCTGGCCGCGAACCACGGCGATGTCGCGCTCCATGCTGAGCGGATCGACGACGACCTGTTCGCGGTCGACGCCTTTCCCCTGTAGGTCGTTACTCGCCTGCCCGCGGCCGTAGACTCAGCGCACATGAGCGACGCGCTGCGCATCATCCCGCTCGGCGGTCTCGGCGAGGTCGGCAAGAACATGACCGTGTACGAGACGGCCGGCGAGCTGATCGTCGTCGACTCGGGGCTCGCGTTCCCGCGCGACGAGCATCTCGGTGTCGATCTCCTCCTCCCGGACATCGGCTACCTCGAGGGCCGCCGCGTCCGCGCGGTCGTGCTCACACACGGGCACGAGGACCACGTCGGAGGGCTCCCATACCTTCTGCGCGAGGTCGAGGTGGAGGCCGTCGTCGCGACTCGGCTGACCCTCGGGCTCGTCAAGTCCAAGCTGGACGAGCACGGTGTAGGACAGGCCTCCGAGCTCGTCGAAGCCCAGCCTGGAGACGACCCGCTACAGCTCGGGCCGTTCACCGTCGAGCTCGTGCGGGTCGCGCACTCCATCCCCGACTCGGTCGCGCTCGTCATCGAGACCGCTGCAGGACGCGTCCTCCACACAGGCGACTGGAAGCTCGACCACACCCCCGTCGACGGGCTCAAGACCGACGTCGGCAAGCTCGCCGAGATCGGAAACCGCGGCGTCGACCTTCTCCTAGGCGACTCGACGAACGCAGAGCGACCCGGCAACACCGGCTCCGAGCGGCTCGTCGGCGAGGCGTTCCGCACCCTCTTCCCGCTCCGGACCGGCCGCATTCTGGTGGCGTCGTTCGCGTCGAACATCCATCGCATGCAGCAGGCGGCGGACGTCGCCGTGGAGTGCGGGCGAAAGGTGACGGTGATCGGCCGCTCGATGCGCAAGAACCTCAACATCGCGCGCAACCTCGGCTACGTCTCGCTCCCGGAAGAGGAGCTCGTCAACCCCGACGAAGCGGCTCAGCTCCCGCCCGATCGCGTCCTCGTGCTCTGTACGGGCAGCCAGGGGGAGCCGATGTCGGCGCTCACGCGCATCGCCTACGGAGATCACAAGGCGCTCACGATCGAGCCGGGCGACACGGTCATCATCTCCGCGAAGCCGGTTCCCGGGAACGAGCTGCGCGTCCACGACTCGATCAACCAGCTCGCCCGCGCGGGCGCCGAGGTGCTGCACGAGGAGATCGCGCCCGTGCACGTCTCGGGTCATGCATGCCAGGAGGAGCTGCGGACGATGCTCTCGCTCGTGCGGCCTCGGCACGTGATGCCGATCCACGGGGAGTACCGGATGCTGGCCGCTCACGCCAAGCTCGCGCGCGAGGCCGGCGTCCCCGAAGAGCGGATCCTGATCGCGGAGAACGGCTCCGTCGTCCAGCTGGCGCGCGGCAGCGCACGGGTCGTCGATCGCGTGGACGCAGGGGTCACGTTCGTCGACGGCTTGAGAGTGGGTGACGTGCAGGACGTCGCGCTCCGCGATCGCAGGCGCCTCGCGGACGACGGCGTCCTCATCGTCGTCACGACACTGGCCTCCTCCGACGGAGGCGACATCGCGCCACCCGAGCTGATCGCACGCGGCTTCGCCGAGACGGACGAGCTACTGGACGAATTGCGCAACGAGGCCGATCGTGTGGTGCGTGAGCTCGCAGCGGGACATGTCACCGAGATCAAGCTCCTCCAGGAGCACATCCACGACGCCGTCGGTCAGATCGTCTACGACCGGACGCGCCGCCGACCCATGGTCTTGCCCGTCGTCATCGAGGTTTGAGCACTAGTACATGAGCTGGGACTCGGTGATCGAGCGGAACGCGGCGAGCGAGCTTTCGGCTGCTCGGCTCGTCTCGCAGCTTCGCGCATGCGAGGTGGCTTCGCTCGCCTTTTGCCGCCTCCTCGAGCGCTGGGGGAGGGGAGACGCCGTACCGGCGACGCCGGGCGGCCGTCAGGCGGCGCTCCGGCGCGCGGCAGACCGGGTCGAGACGGCGATCGCCGGTCTCGAGCAGCCGCTGTCCCGGTACCTGCTCGAGCTCGAGCCGGAGCGTGCCGAGGGCCGGTCGTGGTACGGCGGGCCGGGAGCCGGGGAGCTCGTCGAGTGGCGTCCCGTGCTCGACCGTGCGGGTGTGCGAGCGTGCCCGAACCGCGTGGCCGCGGTCTACCTCGAGCTCGCCGTGCTCGTCCGCGCGCTCGAGGGGCTCACGACGGCGGCGAATCTCGACGCCGCGCCCGACCGCTCGTCCCTGTGGGCAGGTCTCTTCGACCTCCAGGACACCCTCCTCGGATCCACGGTCGACGACCTGCGCGCCCTGGCTGCGTGAGACCGCGGATCGCGGTCGTCGGCTCGCTCAACCTCGATCTGGTCACGCGCTGCGAGCGCCTTCCGCGGCCAGGTGAGACGGTCACCGGCGCGTCGTTCTCGCGGTTCCCGGGAGGGAAGGGCGCCAACCAGGCCGTCGCCTGCGCTCGCCTCGGCGCCGAGGTGACGATGATCGGCGCGATCGGCGACGACTCGTTCGCCGACGAAGCCCTCGCCGGACTGCGCGAGGCAGGCGTCAGGCTCGACCTCCAGGTGACGGACGACCCGACCGGGATCGCAATGATCCTCGTGGACGCGGCCGGCGACACGGAGATCGTCGTCGCTCCGGGTGCCAATGCAACGCTCGGTGTCGTCGTGCTCCCCGAGCACGACGCGGTGCTCTGCCAACTCGAGGTCCCGGACCCGGCCGTGGAGTCGGCCTGGGAGGCGTGTACCGGTCTCTTCTGCCTCAACGCCGCGCCGGCACGGCCGGTGGCGATCGATCCCGACCTCGTCGTCGTCAACGCCCACGAGCTCGAGGCGCTGGCGCGACGGGACGGCCTCGTCGCGCTCACGCTCGGCGCCGAGGGCGCCGTCCTGTTCGAGGACGGGGAGGAGATCGCGCGTGCTGCTCCTCCGCCCGTGGAGGCGGTCGACGGGACGGCCGCGGGCGACGCTTTCACCGCCTGCCTCCTGGTCTCGCGGCTCGAGGGCCGGGGGCTCGAGGATGCGCTCGAACGCGGCTGCGCCGCCGGAGCGCTGGCCGCATCGCGGATGGGCGCGCAGCCGTCGCTCCCAACGGCTGCCGAGATCGACGCGATCCTCTCCTAGAGGGCCGCGTCGATCTCCGCCAAGAGGCGCTTCGGCGCGACGATCCGGTAGCTCTCCTCGACCCAGTCACGAAGGAGCGCAATGGTGATGCCGTCCGCTCGGAGGGGGACGGTCACCCAGCCCGACGTCCCGAGCCCGTAGCCCGTCGGCGCGGCACCGTCGATGGAGAGGGCGTGCGAGTGCGATTCCTCGAGCTTCACGGTCATCCGCCGGCTCGAGGCGCTCCCGAGGAAGACGAAGATCTTCCCGCGCACCTTGACGACGTCCTCGCCCCAGGGATGGTCCTCGAGCGCTTCCGGTAGCGAGAGCGCGAAGCGTCGCAGGTTGTCGCGAACGACGGCCACTCCGAGGCCGCACGATACTCCCGTCATGCCGGTCCCGTGGTCCTCGACTGCAACCCTGGCCATGACGATGCGACGCCGAACGCGTTCCGGGTGCTCGAGCTCATGAGACCGACGTCCCCGTCGCAGCCGGTGCCGACCGGTGGCGCGACCCGGATGCGGCGGCGTGCGTGTTGGCGAGCGCATCGCGAGGCTACGGGCTGGGATAGCCTCCGGCCGATGACCGATCACGTCGTCGTCTTCGTCGAGGTCCCGTCCGGCTCACGGAACAAGTACGAGCTCGACGAGGAGCTCGGCGGCGTCGTCCTCGACCGGAGGCTCTTCACCTCGATGGCGTACCCGGCGGACTACGGATTCATCGAGGGGACGCTGGGCGGAGACGGCGATCCGCTGGACGCCCTCGTCCTCGTCGGCGATCCGACGTTCCCCGGCTGCCGGATCCGCACTCGCATCGTCGGCGTCTTCCACATGGCCGACGAGAAGGGGCCCGACGAGAAGATCATCTGCGTCCCGCTGAAGGATCCGGCCTGGATGCGGATCTCGGACGTCCACGACATTCCTTCCGACCTGCGCAACGAGATCGAGCACTTCTTCCAGGTCTACAAGGACCTCGAGGAGGCAAAGGTCGAGACCCTTGGCTACGGGAACCGCGCAGACGCCGAGCGTGTCGTCGACGAGGCGCGAGCGCGCGCGCACGCCTGACCGCGCGGAGGAGCGCGGCCCCGGCCGCGAGAGCGGCCGCCTTTCAGGATCATCCCGCGATAGGAACGCGCGCTAGCGGGTTCCTATCTCGAGTAAAGGAGCGGGGTTCTGCGCGGCGAATCGACCGCCATGGCTGCCCGGAGGAAGAAGCGGCCGCTTCGGCCGCGCGTCCCCTCGCGCGTGAAGAAGCGGAGACAACGCCGTTCGCGCTCACAGCACGAGAACGAGCTGCTCGGGCTCGCGCTCGTCGCGCTCGGCCTCGTCTTCTCGGCGATCCTCTACCTCGGTCTAGACGGCGGCGCCGTCGGCTCCTGGGTGGCGCTCGCACTCGACGACGTCATGGGCGACGCGGCGTACGTGCTTCCGCTCGTGCTCCTTGCACTCGGTGGGCTGCTGCTTGCGCGAAGCGAGCTCCTGGACGTCCGGCCTTTCCGGCTCGGGGTGGGTGTCGGCTTCCTCGGACTCGCGACGCTGCTCGGCAAGGACTCAGGAGGCTGGATCGGGATGGCCATCGGAGGCACGCTCGCCGCGCTCATCGGCGAGACGGGTGCGGCGATCGTGGGCGGCGCGCTCCTCCTCGCGGGGTTGCTCCTCGTGACGGGTGCCTCGACCGGAGCGATCCTCCGTCGAACGGGTCACGTCGTGAGGCAGGCGAGCACGGAGGCGAGGCGCGCCTTCGACTGGGTATCGAGCGAGTCGCAGACCGCCGAGGACGCAGTGCTTCCACCCGAGCCCGTGGCGATGGCCTCCCGCCGGGTGCTCGACGGAGCGGAGGCATATCCGGACATCGTCGGCGAGGCGCCGTCGGGAGGGCCGCCACCGCTCGTTCCCGAGAAGCCCGAGCTCGACCTCGAGAGCGTCGAGTCCGTCTTCGAGACCTCACGGGAGCACACGGAGTACCGGCTCCCGGATCGCTCGCTCCTGCGCGCTTCGCCCGCGACGGCGGCGTCGAACGGCGACTCCGGCGCCCGTATCGCCGACCTGCTCGTTCGCACACTCTCCGAGTTCGGCGTCGAAGCGACGGTCACCGGGCAGATTTCCGGCCCGCGAGTGACCCGCTACGAGCTCCAGCTCGCGCCCGGGACGAAGGTGTCAAAGGTCGCAGGGCTGAGGGACGACCTCTCGTACGCGCTCGCGACGACCGAGATCAGGATCCTCGCCCCGATTCCCGGGAAACAGGCGGTGGGCGTCGAGGTCCCGAACCTCTCACCGCGTCTCGTGACGCTCGGCGACATCTACGGCGACCTTCCCGCCACGGCGAGCCCGCTGGCCGTCTGGCTCGGCAAGGACATCTCGGGGAACTCGGTGTGGACCGACCTTGCGCGGATGCCGCACCTCCTGATCGCGGGTACCACCGGCTCGGGGAAGTCGGGCTGCATCAACACGATCCTCACCTCGACGCTCCTCCGCGCGACGCCCGACGAGGTGCGGATGATCCTCATCGACCCGAAGCGGATCGAGCTCGGATACTACGAGTCGATCCCGCACCTGCTGACGTCTGTCGTCTCGAGCCCGAAGGAGGCCGCGACGGTCCTCATGAATGTCGTGGCCGAGATGGAGCGGCGTTACGAGCGGCTCTCGTTCGTGCGAGCACGAAGCCTCCCGGAGGCCAACCGGGCGCTCCGTACCCGGGGAGAGGCGACGCTGCCGTACCTGCTCGTCGTCATAGACGAGCTCGCCGATCTGATGATGGTGTCGCCACAGGCGGTCGAGGACTGCGTCATCCGGCTCGCGCAGAAGTCGCGCGCCGTCGGCATCCATCTCGTCCTGGCGACCCAGCGGCCGTCGGTGGACGTCATCACCGGGATGATCAAGGCAAACGTCCCATCGCGGATCGCATTCGCCGTCTCGAGCCAGACCGACTCGCGCGTGATCCTCGACGCAGCGGGCGCCGAGAGCCTGCTCGGGCAGGGCGACATGCTCTTCAAGCCACTGGGCACGTCACGGCTGCAGCGCCTCCAGGGCGCGTACGTGAGCGAGGAGGAGGTGGCGCTCGTCGTCGAGCAGTGCCGGGCGCAGCGCGGCCAGGACCTCGACGAGTCGCTGCTCGAGGCTCGGGAACAGGCGTACGAGGAAGACGGGGAGGACCCCGACTTCGACCCCGACGAAGACCCGTTGCTCGAGCGGGCGATCGAGATCGTCGTCCAGACAGAGACAGCGTCGGTTTCACTTCTGCAGCGCCGGCTGCGGGTCGGCTACACGCGCGCAGGCCGGCTGATCGACATGCTCGAGCGCCGCGGGATCATCTCCGGGTACGAGGGATCGAAGCCGCGGCGCGTGCTCGTCTCCGAGGCCGACGTCCAGAGCGTCTGACCCCGTCGTCAGGAGTCGGTTCGAACTTGAGAACTGGCCCAACTTACGGTTAGATCAAGCGTCCAACCAGGGCGGCAGGGTTACTCGTAAGGAGGGCACGTGACAAGACGCAGCAAGAAGGTCGCCGCGCTTCTCGGCGTCATGGCGACAGTGGCACTCGTAGCGAGTTCCACGGGCTCGGCGAACCACACCGACTTCAAGATGGCATTCGTCACCGACATCGGAAGTCTCCAGGACAGGTCGTTCAACCAGCTCGGCAACGAGGGCAGGATCCGAGTCGGCAAGCAGCTCGGCATCCCCACACGTGTCTACGTGACGCAGAAGGCCGAGGATCGTCTCCCGAACCTGCTGGCAGCCGCCTCGGCAGGGTACGACCTCGTCGTCGCGAACGGCTTCTTCCACGCCGAGCATCTCGACGTGGTCGCTCCGAGGTACCCGCGGCAGAAGTTCGTGGGGATCGATGTCACGAAGTTCCTGGTGCCGTCGGACCCGGCGAACTACACGGGCGTCGTCTTCTCTGAGGAAGAGGGCGGCTACCTCGTCGGCTACCTCGCAGCCCTCACCGCCCAGCGACAGGGAGGGAAGCAGGTCGTCAGTGCGGTCGGCGCTAATGCCGTGCCCGCGATCGTGAAGTACATCAGCGGGTACATCCAGGGCGCGAAGGCTGCGAACCCGAAGGTCAAGGTGATCGCGAACTATGCGAACGATCCGACCTTCTCGGACCAGGCGAAGTGCAAGAAGGTCGCGCTGCGGCAGATCGCTCTCGGCTCGCAGGCCGTCTTCCAGGTCGCAGGCGGCTGCGGGCTCGGCGCGCTGTCCGCCGCGAAGGAGAAGAAGGTCTGGGGGATCGGCGTCGACGCCGATCAGTCCTACCTCGGCGCGCACATGCTGACGAGCGCCACGAAGAAGGTCGACCGCGCGGTGGCCAAGGTCACGAGGCTCGCTCACGTGAGCGCGCTCGAGGGCCAGGTCGACCGCCTCTACAACATCAAGAACGGGGGTGTCGGCTACGGCAAGGTGAGCCCGAAGGTGCCTGCCGCGGACATCGCCAAGCTCAACGCGATCAAGAAGCGGATCGCGAAGGGCGAGATCAAGATCAAGCAAAAAGTCGCCTTCTAAGCTTCTGAGGGGGGTGGGCTCCGGTCCACCCCCTTAGAATCGCCACTCACGTGGCCGACGAACCCTTCGTCCTCGAGCTCCGCGGAATCACCAAGCGATTCCCGGGTGTGTTGGCGAACGACCACGTCGACCTCGACCTGCGGCGCGGGGAGGTGCACGCGCTGCTCGGCGAGAACGGCGCCGGCAAGTCCACGCTCATGAACGTCCTCTACGGGCTCTACCACCCCGACGAGGGCGAGATCCTGATCAAGGGCGAGGTCGTGAAGATGTCGTCCCCACGCGATGCCATCGCCCGCGGCATCGGCATGGTGCACCAGCACTTCATGCTCATCCCCGTGATGACGGTTGCCGAGAACATCGTCCTCGCGCTCGAGCCGCGCCGGGACGGCATCCTGCTCGACTACCCGGCCGCGAGGCGACGCGTCGCCGAGATCTCGGCCAACTTCGGCTTCGCGATCGATCCCGACGCGCTCATCGAGGACATCACGGTAGGCCAGCAGCAGCGCGTCGAGATCCTCAAGGCGCTCTACCGGCGGGCAGCCATCCTCATTCTCGACGAGCCCACCGCGGTCCTCACGCCGCAGGAGGCCGTCGAGCTCTTCGACATCCTCCGGAACCTCACGCGCGAGGGCATGTCCGTCATCTTCATCAGCCACAAGCTGAACGAGGTGCTCGAGATCGCCGACCGCATCACCGTGCTGCGTCGCGGCAAGCTCGTCGAGACGCTTTCGGCGGCCGGCGCAACCGAGCAACGGCTAGCGGAGCTGATGGTGGGCCGCGAGGTCCTGCTGCGCGTGGAGAAGACCGAGCGGGCGGCGGGCGAGCCGCTCCTCCGTGTGGAAGACGTGCGCGTGAGGGACGAGCGAGGCATCGAGAAGGTCCGCGGGGTCTCGCTGACGGTCAACGCCGGCGAGATCGTCGGAATCGCGGGAGTCGATGGCAACGGGCAGACGGAGCTCATCGACGCCATCGCGGGGCTCCTCCAGCCGGAGAGCGGACACATCCGCGTCGGCGATGTCGACGTGACGACGGCCAATGCCCGCCGCCACTTCGACATCGGTGTCGGGCAT
>DATAEF010000100.1:0-43765 GCA_036258155.1 Gaiellaceae bacterium | reverse complement strand
GTGCCCGAGCGCCCGAGCACGGCGAAGCAGCTCGACCTGTCGCGGATGCTCGTGGACGAATTGCACGAGATCGGATTGGCCGACGTCGAGCTGACCGAGAACTCGACCGTCTTTGCGAGCCTGCCCGGGACGACCGACGGCACGGTCGTCGGGCTCCTCGCACACGTGGACACGAGTCCCGAGGTGCCGGGCGCGGGTGTCCAGCCGATCGTCCACGAGGCATGGGGCGGACGGCCGATCGTGCTTCCGGGCGATGCACGGCAAGTGCTCGATCCGGAGGAGCTTCCCGCGCTCGCTGAGCGGGTAGGACACGACATCGTCACGAGCGACGGGACTACGCTGCTCGGCGCGGACGACAAGGCAGGGGTCGCCGAGATCATGACCGCCGTCGCATATCTCGCGCGGAACCCGGAGCGCCCGCGAGCCCCGATCCGAATCGCGTTCACGGTCGACGAAGAGGTGGGCCGCGGCGCCGAGGACTTCGACCTCGACGCGTTCGGGGCGAATGTCGCGTACACACTCGACGGCTCGGGCCTCGGCGAGCTCGACATCGAGACGTTCTCGGCGATGTCGATGCGGGTCACGATCCGGGGTCTGTCCGTGCATCCGGGGAGCTCGAAGGGAAAGCTCGTCAACGCGGTCAAGCTCGCGTCCGAGTTCGTGATGTCGCTTCCGCGCGACGGCCTCTCGCCCGAGACGACCGAGGACCGAGAGGGGTTCGTCCATCCGGTGCGCATCAGCGGGAGCGCGGAGGAGGCGATCGTCGACCTCATTGCGCGCGATCACGACGACGAGCTCCTCGCACGCCACATGAGCCTCCTGCGCGAGCTTGCTCAGCGCGTGGTCGCGCGTGAGCCGCGAGCGCACGTCGACATCGAGGAGTGCAGCACGTACAGGAACATGCGCTCCACGATCGAGGCGAATCCGAGAGTCGTGGACGCTGCTCTCGAGGCGATTCGGCGTGCGGGGGTCGAGCCGAAGCTTGCGATCACCCGCGGCGGGACGGACGGCTCCGTCCTCTCAGCGCGCGGTCTGCCGACCCCGAATCTCTTCACGGGGGGCCAGGAGTACCACTCGGTTCGGGAGTGGGCGAGCGTGCAGGACATGGCTGCGGCGGCCGCCACCATCGTCGAGCTCGCCTCGGTCTGGGCCGAATAGCCGGGGTCAGACTCCACAGGTCGGGACTATGAGACCTTGCCGCTACGCTGCGCCCGTGGCCAGACTCGTCGGGATAAACCACCTCGCCGTCGAGGTCGGCGACCTCGACGAGGCGATCGCATTCTTCGAGCGGATCTTCGACGACGTCGCGCTGCGCGGCCGGATGGGGAGCATGGCCTTCCTTGACATGGGGGACCAGTTCGTCGCGCTCGAGCAGGTCGGGCGACCCGTCTCGGCGGGGCACATAGGGCTCGTCGTCGACGACCAGGCGGAGACGGTCCGGCGCGCGCGCGAAGCCGGCGCCGAGATCGTCGGCGGCCACGATGTTCGCGATCCGTGGGGCAACCGGTGGCAGATCGTCGACTACCGCGAGATCCAGTTCACGAAGACGCCGCGTGTTCTCGAGGGAATGAGCCTTGGCGGACTCGAGAAGTCCGAGCGTGCTCTCGGTGAGCTGCGCGCCAAGGACCTGGCGGACTGACTCCTGCTCAGACGCGAACGACGGCGAGGGGGAAGAGCGCGCTGACGACGTACTCGCCGGCGTCGACGACCTCCGAGATCCTCAGGTCGACGCAGAGGCTCGCGAGGACGTACGCGTCCTCACGCGAGAGCGCGTACGTTGCCGACAGATGATCGATCATCGCCCGCACCGCGTCCTGCGAGGCGACGTACAGGTCCGGTCCCACGCCTGTCGTCCCGTACGACCCCTCCGTGATCAGGCGCGATGACGAGGCCACCGGTGTCAGGTACTGCGGAGCCGGGATCGAGCGGCCCTTGTCGAGGACGAAGCGAAGCGTGGCTTCCATCGACGTCTCGACGGCCGTGACGCACACCTCGCCATCGCCTTGCGCGGCATGGCCGTCACCACAGCTGAACAGAGCTCCCGGAACCTGCACCGGGAGGAAGAGCGTCGCGCCTCGAGTCAACTGGCGCGTGTCGATGTTCCCGCCGAACGTTCCCGGAGGCATGATCGGGCGCATTCGCGCACCGCTTGGACAGACGCCCATCGTTCCGAGGAACGGCTCGATGGGGATCGCGATGTCCTCGCGGAAGAACACGAGGTCCCCGTTCGACAGATCGAAGATCTTGAGGTAGGGCTCCTCGAAGTCGTCGGGCAGCAACCCTTCCCCCGGGAGGATCGCCGACCATCCCCAACTGCCCGGACGCAGGTCGACGGCCTCGATCGCGAGCGTGTCCCCGGGCTCCGCGCCATTGACGCCTATCGGGCCAGTGAGTGGGTAGAGCCGCGCCTCGTCGATCCTCGGCAGATCCGCCGACGTGGCGCTGCGTGTGATCTGGTCGTCGGTGACTTCGCGAACGGCGAGGACGACGGTGTCGCCGGACTCGACGGACAGAACCGGCTCGTTCCCGACGTCCCACGAGAAATGGACTCGCTCGTCCGTGAGTGTGTGAGATTGGGCCAGTGGTTACGAGTCCGCTGTGTCGTGCACGCCGCAGCCCAGCCACTCGTGGCCGAAGCGGCGCATCTCGTGCACGATCGGCAGCAGTGCCCGCCCCTTCTCGGTCAGCGCGTACTCGACCCGCGGCGGCGACTCCGAATAGCTCTGCCGCGCGACGATACCTTCGGTCTCGAGCCAGCGCAGGCGCTCGGCGAGCGTCCTCGGGCTGATCCCGGCACACGAGCGCTCGAGCTCCGTGAAACGCCGTGGCCCCTCCGAGAGGTCGTGGACGAGGAGCACTGTCCACTTCGAGCCCACGATTTCAGCGGCGCCCGCCACCGAACAGGTCGGCGCCTCATGGACGGGAAGCATCGTGCGGGTGGCCACGATCGGATTGTACGGGACCCCGGCTCGGATCAGCCGGGCTTGCGGGCGGTGTACATCGACGTCAGCAGCGTTCGCTCGACGCGACCTCCGAATTCGTGCTCTGCGATGTGCGCGACCGCGTCGAGAATCCCGTCTCGTCGTTCCGCGTCCAGACGAGCGATGGGCGAGAACGTCCCGTAGAGAGCGCGAATGCCGTCCGTGCCCCAGTGCGTGTCCCAGGTGACGACCTCGTGCTCCCTCGCGCGAAAGCCCGCATGTTCAAGCGCGGCGAACCAGGCCTCCCTGTCGAGGGCCAGCGGCCCCGGCCTTCCCTCCTTGCCCGAGGAAGGGCTCGCATCGAGGCCGTCGAGCAGAGGGCGCGTTGCCGTGATGAACGCGTCCGGCTTCCCGGGCACACCGAAGAGGGTCCACCACATCGCCCACCATCCGTTCGGTCGGAGCGCCGACACCACGGTCTCCAGCCCACGGGTCTCCTCGACCCAGTGGAACGACGACGCGGCGACGGCGAGATCGAACGCGTCGGTGGCGAGCTCAGCGTCCTCGAGCGCGACCTCGCGGACCTCCACGAGCTCGCCGAACGATCGTCGTAGGTAGCCGGCGAGCGCTGGATCGGGCTCCAGGGCGACGAGCGGGCTCGCCCCGAGGTCGAGCAGCCGGCGAGTTGCCTGTCCGGTCCCGGGGCCGATCTCGAGGACATTCGTGCCCGGACGGAGGCCGCACCGCCCGACGAGCAGCTCGTAGACCCGCTCCGCATGCCCCGGCCTTGCCGACTCGTATGCAATCGGATCTGCGCCGAAGAGTCGCCGCCCCTCCCTGCGGTCGATCTGCGGCACGGTTAAGCCCAGGGAGGAGGGTTGTAAACCCAGCGTCCACCGACCATCGTCGCCACGACTTCGAGGGACTCGAGCTCGTCGGGCGGGCATTCGAGCGGATCGCGCGAGAGGACGACGAGATCGGCGAGGTAGCCGGGGAGAAGCTTTCCACGACGGCGCTCGTCGCCGGAGAGCCAGGCGGGGTTCACCGTGCTCGCGAGCAGCGCCTCCTCGATCGTCAGGCACTGCTCCGGGTGCCACGCTGGTCGCTCGTCGATCGTGCGAAGGACGCCTGCGCGGATGCCCGCCAGCGGATCGAGCTCCTCGACCGGAGCGTCGGAACCGTTCGCCACGAGTGCACCCGAGTCCCAGAGCGAGCGGAACGCGTACGCTCCATCGGCCTTCTCGGCCCAGAAGCGCTCGGCGAGATCGCGATCCGACGGTGCGTGGCTGAACTGGACGGAGCATGCGACGCCGATCGCCGCGAAGCGATCCACGTCCTCCGGCGCCAGGCACTGGGCGTGCTCGATCCGCTGCCGCAGGCCCAGCGGCTTCCATTCCTCCCGTGTCGACTCGAACGCGTCGAGCGCCTCTCGGTTCGCGCGATCGCCGATCGCGTGCACGCCGACCGGCCAGCCGGCGCGGGCGCCGGCGCAGATGATCTCGGCAAGCTCCTCGCCGCTCGTGATGACGACCCCAGACCCGTCGAGCATCCAGGCGGTCTGCGAGCCGAGCGTTCCGTCCATGAACACCTTCAGGTAGCCGATGCGGAGGAAGTCGTCACCGATCCCGGAGCGGAGCGTCACTGCCTCGAGTTCGGGCAGGCGCTCGTACGGGACCGACTGCCAGACACGCAGCGTGAGCCCGTCCCGCTCGGCGATCCGCTGGAAGATGCGAGGGGCGCCGAGCCAGCCGTCCTTGTCGTGGATTGCAACGACGCCTCGGCTCGCGGCGATTCTTAGCCCCTCTCGCGTTGCATGGACGAGCTCGTCCTCCGGGGCAGACGCGAAGCGAGCCCGGAACTGCCAGGCCGACTCTTCGCGCAGGATCCCGGTCGGCTCGCCGCTCGCGTCCCGCTCGACGACTCCGCCTTCGACCTGGAGATCACCGTTGGCCAGCGCGAGTGCGGCCGAGTTGAGCCAGAGGGAGTGATAGTCCTTGGAGAAGAGCGCCGCCGGCGCGGCGCCCGTCACGTTGTCGAGGGCCTCCTTCGTCGGCTGCGTGTCCCACCCGGCGGATCGCCAACCCGTCCCCCGGATCCACGAGCCGTGGCGGGGGTGGAGGCGCACGCGCTCGAGCGCATCGGCGAGGCCGGACACGCCTTCCAGGCGCACGTCGCGCCGCGCAAGCGACCAGGTGGGAAAGTGGACGTGCGAGTCGGTGAACCCGGGAACGACGCAGCGGCCGCCGAGATCGACGACGTCGGGCGTCGGGAGCGCCGTCTCGTGCGTTCCGACCCCGCCGGCGACGCGATCTCCCGCGATCGCCAGCGCCCGTGCCACGGGAAGCGACGGATCCATCGTGCGCACGACGCCGTTTTCGAGAATCATGGGCGGCGACTGTATCCAGGAAGGAGCCGACGGTGATCGATCACACGGCTGTCAACATCAGCGATCAGGAGGCCGCGAAGGCGTTCTACTCGCAGGCGCTCGAGCCGCTCGGGTACACGCTCGCGTTCGAGGTCGCGGAGTTCTTGGGGTTTGCGGACGCGAATGGGATGGATCTCGGCGTCGTCCGTCGCGATCCCGTTGGAGGCGCCCACGTCGCGTTCAAGTGCGACGACCACGCGACCGTCGACGCCTTCTACGAGGCCGCGCTCGCGGCGGGCGGGAAGGACAACGGACCGCCGGGGATCCGGGCGCACTATCACGAGCACTACTACGGGGCATTCGTCCACGACGCGGACGGGAACAACATCGAGGCGGTCTGCCAGAAGCCGGTGTAGAGCTTCTAATGTGATGATCGCCCGTCGTGGGGCGCCGCACAGCGACATGGTCGTTCATTGCGTTAGGAGCTCTGGGCGCTGCCTAGACTTCGATCGTGGCTTGGGAGCCGCTCTCCGACGACCAGCTCGAGATCCGCGAGCTCGTGCGAACGCTCGCCCGAGAGCGCATCGCCCCGCGCGCGGCGGAGATCGACGCGTCGCACGAGTTCCCGTGGGACGTCGTCGAGCTCTTCCGTGAGCACGAGATCTTCGGGCTTCTCTTCGACGAGACGTACGGCGGCACGGGCACGGGGACGCTCCTTTCGCTGATTACGATCGAGGAGGTTTCGAAGGTCTGCGCGACGAGCGGACTCATCCTCGCGGTGCAGGAGCTCGGCTCGCTCGGCCTCAAGGTCGCGGGGACGGACGAGCAGAAGGAGCGTTACCTACCGAGGCTTGCGAGTGGGGAGTGGCTCGCCGCCTACGCGCTGACCGAGGCCGGCTCAGGCTCTGACTCGGCTGCGATGCGGACGACCGCCCGCCGAGACGGCGACGAGTACGTCCTCGACGGCTCGAAGCGCTTCATTACCAACGCGGCGGTTGCGACCCTCTACACGGTCTTCGCCAAAACCGATCCGCAGGCCGGACACTCCGGGATCTCGGCGTTCGTGGTCGAGTCGGACACACCTGGCTTCGACGTCGCTCGCCTGGAGCCCAAGATGGGGATCGCCGGCTCGACCACCGGTGAGCTCGTCTTCGACGGCGCGCGGATCGCGGCCGGCAACCGGCTCGGCGAGGAGGGCGAGGGCTTCCGGATCGCGATGCGGATCCTCGACCGCTCTCGGCCGGGGGTGGCCGCGCAGGGGCTCGGAATCGCCCAGGGCGCGACGGACTACGCGCTCGAGTACGCCCGCACGCGCGAGACCATGGGGAAGCCGATCGCCGACCACCAGCTCATCGCCGGCAAGCTCGCCGACATGGAGACCCGTTGCGAGGCCGCGCGCGGGCTCCTCTACCGCTTCGGGCGCATGGTTGACGAGGGCGCTCCCGATCCCGAGCTCACGAAGGCGTCCGCCATGGCGAAGCTCTTCTGCACCGACACGGCGATGGAGGTCACCACCGAGGCGGTGCAGATCCTGGGCGGGTACGGCTACATCAGCGAATACCCGGTGGAGCGCATGATGCGCGACGCGAAGATCACGCAGATCTACGAGGGGACGAACGAGATCCAACGCCTGGTGATCGCCCGCGAGATGCTCAAGGAATCGCGCGCGTTCCTCCTCACCGGCGTCGCGTAGCAGGAAGTCGAGCGGTGCTTAGCCGCGCCCGCAGCGGACGAGCTCGTTCAGGCAGCCCTCGACGAGCCGCCTGAGCGCCCGCGGCCGCCATGCGTTCAGAAAGTCGGCGTGCCCGCTCAGCTGCCCCCCGGATGCGAGCGAGAACCCGTTGCCCCCCAGGCTCGGATACCGAAACAGCACGGTGACCGCAGGGACGGCGACGGGGTGGCTCGATGGGCAGCGCCCCTGCGTCGCGTACGCCATGTGGCTCTTGTGGTCGGGGCTGTCGAGCCGCCTGCCGTCCCAGCAGTTCGGGAAGCGCACGTGGAGGCGGAGTGCCGACGCGGGCGCATTGGCACACGTCGGGACGGTGCTGGACGGGGAGCCGCCCTCGCCTCCTCCGCAGTTCCAGAACACGATGCGGAAGGGCTGGGGCGTCGTCGCGCTCGCGTCGCCGGCGATCATGCGCAGGTTGTTCGGGAAAGTGCGGACCTCCGAGAACGTCGCGCGCCGGTAGTAGATCGTGGCTGCAGCCGGGAGCACGGGAGTCGATCCCTGGTAGAGCGTCGGCATCCAGTAGGCCGCGGTGTCGTCCGCTCGGGTGCACGACGTCGTTCCGGAGCGGAGCGAGCCGAACGTGGACCGGGCATTCGTCGTTCGGTTGCCGACGAACGTGTGGTCGTGCGACGCGCCCGGCTTCCCGGAGAACACGATCGGGTCGTCGGGAGCGCGGTGGCTGAAGCGGCAGCTCTCGATGAAGTTGACGCCACGCAGGTCTCGGCCCGTGATCGGGCGGTTGCTCCTGCTCGTCGGCTTGTCCCCGGCGAAAGCAGCCGGGCCCAGCGTCGTGGCGAACATCAGCGCAAGCGCGCCGGCAACCACTAGAACGAGCCCTCTCATTGCCTAGCTCCCCCGATACGAGATCTGATGGCAGTCAGACACGCAGCAGTTCGGGTTCTGAGAACAATGTGTGACGTCGTCGTAAGCATTTCGTACGGCTTGCAAGGCGAGTGACAAGGGAGTTGAATCGTCGTATCTCGACAGAAGGAGAAGCGATGCCCACGTATGTGAGCCTCATCAACTGGACCGAGTCGGGCGTAGCCGCGTTCAAAGACACCGTGAACCGGGCTGAGACCGCGAGGCAGCTTGGCGTCACCATGGGCGGTTCGCTCAAGGAGATCTACTGGACGCTCGGACCCTACGACATCGTCGTCGTCTCGGAAGCGCCCGACGACGAGACGGCGACCGCCTACGCGCTCGCGCTCGGAGCGCAGGGCAACGTCAGAACGACGACCATGCGTGCGTTCGGCGCGGACGAGATGACAGGAATCATCGCGAAGGCTCCTTAGTACTTCGGCAAGCCTGCGCGATCAGCCCGGCGGCGTCGCCGCCGGATAGCGAGCGCGTATCTCGTCGACGAAGCGGGCGAGCCGATCGGCAACGCCGCGATCCCGGATCTCGAGCACGTTCTCCGCGTTCCGCTCGCCCGAGCGCGAGAAGTTGAAGCTGCCGACGAACGACGTGTCGTCCGCGACGACGACCTTCGCATGCATGAAGTCGTGCACCGAGTCCGGCTGCCAGCGCGTCGAGGCCTTGCCGCTGAAGGGTGCTCCCTCCAGGATGCGGCGGAGAAGCGGAATCTTCCACGCGCTCACGCCGTTCGTCCTCCACTGTCCGAAGACCTGGTCGACCTGAGTGTCGTCGACGACTCCCGCGACATCACAACGCTGTTCGTTCACGACCTCGACGAGAGTCCCGAGGATCGGCCCGGACGTGAGCACGGGAGATGCGACCCTGACGCGCTCGCGCGCTCGCCCGATGTGCTTCGCGACCCGGTGCGACAGGGCCTCACCGTGCTCCGGGGTGAACCACGCGCGGACGCGGGCACCGCCGACGTCCTCCGGCCGAGGGTCGACCTTGCCCGTGCCCTCGACCACGCCGCGCTCCCACAGCTGCCCGAAGGCGAGCGTGTGTGCGTACGCGATCTCGCGGGACTCGACCGTCACGATGACGTTCTCCTGACGCGACCAGGAGTCGTCCGTCCAGTTCGTCGAGCCCGTCCACACGGCCTCGCCGTCGCGCACGGCGAACTTGTGGTGCATCAGGTCGGGGATGCCGGCGATGCCGCGCGTCGGGACCGGGAGCGCCTCGATCGCCTCCGGCGTGGTCTCGGGAGGCGGCGGAACGGGGATCGGGCCGGGGTGGGCGACGTCGTACACCAGACGGACGGCCACACCCCGCTGAGCGGCGGCGAGGAGCGACGCGATCACGAGGGCGCCCGCGTCGGTCTCGGAACGGATTTCGTACATCGCGATGTCGAGCGACCTGTGCGCGTCGGCCAGGAAGGCGGCGATCCCGCGCGCGACGTCGGCGGGGCGCTGACCTCCGTCGGTCAGCGTCTCGAGCTCGATTGCCGCCCGCGCCGCACCCTCTCTCACGCGGTCTGCGCCGCGCGGAGCGCGGCCTTGTGCGCGCGCTTGGCCGCCTGATACTCCGCGAGTGCCTCCGGCGAGTCGATACGGCCCAGGCACGGATACGCGGGGACGAGCTCCTGTGCGGCTTCCACGCCGAAGCGCAAGGCCAGCACCGAGCCGAGCCCCATGGTCTTCATCGCGCCGAAGCCGGGCAGCGCGCCGATGCGCTTTCGGAGATCCGCCGCGTCGACTGCCTCCGTCCATACCCGCTCAGCTCGGCCGCCGTACTCGTCGACGATGACCGCGCAGAGCTCCTGCACCCTTCGCGCCATCGAGCCTGGGAATCGGTGGATCGCCGGCCGCTCGCGGAAGACCTCCTCGAGGCGCGCCGGGTCCATGGTCGCGATTGCGGCGGCATCGAGCCCGCCTATCCGGTCGGCGAGCTTCTGCGGGCCCGCGAACGCGGTCGGCACCGTCACCTGCTGGTCGAGCGCGAAGCCGATGAGGAGGGCGAGCGGCTCGCGCGCGAGGAGCTCGTTGGCCGCGTCCGAGTCGGTGAGGTAGAGCGAAGCCGGCACGCCCTGAGTCTAGAGGAGCGCCCTTTGCCCTAGCCGGTGACGGTGAGCCTGAGCGTCTTTCTCGAGCGGGCACCCAGCCGGTCGCGAGCCTCGACCGTGAAGCGGAAGGCGCCGGCCTCGAGCGGCGTTCCGATGAGCGTTCCGGTCGCGGCGTCGAGACGCACGCCGCGGGGGAGCGCGCCGGTCACGAGTCGCCATCGCTTCGGCGCGAGACCACCCCTGGACGCGAGCCGCGCACGGTAGGCGGCGCCGACGCTGGCAGCGGGGAGACCTGTCGTCGTGACGGCCAGGCGCGCCGCGATGCGCAGGTTCGCCGGGACGGTGGTGCTCTGGCCGGCTGCGTCCGTGACGGCGAAGGTGACTCCGAACGATCCTGCCCCCGTCGGAGTTCCGCGTACGGCCCCGGTCGCCCCGTCGAGCGTCAGGCCACCTGGCAGGGCGCCGCTGGTCACGGACCAGCGAAGCGGCGCCACGCCACCCGTGGCGGGGATCCTGCCGGCATAGCGAAGGCCGACCTCACCCGCCCGAAGGGCCGAGCTCGCCGTCAGCCCGGTGGAGACCGTCAGCGTCAGCTCGCGGTCGCCGAATCTGCGGAATGCTTCGGCTGCTCGGACCTTGAATTTCGTCGCGCCCGCACCAGTCGGAGTGCCGGAGATGGCACCCGTTTCGGAGAGCGCGAGGCCAGCCGGCAGGGTGCCTCCGAGGATCTGCCACTTCACCGGCCAGCCGGCCTCGGGATTCGAGAATTGCAGCTGCACGCTGTAGGGCTGCCCGGGCCTGGCCACGGGCAGCGTCTCCGTGGTCACCGCGAGGTCCGGGAGAATGGTGAGGAAGAAGTGGGCCTGCGATTCCGCTCCCTTGAACAAGCAGGCGGGGTTGTGGGGGCCGCCGTTGTCGTTGAGCGTCACCCAGAAGTCGAAGTTGCCGGCCTGGGTCGGAGTGCCTTCCAGCTCTCCCGTGTCCGTGACCTCGAGCCCCGCCGGCAGCGCTCCGTTGACGTGCTTGAAGAAGTAGGGGACGCAGCCCTCCTCGGCCTCGAACTCCCACTCGTAGAACGTGTTCTGCTCCCCGGGCGGCGGCTGGCAGTGCGGCTCCTCGCAGAGGTCGAGCGCGCTCGCGCCCGCGGCGAAGAAGAGTGGCAGCGACAGCACGACGGCGAACAGAGCGAGTCGAACAGCGGGCAACGGGCCCTCCCGGGTTGACGACGGCGGGCATCGTAACAGCGTCCTCCGCTGGAACCACGGGTGACGCTGTCGTGGCGATACCCTGATCGAGTGAACCCGCTGGACGTGTTCTCGTCCCCGACGCGCGCATGGTTCGAGCGTGCGTTTGCGCGCCCCACACCGGCTCAAACGCTCGGCTGGCCCGCGATTTCGACAGGCGGGCATGTGCTCATTCAGGCGCCGACCGGCTCGGGAAAGACGCTCGCGGCGTTCCTCATCGGGATCGACCGGCTTCACGAGAGCCCTGGAGACGGGCTCCGCCTGCTGTACGTGTCCCCGCTCAAAGCGCTCAACTACGACATCGAGCGGAACCTGCGCAGCCCCCTCGCCGGGCTCGGCTCGAAGCTCTCCGTGGCGGTTCGGACCGGAGACACTCCCGCAGACGAGCGCCGCCGGATGGCGCGCGTGCCCCCGGACATCCTCATCACGACGCCGGAGTCGCTCTTCCTCCTGCTCACGTCGCAGGCGCGCGAGATCCTCCGCGGCGTCGAGACCGTGATCCTGGACGAGGTGCATGCCGTTGCAGGCTCGAAGCGCGGTGCGCACCTCGCATTGAGCCTCGAGCGCCTCGAACGGCTCGCCGACGAGCCGTTCCAGCGCGTGGGGCTCTCGGCGACGCAGCGGCCACTCGAGGAGATCGGCCGCTTCGTCGCGGGCTCGAAGCGCGAGATCGTGCTCGTCGACGCGGGTGTGACGAAGGAGCTCGACCTCGAGGTCGTCGTCCCGGTCGAGGACATGCGCGAGCTGGGGTCGACCGCGGAGCTCTCTGTTCCTCCGCTCGCCGACGGAGTCGAGATGAGCCCGGGAGTCGAGCGGTCGAGCCGCTCGATCTGGCCCTCGATCTACCCGGCGATTCTCGACCTCGTACGCACTCATACGTCCACGATCGTGTTCGTGAACAACCGCCGGCTGGCGGAGCGCCTGGCACTTCGCCTGAACGAGCTGGCCGGTGAGGAGCTTGCCCGCGCGCACCACGGCTCACTGGCCCGAGAGCAGCGGGTGGTAGTGGAGGAGCTGCTGAAGGCAGGGCAGATCCCGTGCCTCGTCGCGACTTCGTCGCTCGAGCTCGGGATCGACATGGGAGCGGTCGATCTCGTGATCCAGGTCGAGAGCCCGAAGTCGGTCGCCCGCGGGCTTCAGCGGGTCGGACGCGGCGGACACGAGCTCCATTCGGTCTCGAAGGGTCGGATCTTCCCGAAGTTCAGGGCCGACCTCCTCGAGTCGGCAGTCGTCGCGCGCGCCATGCGCGAGGGAGCGATCGAGGAGACGTCGATACCCCGGAACCCGCTCGACGTACTCTCGCAGCAGATCGTGGCCGTCTGCGCGGACGAGGAGGTGTCGGTTGACGAGCTCCACGAGCTCGTTCGCCGCGCGTACCCCTTCGCCGAGCTCTCACGCTCCCAGCTCGAGAACGTCCTCGACATGCTTGCCGGCCGCTATCCGTCCGACGAGTTCGCGGAGCTTCGTCCTCGAATCGTCTGGGACCGGACGGCCGGCGTCGTGCGAGGCCGCACGGGAGCGCGCCGGTTGGCGGTGACGAACGCGGGCACGATCCCGGACCGAGGGCTGTTCGGCGTGTTCCTCGTCGACGGTGGCGGGCGAGTCGGTGAGCTCGACGAGGAGATGGTGTACGAGGCACGGGTGGGACAGACGTTCCTGCTGGGCGCCTCGATGTGGCGGATCGAGGAGATCACGAGAGACCGGGTGCTCGTCTCTCCCGCCCCCGGAATGCCAGGTATTGCGCCCTTCTGGAAAGGTGAGGGCGTCGGTCGTCCGGCCGAGCTCGGCGAGCGGATCGGAAGGGCGAGTCGCCAACTCGTCGCCTGCGACGACGACGACGCGAGCCGCCTCATGGAGACGGAGTACGGGCTCGAGCAGCGTGCTGCGCGAAACCTCCTGACCTTCTTGCGGGAGCAGGAGCGCGCGACCGGCGTCGTCCCCTCCGACCGCGCGATCGTGGTCGAGCGCTTCCGCGACGAGATCGGGGACTGGCGCGTCTGCGTGCTCACGCCCTTCGGCGGTCGCGTGCATGCACCATGGGCGATGGCGCTCCGAGCGCGTCTGCGCGACTCGCTCGACGTCGACGTGCAGTCCCTGTGGTCGGACGACGGCATCGCGCTGCACTTTCCCGACGCGGACGTGCCTCCGCCCGTCGCCGATCTCCTTCTCGATCCGAAAGAGATCGAGGACTTGCTCCTGGTCGAGCTCGCTCAAAGCGCGCTCTACGGTGCCCGCTTCCGCGAGAACGCAGCGCGTGCCCTGCTCATCCCGCGTCGTCGACCGGGCCAGCGAACGCCGCTCTGGCAGCAGCGCTTGAAGGCGCAGAGCCTGCTCCAGGTGGCGCGCCGCTACCCGCAGTTCCCGATCGTGCTCGAGACGTACCGGGAGTGTCTCCAGGACGTCTTCGACCTGCCGGCGCTGCGCCGAATACTCGAGGGGCTCCGGACGCGCCAGCTCGACCTGGTCGAGGTCGAGACGCCGACCGCGTCGCCGTTCGCGGCTTCGCTCCTCTTCGACTACGTGGCCACGTACATGTACGAGGACGACACTCCTCCGGAGGAGCGGCGCGCGCAGGCGCTCTCCCTCGACCGCGAGCTCCTCCGTGAGCTGATGGGGATCGAAGAGCTTCGGGAGCTCCTCGACGCCGGCGCCATCGAGGAGGTCGAGCGGTCGCTACACCGCGCGCCGCGGAACGCTGACGAGTTGCACGACATGCTTCGGCGAGCCGGGCCACTCGTCGACGGCGAGTACGACCGCGGGTTCGCCGAGACCCTCGTTCGTGAGCGTCGCGCGATTCGCGTTCGTCTCGGCGACGCCGAGCTCCTCGCCGCCGTCGAGGACGCGGGTCTTCTCCGTGACGCGTTCGGCGTCGCCTTGCCCGGTGGCGTTCCGCAGGTGTTCCTCGAGCCGGTCGAGCGGCCCCTGCGGGCGGTTGCTCGGCGTTATGCAAGGACGCACGGCCCGTTCACCACTGCCGAGCTCGCGGGACGCTTCGATCTCGAGCGCCCGTCCGTCGAACGAGAGCTGGAGGAGCTCGAGCGCGCGGACGAGCTCGTCCGCGGGGAGCTTCGGCCGGGTGGCTCCGAGCGCGAATGGTGTGACCCCGACGTTCTCAGGCGAATCCGGCGTGCGACGCTCGCCGTGCTGCGGCACGAGGTCGAGCCTGCGGAGCAGGCGGCCTTCGGCCGCTTCCTTCCGTCATGGCACGGGATCGGGCGCCGTCAGACGTTGCGCGAGGCGATCGTCCCTCTCCAGGGCATCGCACTTCCCGTTTCGCTCTGGGAGAGCGACGTGCTGCCGCGGCGCGTGCCGGGCTATCGCTCGGCCGACCTCGACGCGCTCTGTGCCTCAGGCGAGGTGGTCTGGGTCGGCGCCGGGCTCGATCGGGTCTCCGTCTACTTCCGTGAGGACACCCCAGCGTTGGGGCGGGCCGCCGGCGAGGCGCCGCCGGAGGGAGCCGCTCACGCGGCGATTCGCTCCGCGCTCGGTCAGCGCGCGCTCTTCTGGGCGGATCTCCTGCTCGCGACCGAGCTCGAAGGGGCGGACACGCTCTCTGCCCTGTGGGACCTCGTCTGGGCCGGCGAGGTGACGAACGATTCTTGGGTACCGCTTCGTGCTTCGCGTCGGTACGACGCTCCCCGTCCCGAACGCCGTGCTCGGCGGTTCGCCCGCTCCCGTGCGACCGTGCCGTCACCGACGCAGGGACGGTGGTCGCTGGCGGCGCCGCTCTTCGCGGGCGACATCGACAGACGTGCACTGGCCGAGCTCCTGCTCGAACGCCACGGAATCGTGACGCGCGACGGCGTGCGGGGGGAGGGGATTCGCGGTGGGTACGGGGCTGTCTACTCGGAGTTACGCGCACTCGAGACGCTCGGTGTGTGTCGACGCGGGTACTTCGTCGAGGGGCTCGGCGGAGCGCAGTTCGCGCTGCCGGGCGCCGTCGAGCGGCTGCGTGAGCTGCGCTCGTCGGGTCCTCGCGTCGAGGACCGCAGCGCGCTCGTGCTCGCCGCGGCCGATCCGGCGCAGCCCTTTGGCTCGGCAATTCCGTGGCCTCGCCGTGCAGGCGCCCGAGCGGCACGGGTCGCCGGAGCATGGGTGGTGCTTCTCGACGGCGAGGCGGCTCTCTTCGTGGAGCGAGGTGGCCGTTCTCTGGTGCCGCTCCGCGAGCCGGATCCGGAGTGGCTTCGTCCCGCTCTGGAAGCTCTCGTGGCCCACGTCAGAGCCGGCGGAGCGAAGCGCCTCGCGGTCGAGCGCTTCGACGGTATGCCGGTCGTCGAGTCCGAGGCGATGGCGCTCCTCGTGGAGGCGGGCTTCCTCGCCGGCCCTCGCCGCGCGGTACTGCGCCCTTAGACCACTAGTAGAGATCGAACGCAGGAGAGGTGCCACCCGCCGCGTAACCGGAGACGTGCCCGTACGCGCGCCTCATCTCTACCCGCTCCTGCGCGGATTCGTCCTTGGATCGTTCGTCGTCCTCGGTCGCGAGCTCGAGGAAGGCTCCGAGCTTCCGTTCGCCTTCGAGGAGCATGTCCAGCGTGGAGGGCCTGCGCTGTACGAGCTCCGACCGCTGGTTCGCTCCTTCATCGAGCAGCGCGAGCCGGCGCTGCGCGCCCGAGAGGACGCCCGCATCGCCGTCGACGAGCTTCGGCGCGAACCGACGGCTTCGATCTTCGCCCGGGCTCATGCCGGACCAGCCTCGTCCGAGGACGAGGCCCTGTTCCGAACCGTTCTGCTCGGCCTGCTCATCTCCACCGCCGAGGCCTGCGGGGGCTTCGACTGGGACGACGAGTCGTTCGAGCGAGCATACGCGTTGCTCGAGTCGTCCCTCTACGGGGAGCATCGGCGCTACGTGGCGATCGCCCCGCTCACGGGCATGTCGCTGTCGCAGCAGTCCGAGCTCGCCGCCGGTCTTCTGATTCGAACATCGTCGGGAAGCGAGCTCGCATCGCACTGGCCGGAGGCGCGCGGGCTGCTACCGAAGGGGTTCGGTCGGGAGCCGGACCGCGGTTGCGTGCTCGAGCTGCGCCAGGATCTCGACGCCGGCGAGGAGCCTCCCGATGCGGCGGCGGAGATCGCCGACGCGGTGAGCGCGCTTCGTCTGACCACCGCGGCGGCACTCGCGGCCGGGCCGGTTCTCTTCGAGACGCTCGACGGTCGGCCGTTCGGGATCCAGCCGGTGCTCCCCATCGCGGCGACACAGCCTCCCGGTGAGCCGTCTCGGCTCGATGCCTTCAGGACGCCGATCGCTGTCGAAGTGCTCGCAGCGTTGGTCGACGCCGATGGTGATCCCGAGCTCGCGGAAGCGCTCGACCGCTGGGAGCTCTCGCTCTTCCAGAACGAGCCGTTCCGCGGCGAGCAGCTCAGGGCGGCGCTCTCGGCGCTCCTCGGGGACACGTGGCCGTTGCGGTGCTCGGTCCTGCTCGGCGAGGATCCGGCGACGAGGGAGGAAGTCCACGGGCAGCTCATCGCGCTCGCCGCCGGTGATGCCGCAGGCGGTCCGTCCGTCGACGCGGCACGCCGAGCGTTTGTCGCTGTCCTGCGCTCGCGCGACCGCGCGAAGCTCGTCCACGATCTCGATCGTGAGCTGCTCGGCTCGCCGCGGCGCAGGCTCGCGCGCGCAGCCGCCGTCTGACACGAACTCGACCCGAAGGCGTTACCCACCTGCGAGCGCTCCGGGGCTACGGTGGCGCCATGGACGAGTCCGAAGCGGTGCTCGAGCGACTCGAGCGGATCGAGGCGCTCGACCGGGCGGGTGCAGAGCCTGTCGAGATCGTCGCCGAGCTCCGTGCGCTCCTGCACGAGGCGACGTCGTGGTCGCGGGCGGAGGGAGGTGATGCCGGCGAACGCGCCGTGGAAGGACTGCGACACGCGCTGACGCGTGACATGATCGCCGTGTGATCTCGCACTGGGTGCGGAGCCGGCGCGGTGAGCGCGGGCACATCGCGGCTCCGGTGAGCGTGCTCCCAGCGATCATTCCGAGCGGGATGAAGGAGTTTCGGCGGAGGCCGGGAAGGTGAGGCGGTCATGGCCCTGTCACGCCTTCTGTCGCGGTCCCAGTCGAGGGAGCAGGTTGACGACCCTCAGCCGGTCGAGCCCGAGGACGCGACCCCTCGTCTCCATGCCGTGCCGGCCTCCGAGTCCACGCCTGCTCGGCTCGTGGAAGAGGACGTGATGGCGAACGTCATTGCCTTCGCGAACCAGAAGGGCGGTGTCGCGAAGACGACGACGACGCTGAACCTCGGCGTCGCGCTCCACGAGCTCGGACGCCGTGTCCTCGTCATCGACCTCGATCCGCAGGGCAACCTCACGATGAGCCAGGGGATGAACCCGGATTCGATCGAGCGCTCGATGTTCGACGTGCTCGTCCACCGAGTTCCGATCTCGGACGTGATCGCGACAGTGGAGGTCGACATCGCCGTTGCGTCGATCGACCTCGCCGGTGCCGAGCTCGCGCTCTCCGCGCTGATCGGCCGCGAGCGAGCGCTCGAGAAGGCGCTCGTCGAGGTGCGCGACCGCTACGACTACATCCTCATCGACACGCCACCGTCTCTGGGCCTGCTGACGATCAACGCGTTCGTCGCTGCCGACGGGGTGATCGTGCCGGTGCAGTGCGAGTACCTCTCCCTGCGCGGCCTCGTGCAGCTCGAGAACACGCTCTCGATGGTGCGCGAGAACCTCAACCCGCGCGTCCACGTCCAGGGCATCGTTCCGACGATGTACGACGGACGGACGCTGCACGCGCGCGAGGCGATCGAGATCCTCGAGGAGCACTTCGGCGATCTCGTCTACGAGACGCGGATTCGCAAGACCGTTCGTTATGCGGAGGCGCCGGTGAAGGGGAGCTCAGTGCTTCGCTACGACCCCTCGGGCGCCGCGGCACAGGCATACCGCGACCTCGCGAAGGAGGTGCTCGATGGCGCGCAAGCGCGCGACGATGCGTGAGGGGCCGCTGGCCGAGCTGTTTCGAAAGACCGAGGCCGCGCAGCGCGCCCAGGACGCCGGAGCCGAGGATCAGCCGGTCGTGGCCGCCGAGGAGTCCGTCCCGGACCGCCGAGCACAGGCAGCGCTCGAGGAGACGGTCGAGCACGTTCACGACTTCGCCGACGAAGCTCCCCCCGCGCCGCCGGTGTCGGCGCCGCAGGGCCCGGCACCGGAGGACATTCCGTCCGAGGCCGCAGCGTCACGGGCTGCCGCTCGCTATTTCCAAACGATGCTCGAGCCGGCGCCGCGCCTCCATCGCGTGCCTCCGCCGAAGGGGGCTGCGTACATCGCCGCGATCCGCGTTGTGGGCGTCGGTGGCGCCGGCCTGAACGCGATCCATCGCATGATGGACGCCGGGATCGCCCAGGTCGACTTCGTCGCGGTCAATACGGACCTCCAGGCGCTTGCCGTCTCCGACGCGCCGATCAAGATCGCGATCGGCGAGGGGGTGACGCAGGGGCTCGGCTCGGGGTCCGATCCCGCTGTCGGCAAGGACGCCGCCGAGGAGGCGGTCGACCAGCTGAAGACAGCCCTACGCGGCTCCGACATGGTCTTCGTGACCGCGGGAGAAGGTGGAGGCACCGGCACGGGCGCGGCGCCCGTCGTCGCTCGCATCGCACGCGAGATCGGAGCGCTGACCGTGGGGATCGTCACCACGCCCTTCCGCTTCGAAGGTACGCGCCGCCGCACCGCGGCCGATCGCGGCGTCGAGGAGCTGAGGGCGGCCTGCGACACCGTCATCGTGATTCCCAACGATCGCCTGCTCGAGGTACTCGACCGCTCGACCTCCATGGTCGACGCGTTCAAGATCGCCGACGACGTCCTGCGCCAGGGCGTCCAGGGCATCTGCGACCTGATCACGACTCCGGGGCTGATCAACCTCGACTTCGCCGATGTGCGAACCGTGATGCAGGACGCAGGGTCCGCGCTCATGGGCATCGGGTACTCGACCGGACAGAATCGGGCTCGCGAGGCGGCGGAGCGAGCGCTCGGATCGCCGCTCATCGACGCGGAGATCGTCAGCGCGCGCGGGATCCTGCTCTCGATCGCCGGCGGCGACGATCTCTCGCTCGTCGAGGTCAATGACGCCGCCGAGGTCGTCCGGCAGACCGCGACGGACGAGACGAACATCATCTTCGGAGCTACCGTCGACCCGCGCCTGACCGGGCAGGTGTGGGTGACCGTGGTCGCCACCGGGCTCGGCGGCACTCGGCGGCGCTCGGCGCGGCCCGACTTCGAGGCGCCGTCGAACTCGTCGCGCAGCTCGGAGCACGAGCTCCCCTCGTTCCTCGATCAGGGCTGACCGAGCGGCTCGGGAGCGCTTCGCTCCCGCCCCAGCCCAGTGACCTGGAAGCGTCCTCGCTAGCCGATCGGGCGGTTGAGGTAGCCGTCGACACGCTGGCCGAGCTTCACGGGGTTCCACGCGTTCACGAAGTCCGCGTGCCCCGAGAAGTGGCCGCCCGAGGCCAGCTCACGCGATGCGGCGCTCGAGACCTCGTAGTAGACGAAGAGCGTGAGCGCGGGCACCTCGACGGGATGGGTTCGCGGGCAGACCCCCTTCGAGGCGTAGGCCATGTGGCTCTGGTGGTCCTGGCTGTCGAGTCTGCGCCCGTCCCAGCAGCCCGGGAAGTTGACCTGCAGGCGCAGGTACGGAAGGCGGGCGCCGGAACAGGTCGGGATTGTGCTCGAGCGCTTGACGAGCAGAAAGCTCTTTGGGCCAAATGGCGCCCCACAGCCCCACGAGGTCACCCGCTGCGACTGCGCCGAGCGCGCATTCGCGTCGCCCGCGATCATCTTCAGCCCGGCCGGGAACGCCTCGACCCGTTCGTACGTGCGCCGGAAGTAGTGCGCCACCAGCCGAAGGGGCTCGACGGCCCTACCGTCGACGAAGAGCGTCGGCACCCAGTACGCCGACCTGTCGCCGCGCTCCCTGCAGCTCGTGCGCCCGTGTTCGCGGAGCGAAGCCGGCGTCGAGGAAGCGTTCGTCGAGCGGTTCCCGAAGAACGTGTGGTCGTGCGAACGGCCGGGCTGCCGCGGGAAGACGATCGGATCGTCCTGGCTTCGGTGGCTGAATTCGCAGCGGACGACGAAGCGACCCATCGTGATCTCTCGTCCGTCGGTCGCAGCCGCTGTCGAGCCGGTCTGCACGACGAGAACGAGTACCACGGTGACCGCCAGGACGAGACCGATGGCGCCGTGGCCCTGGATTCGATTGGTGCGCACCGTCACTCCTCTCTGCGTCAAGGGATAGGCGTGAGGGCCTTCGCGGCGGCGATGAGTTCGTCGCGGTCGCGCGCGAGAAGCATCACGTAGACCCCGTCGTGGATCACGAAGCCGACGCCAGGCCCGTCCCCGAGCGCGAGCGTGCCCGGCGGCGGCTCGTACGGCCACGCATGGCCACGCGCGGCCAACCCACGACCGCTGCCGTTCGTTTGCACCAGCGACACGGCGCAGGGCTCGCCCGAGCCGTAGCAGAGCTCGAGCGCCCGGCCGTGCCTGGGGAAGATTCCTGGCGGCGCCTGGTTCTCGTACCTGGCCTCGTAGATCGAAGCCAGCGGAAGGTTTCGGAAGCGCTCGCCGAGCCACAGCGCTCCGCGGAGCGCGGTTCGCGCCTCCGCCGGCGAACGGGGTCCGACGCTGCTCGTCCCGGACCAGCCCGCATCGACACCGGTCTCCGGGCCGAAGGGCTCCCGGGAGTGAAGTCCCCGGCCGCCCTTGCCGCGTTGGAGCGTCTCGAACGTCAGCACGGTGGAGATGGGCCCACCGTCGACCCGGTGGAACCGAGGTTCGAACGTCTCCGCGTCGACTGCGACCTCGTGCTCTGCGGTCCAGAATTTGGAGTGCTCGACGCGGAATCGGATCCAGTAGACGCGCTGGCCCTCAACCGTCTCCTCCGGGCCGAGTGAGGCCTTGTCGGCGTCGAGCGCCCGGATGTACGCCGTGGCGACGCCGGCATACTTCTGCTCGGCCCCGGAAACGCTCGCTGGCGGGCTCGGCCCGGCGATGTGGCCGACCACCTGCGAGCCGACGCGCCACTCCGTGCGCAGCTGCCCGCTGTCCGAGTTGAACCACTCCTCTTGCAGCGCCGGCACGCTCCCGTACTCGTCCCGGGCGAGGTCGTACACCTCGACCGGCTGCCTCTGCAGCACCGCGTGGACAACGGGGCCGCCCCCGACCGCGGCCCGTGCCCGGTCGATGATGCTGTCGCCTCCACCCCCGGCGGGCCAGAAGAGAGTGAGTGCTATCGCTGCAGCAACGGCGGCGACGCCCAACATCGGCCAACGGCTCCACCTCCGGCGCTTCCGCTGCCCGGCACCTGCCCGGGCGAGGACGCTCTCCCAGTCGCCGCTCCGGTCGCGGTAGTCCGGCACCGTCTGCTCGAGCACCTCCCTGACCTCGTCTACGGCCGCCACACGGCCTCCTCTCGTTCCAGACTCTCCTTCACAGCTGCCCGCGCGGTGTTCAGTGCGGCGCCGACGGTTCCCGACTGGATGTGCATGACGCGCCCGATGGCCTCGTAGTCGAGGTCGGCGAAGTAGCGGAGGAAGAGCACGAGGCGCTGACGCTCCGGCAGCGCGCCGATCGCCAGCCGAACCCGGTCGTCCGGCTCGGCGGCGGTGGGCGCCACCAGATCCGGCGGCTCGCCCGCCTCGACACCGACGGCCCGACGGTCGCGCGCCGCGTTGACGACGGCGCGCCACGCGAACGCGTCGATTGCGCCGCGCCTCCGGATCCCGCGCCTGCTGCGCACGACGCCGACGAACGCATCCTGGACGGCGTCCGAACCCAACTGCTCGTCGCCCGTGATCGCGACGGCCACGCGTAGGAAGGCTGGGTACCGTTGACGGTAGATCAACTCGATCTGTTCCAGCAGCTCGTCTCGGCCTCTTGTCACACCACCTAAGACCGCCACAGGTGCAGTTTTCTTTAGCTCCGACCCTTGGTGGCGGCGTTCGACCGCGTGAGCGATCCGGCGCGAGGTCGCCAGGTCTGCTTCCACGAAGCTCCAACCGAAACGGTTGCCTTTCGAGCGACGTTCCTGAACACTCGCGCGAATGCACGGAGCCATCGCAGCCGGCCATCCGCTGACCGCTGAGGCCGGCGCCCGGATCCTGCGCAGCGGCGGCAATGCGGTGGACGCGCTGCTTGCGGCAGCGTTCACGGCTTTCGTGACCGAAGGGCCGCTGACCGGACCGGCCGGCGGTGGGTTCCTCCTCGTGCACGAGACAGACGGCGGGACGACGATGCTCGACTGCTTCTTCGCTGCGCCCGCCGCGCGTCTCGGGGAGATGGAGGAGGTCCTCGTCGACTTCGCCGACTCGGGGACGCAGGTGTTCCACGTCGGCCCCGGGTCCGTTGCCGTGCCTGGGTTGCTCGCCGGGCTCGAGGAAGCACATCGGCGCTTCGCAACGTGGGGTTGGGGCGATCTCGTGCAGCCGGCCATCGAGGTTGCTCGGGAGGGATTCGTCCGCGACGAGCCGCGTGTCTTTCTCCACGGCATTCTCGAAGGCGTCCTCCTTCGCGAGGAGGGCGGGCGGCGTGTCTACGGCGACGCGACGCGCGTCGTGACGTCGGACTTCGTGCCGACGCTCGAACGTGTGCGAGACGACCGCGCCGCGTCGGTCGGCGAGCTCCTGCCCGAGTTCCAGGCCGACCTCCGCCCGTACCGCGTCATAAGGTCGACGCCGCTCGAGACCGAGGTCCTCGGGGCCCGAGTCCTCTCGACGCCGCGACCTTCGCTCGGTGGCGCGGTCGTCGAGCGCGTGCTCGATCTGCTCGCGGCTGCCGGCGACCCGACACTCGAGGACGAGGCTCGGGCCATCGCCGATGCGTACGGCGCATCCGGGGGAGGGCCGCTCACTGGCACGACGCACGTCTCTGTCATCGATGCGGCGGGCATGGCCGCAGCGCTCTCGTCGACGCTGGGCTCGGGGTCGGGGGTCTTTCGCCGCGGAACGCAGCTGAACAACATGCTGGGGGAGCTCGACGTCATCGGTCCGGGCGAGCACACGCCGGGGGAGCGTCTCGCGAGCATGATGACCCCGACGCTCGTGCTCGACGGGGGGCGTGCGCGGCTCGTCATCGGCAGCGCCGGGTCCGTGCGGCTGGCCGGTGCGATCGCCCAGGTGACCTGGAGGATCCTTCAGGGCGCCTCCGTCGCCGACGCGATCGACGCTCCGCGCCTGCACGTCGACGGCGGGACGCTCCACCTCGAAGGTGGTTGGCCGGACCGCGCGGTCGCCACCCTTGCTCCCGAGTGGGATGTCGTGCGCTGGGAGGGGCGGAACCTCTTCTTCGGAGGCGTTCAAGCGGTCGAGCGCAGGGCTGACGGGCTCCTCGACGCCGCGGGCGACCCCCGGCGTGGAGGCGTCGGGCTGGTCGTCAAATGATCCGCGTGCGCTCGGCAGGGCAGGCCGACGCCCCGGCGCTCGTCGCGCTCGCGGAGCGGGTCGGCGGCGAGGAGGGGCGCTGGATCCTCGCTACGGAGACGTGGCGCTCGGTCAGCGACGAGCGCAGATACCTGAGATCGGTCGAGCGTCATCCGGACGCTGCCGTGTTCGTCGCCGAGGACGACGGCCGGATCGCCGCAAGGCTTTCGCTCTCACGCGATCCTCACCCAGCCAGCCGTCATGTCGCCGACCTCGGGTTGATGGTCGCCGAGCGGTACCGCCGGCGGGGGATCGGGAAGATGCTGCTCGACGAGGCGGTCGCGTGGGCCCGCGCGTCGGGAATCTCGAAGCTCGAGCTCCACGTCTTTCCGTGGAACGAGCCCGCGATCGCCCTCTACGAGTCGTTCGGGTTCGAGCGCGAGGGGTACCGAAAGCGGCACTACGCACGCGCGGGCGAATACGTGGACGCGATCCTCATGGCCTACGAGGTCGCTGCGAGCGAGTAAGAGCTCTGACGCAATGAACGGCCACGGTCGGCGATCATCACATTGGAAGCTAACGTCGCGAGTTCTGCTCGAGGCTCGCGAGGTTGACGAGCATCCGGTAGGCGAGGCGACCGCGCGCTCCCGGACTGCGTCGCCTGAGGAACAGATGAAGGGTTGTGTCGATCAGCCGCAGCACGTCTCACGCCCCGGACAGCTCTAGGGATCGGTCCCCCGGCTCGGGACGACGCCGCTCGTGAGCGGCTCCGTCGTCTTGCGCTCGTTTGCCTCGTGCTCGACGTTCTCGGCGAGCGGCGCTGGCGCGCGGGGCGCCGCGTACGCGGGAGAAAGGTCTTGTGAGACGGGCGTCTCGCGCGATGCGGGTGCGATCTCGTCGAGCCTCGCCTCCAGCGAGCGAAGCGCTGTCGGAAGGAGCGTCGTGGCCTGTGACACCCTCGAAGCGACGGCTGTGCTGTCTCGCTCGAGGTCGCGCATCCGCTGATCGAGCTCTTCCAGGCGCTCGTCGGCCGACGATCTCGGCGACGCCCACGAGAGCGCGGCGGCAAGTGCCTCGAGCTGGGTTTGGAAAGACGCTCGCTCGGTGTCGAAAGCGCTCGCGAGGCGGCTCACACGTGCAGCCAGGGCTTCGCGCTCGTGCTCGATTGCTTCGACCCGTCCGACGAAGCCGGCGACGCTCTCCTCCAGCTCATCGGTCGAGACCGTCCCGGTCCGGCTCGCCTGTGCGGCGGCGAGCGATTCGAGCCTCGAGCGCACGCCCGCCCGCTCGACCTCGAGAATCGCCGACAGCCGCGCCATCTCGCTCGAGGCTCCTGCGCGATCGTCGTCGACTGCATCGATCCTGGTGACGAGGTCGTCGAGGCGACGGTCGAGCTCCTCGATCTCCGGGGCTCGGCCCGTCAGCGTCGCGACCGAGGACTCCAGCCGATCGGCGAGCTCCTCGACCCGGACGCGGTCGTTGGCTCGAACACGATCGAGCTCGTTCAGGCGCGACTCGAGCACCTGCTTCGTCGACGCCGGATCGGGGAACTCGGCGAGCGCTCGAGAAAGTTCGCCGACGAGACCGTCGACGCGCGTGCTCGCGTCGTGGAACCGGCGCTCGAGCGTCTCGAGCTCCACGTCTCTTGCGTCCAGGCGCTCGCTTGCGCTCGCAACGGCGGCGGCGAGCGCGTTCAGGTGGACGCCGCCTTCCTCGATATGCGCCCGGAGGGCCGAGAGCTGCTCCTCGGTTCCGGAGACACGAGCCGATGTGGAAGTGACCGATGCAGCGAGCGTGTCGACTCGAGTGGCGAGCGAGTCCGCCTTCATGTTCGCCTCGCCGAAGAGGTGCTGGAAGGTGCGGCGTTGATCGGACGTCCGCTCTCTAAGCTCGACGACCGCCTGCCGGAGCTCGGTGACGGGTGTCGGATCGATCGCGCGCCGGATCTCTACGAGCTCGGCACCGATCCGGTCGGAGTCCGCTTCGTACGCTCGGCGCAACGCGATCACGTCTCCGTCCCGACCGGCAAGCCCAGCCGCCGTCGCCGAGACGGTCGAGGACACCGTGTCGATGCGCTGTGCGAGCATCGTGAGCTTCGCGCCGAGCTCCTCGATGCGGCCTTCCAGGCCGCGTGGCAGCTTCTGCTTCGAGAGCTCGGCGAGCGTGCGCTTCATCTCGGTCAGCTCCGCGGGATCGTGCCCTCGCCTGGTGTCCGCCAGGGCAGTTTGAAAGCGAGCTATTCCCGCGTCGAGATCGCGGCGGAGCTGAGCGATCTCGCCGTCCTTGGCCGCGAGCGCGGCCGACGTGGTCGAGACCGTGCGGGCCAGCGTCTCGAGCCGGTCGGCGACGACGTCGACCTTGTTCGTCACTCGCTCCTCGAACTTCTCGTCGCGCTTCGAGAGCGCCTCGACCGTTCGCCGGAACTCCTTCAGCGACTTCTCGTCGACGGCCGCTGCGGTCGCACGAAGCTGCGCATCGATGTCGTCGATGCGCGCGACGAGCGCGCCGACCAGGTCGTTGTGGGAGCCGCTACCGGCGTCCGGGAGCACGCGCGCTCTCTGGACTCGAAGACGGGTCGCCGAAGAAACATCCGCGCGCTGGTCGCCACGTCTGGATCCTGCCCCTCGACGCAAGCGAACCCGGGTCCACGAAGACGGCGGACATGCTCTCCATCCGTATCGGTGGGCGAGAGCCTGACCTCGCTCACCCGTCTCAGTGAAGCGGCGAAGCCGCTTGTCCGCGAAGCGGACCAGGGGAAGGGGTCTGGGGGAACCGGGAGGTTCCCCCAGCGGTAGACGCAAGCTTGTCCGCGAAGCGGAGCAGTGGAGGGAGTCTGAGGGAACCCTCAGCATGTGCCGCCTGTCCGAGAGAGGCTGGAAGCTGCGCCGGCGCCCTACCAACCCGGCTGCCAGCTGAGCACGAACAGCCGCTGCTCGAGCGTCTGCGGGCAGCCGAGCCCGCGGGCCTCGGCGATTCGAGCAAGCGCATCGCCCGGAGTCACACCGTGCCGGACGAGCCAGGACCCGACCACGACACCGGTCCGTCCACAGCCCGCCCAGCAGTGGACGTAGACGAGGCCTCCCGCCCGGAGCTCGCCGTCGATCTCGTCGAGCGTCGCGACGAGTTGCTCCCGCGTCGGGACGGAGAAGTCGCGGATCGCCATCCGCAGATGGCGCGCCGGCGGTTGCACGAGGTGTGCATAAGGCTCGAGCTCGCCGTCCTGAGTGAGGTCGAGAAAGAGGCTCACACCCGCCGCGGCGAGCTCGCGTACCTCGGCCGAAGCGTTCTCCGGCCCCCAGGCGCACGGGTGCCGGCCCGCGATGAGCCGATCCGTCTCGATCACGGTGGGTGGGCGCACGACCGCCACAGTCTGCCCGGTGCAACGACCAGCTACCTCGTCCGAGGGGACAGATCTCAATCGGCCTTCGGTGCGTGCCGATAGCTCAGGCGTGACCCGACTCGAGACTCCCACTGACGATCTCCGCGAGCGCGCGCTCGTCCTCGTGGCGGAGCTCTCGATCGACGCCGGATCGTGGTACGTGCGGGTGCTCGAGGAAGGGCGCTCAGCCGGTGCCGAGGCCGATCTCGGGGCGCTCGTGCGCGTGTACTGGGAGCTCCAGCGCGTGACCGACCGGCAGGATCTCCGGGAGGAGTGGCGCCGTCTCGCCGATGCGCTCTGGTCCGGCGAGAGCGCTGCGTAGGTTCGCGGCGCCCGACTGAAAACGCCAGGGACCCCGTCGGACCGGGGCAGTACGATGGCCCTCCCGTGAGTCGTGCCGCCGCGCCTGCCTTTGTCCACCTGCACGTCCACTCGGAGTACTCGATTCTCGACGGAGCGTGCCGAATCCCGGCCCTCGTGGAGAAGGCGACGCGGCTCGAGATGCCCGCCGTCACGCTCACCGACCACGGCTCGCTCGCGGGAGTGGTCGAGCTCCACCGCGAGGCGCGCAAGGCCGGAATCAAGCCGGTCATCGGGTGTGAGGTGTACGTCGCGGACGACCGGCGAGCGCAGACCAAAGGGTACGCGCATTTGACGCTTCTCGCCGAGTCGAACGAGGGCTATGCGAATCTCATCAAGCTCTGCTCGCTCGGCTACCTCGAGGGCTACTACTACAAGCCGCGCGTCGACTGGGAGCTCTTGCAGGGCCATTCGAAAGGCCTCATCGCACTCTCCGGGTGTCTCTCGGGGCGCGTGTCACGCGCGCTCGCCGAGGGGCGCGGGAAGGACGCCCGCGAGGACCTCGACCGGCTCGCGCAGATCTTCGGGCGCGACTCGACCTACGTCGAGCTCCAGAACGCCGGGCTCGCCGAGCAGCAGCAGATCAATCCGGGCCTCATCGCACTCGCGGAGGAGACCGGGCTTCCGCTCGTCGCCACGGGCGACGTGCACTACCTCGATTCCGGCGACGCGTACGCGCACGAGGCGCTCCTCTGCATCCAGTCCGGCGACACGCTCAAGAACCCCGACCACTGGCGCTTCGACACGAACGAGTTCTTCTTCAAGACATCGGAGGAGATGGCCCAAGACTTCCCTGGCCTCGAGCACGCCCTGGCGCGGACGCTCGAGATCGCGGAGCGATGCTCTGTCGAGCTCGAGCTCGGTCGCATCCTCCTGCCGACCTATCCGGTTCCCGAGGGCAGGGATGCGTTCGACTACCTCGTCGAGCTGTGCGAGAAGGGCCTCGTCCGACGGTACGGAACGGCGACGCCCGAGCTGACCGAGCGGCTGCGGTTCGAGCTCAAGACGGTACGCGAGATGGGGTTCGCGGACTACTTCCTCATCGTCTGGGACTTCATCCACTTCGCAAAGCAGAACGGCGTCAGCGTCGGCCCGGGCCGTGGTTCCTCGGCCGGCTCGTTGGCGGCGTACTGCCTCGAGATCACCGATGTCGACCCCATCCGCTACGGCCTCCTCTTCGAGCGGTTCCTGAACCCGGCGCGCAAGGACCTGCCGGACATGGACATCGACTTCTCGGTCGCCGGGCGCGACCGCGTCATCAACTACGTCGCCGAGAAATACGGCCGCGATCGCGTCGCCCAGATCATCACGTTCTCCACGATGGCCGCGCGGGCCGCGATTCGCGACGCGGGTCGCGTGCTCGACATTCCGTACGGCGTCGTCGACCGGATCGCCAAGCTCGTCCCCGAAGGCCCCGGCCAGACGCTCGAGGACTCGCTCCGCTCGGGCACGGAGCTCCGGCAGGCGGTGGACTCGGATCCCGTGGCGAAGGAGATCGTCGAGCTCGCGCGGCCGCTGGAAGGGCTCACGCGGGCGGACTCGATCCATGCCGCGGGCGTCGTGATCGGTGCCCAACCCCTCATCGAGGTCGTTCCGCTCCAGCAGAAGGGCTCGGACCAGGAGATCGTCACGCAGCTCGGGATGTGGGACGTCGTCGACCTCGGCCTCTTGAAGATGGACTTCCTCGGCCTCCGCAACCTGGACGTGATCGACAAGGCGATCGAGCTCGTCGGTGCGGTGGACATCGGCTCCATCCCGCTGGACGACCCCGCGACCTACGCGATGCTGGCGCGAGGCGAGTCGACCGGCGTCTTCCAGTTCGAGTCCTCGGGCATGCGCGAGGCGCTCCGGATCGTCAAGCCCAGCGAGTTCGAGGACCTGATCGCGCTCGTCGCGCTGTACCGGCCCGGGCCGATGGGATACATCTCGACGTACGCAGCCCGCAAGCACGGCCGCGAGCCCGTCTCCTACGCGGACCCGCGTCTCGAGCAGATCACCGGCGGGACCTACGCGATCTGCATTTACCAGGAGCAGTACATGGAGATCGCGAAGCAGCTCGGCGGGTTCTCCCCGGCCGAGGCCGAGACGCTGCGCAAGGCGATCGGGAAGAAGATCCACGCGCTTATGGCGTCCCTCAAGGACGAGTTCCTCGAGGGCTGCGCGGAGAACCAGGTCTCCGCGGCGGTCGCCCAGCAGTTGTGGAAGGACATGGAGTCCTCGCAGGATTACTCCTTCAACAAGGCCCACGCTGCCTGCTACGCGCTCATCGCCTACCGCACGGCGTGGCTCAAGGCCAACCATCCGCGCGAGTACATGGCGGCGCTCATCTCCTCGGTGATGAACACGAAGGACCGCGTGCCGTTCTACGTGAACGCCTGCCGCGAGATGGGGATCGACGTGCTCCCCCCCGACGTCAACTCCTCCCAGCAGGACTTCGCCGTTGTTGGCGGCGTGATCCACTTCGGGCTGAACGCGGTGAAGAACGTCGGCGAGGCAGCTGCCGAGGCGATCGTCGATGCCCGTGCCCGGGGAGGGCCGTTCGACTCCGTCTGGGACTTCACGGAGCGCGTCGATCCCCGTGTCCTCAACCGGCGCGCGCTCGAGGCGCTCATCAGATGTGGTGCGCTCGACTCGACCGGGGCGACCCGCATGGGGATGCTCGCGGAGACGATCCTCGACTCGGCGCTGGCGCACGGACAGAGGCTGGCCGCGGACCGTCTCGCCGGGCAGGCCTCGATCTTCGACGACGGCCTCGGCGAGGCGGAGTCCTCGAAGGAGCGACATCATCCGACGATCTCGGCGACGGAGTTCGACGAGCAGGAGCTGCTGCGGCTCGAGAAGGAGACGCTGGGGATCTACGTCTCGGAGCATCCGCTCGAACGCGTACGCGCCGAGCTCAGGCGGAAGACCGACTGTGCGCTCATGGACATCGAACGGCGCCGCGACGGCGACATCGTGACCGTCGGCGGGATCGTCTCTGGAGTGAAGCAGGTGACGACGAAGCGCGGTGATCCGATGGTGTTCGCGACGCTCGACGATCCGACGGGAAGCGCCGAGGTAGTGGTCTTCAACTCGACGTATGCGTCTTCGCGAGAGCTTCTCGAGCCGGATCGAATCCTGGTGGTCAAGGGAAGGGTCGACCACAAGCAGGCCGGCGAGACGAAGCTCGTCGCGCTCGAGGTCAGCCCGTTCGAGGTGGTAGCGGTGCGACGCGAGGTGCGGCTGCGTATCGACGCGCGACAGGCGCCCGCCGGGCTGATCCGGGAGCTCGCGACGCTCGTCTCCGACTTTCCGGGCGAAGCTCCCATATACGTCGCCCTCGAGACCTCCGTCGGCGAGCGCACCCTCGCGCTCGGTCCCGAGTACCGCGTGAAGCCGGACGCGGACTTCTTCGCCGAGGTCAGAGCTCTCCTCGGCGAGGCCTCGATCACCTGATTTCGCCCCGCGTCGAACGTCCCGTGCCTGGGAACCCAGGCTCCCGACCCCCAAAGGCCGCGCGAACCCGCCGGACTGCTTCGGGGTAGACATCTTGGAGCTAGTTCCGGATCCCTCGTTCGGGGGCTCTTTGTCACCCCGCCGGGGGGTGTTTGCATCCCTCGCTAACGGGCCTACTGAGACCCTCGGACCTCGGCGACTACGCAACTGCGGAAAGGGGTTAATGCCATGTTCAAATGGCAGGCTCGTTGGACGAGGCTCGTGATCGCGCTCTCGAGCATCGCGGCTTTCGTCATCGCTTCGGGTGCCGGCTGGCGCTGGCAGTAGATCCGTCTCCAGTGCATACCGAAGACCAGCTCACCGGATGACGGAACAGGCTCCATCCACCGGTTATACGCTCCGGCTTCGACTCCTGATAGCGAACGCGCTCGTGTTCGCCACGCCTGTCGTGGCCGGAGCGGCGGTGAGCATCGCGCTCGAGAGACCCGGGGTCGGCCAGGCAATCGCCGTCCTTCTCTTCCTCGCTCTCGCGCTCCTTGCCGAGCTGAAGCCGGTTCCTCTCGAGGAGGACGACTTGAGCACCGTATCGCTCGCGTTCGTCTTCATCCTCGCTGGCGTGATCCTGTTCGGCTGGGAGTACGGGGTCGTGATCGCCACGACGAGCGCCCTGGCGGCGCAGGTCGTGGAGAAGAAGCCGGCTCTGCGAACCGCGTTCAACACCGCCGTCTACGCCCTCTCGGCGTTCGCGTCGGCAATCCCGATCTTCCTCCTCGGCGGCGGCACGGTAAGCGACCCGGTCGCCATCACCGTCTACGCGCTGTGTGGGGGCGCGGCATTCGTCGCCGTGAACTTCGCGTTCATCTCACTCGCGATCTCGTATCACCAGCGGACACCTGTCCTCCCACTCCTGCAGGAAGAGCTCCGCCTCGTGGGCCCTGCGTTCGCGATCCAGGCCTTCCTTGCGGCGCTCGCTGCAACGCTGTGGGCCACCGACCCGTGGCGACTCATCCTCATGGCGGGCCCGCTCTTCACCGTCACGCTCTATCAGCGCTCTGCGCTCGCTTCACGGATCGCAAGGCGAGCCGCACATACCGACAGCTTGACGCTTCTCGGGAACAACCGCGCCTACGAGCTCGGGCTCGCGACCGCGCTCCTGTCGGCGAGGGAAACCCGATCGCAGCTGAGTCTCTGCCTCGTCGACGTCGACGACTTCAAGCAGATCAACGACACCTATGGCCACCCGCTGGGGGACGAGGTGCTCGTGGAGGTCGCGCGCCTTCTGGACGGTGGGGAGGAGTGCATTGGCGCGTACCGCTTCGGGGGCGACGAGTTCGCGATCGTTCTCGCCTGTGGCGAGGCGGGAGCGCGTGCGTACGTCGAAGCCCTCTACCGGCGCATGTCCTCGTCTCGCTTCGCACACGGAGCTCCCGCGACGGTCAGCGTCGGAGTCGCGGTGTTTCCCGTCCAGGCGAGGGAGGTTGGCGGCCTGGAACGCGCGGCGGACGGTGCTCTCTACTGGGCGAAGCTGAACGGAAAGAACCGTCCCTGCTTCTACAGCCCCGCCGTCGCCGAGACCATCAACCCGGACGAGCTCGAGCGCCGCGTCGTGAGGCAGGCACGTCTGCGGGCCGCGGAGAATCTCATCCACGTCGTCGACGCCAAGGACGAGTACACGGGTGCACATTCCGAGCGAGTGGCGCTGCTCGTCGAGGCGATAGCTCGTCATCTCCGCCTGGAGGACGAGCACGTCGAGCAGCTCAAGCTCGCCGGACGGCTGCACGATCTCGGCAAGATCGCGATCCCGGATGGCGTGCTGCAGAAACCCGGAGAGCTTGCCCCGCACGAGGAGAGGCAGCTCGCCAATCATCCGGTGTTGGGGGCGTCGCTTCTCGACGGCATGGACATCCGGCCGGTCGACGTCTGGATCCGCCACCACCACGAGCACTGGGACGGCTCCGGCTACCCGGACGGTTTGGTAGCCGAAGCGATTCCGTTCGGCTCTCGTGTGATCCTGGTCGCGGACGCGTTCGACGCCATCACGACCGAGCGCACCTATCGCCCTGCGTCGACCGTGGAGGAAGCCATCGGTGAGCTTCGGCGTCAGTCCGGTGTCCAGTTCGATCCGGCGATCGTCGACGCACTCGAGTGTTACCTCGACGAGGTCGGCTTGATCGAGTCGGATCTGGCGAAGGTCGTTCCTCTCAGGCGCCTGGTCGCCTGACGAGGCGGTCCTCGTGTCACTGGCGTTTCCGGTCGTCGGCGCCCTCGCGCTCGGGCTCGTCCTGGGTGGGCGTCTCGGCAACCTCGCCGAGCTTCGGCTCCACGCGAGCTGGCTCTTCTTCGTCGCGATCGCCCTTCAGGTCGTCGCGTTCCCGTTCGCGTTCCTCCCGTGGCGGATGGACGCCGGCGTCGCCTCGGTCCTCTGGTTGACCTCGTACGGGTGCCTGATCGTCGCCGCGTTCGTGAACCGTCGAATCATCGGTGTACCGATCGTCGCGCTCGGAATGTGCATGAACGTGGCAGCCGTCGTGGCGAACGGCGGCACTATGCCAGTCAGCCCCTCGGCCATGCACGATGCTGGACGAACCGCCGTGACCCAGGCGAACAGCACGGTCGTCGCCGACCCCCATCTCGAGTGGCTCGTCGATCGCTGGGCCGCGCCAGAGTGGATTCCACTTGCGAACGTGTTCTCGATCGGCGACCTCATCATCGCCGCAGGGGCCGTCGTCCTCGTCCTCTACGCGATGGGCGTGCGAACGCCGCGCCTGCTCGGAGGGCGCGATCTACAGGCCTAGCCCCTAGCTTCGCGCGTCGCGCCCGAGGCGCTCGGCGACCCCGGTCAGCACCTTTAACGCGATCGACGGCATGCTTTCGACGACGCGGCGGAAGTTGCGGTCGACGATGACGAGTGTGTCGACCGGAGATGTCGCCGTCGCAGTCGCCGTCCGTGGGACCTTCGTCAGCAGCGCGATCTCGCCGAGCCAGTCGCCCCCGGAGAGGTCGGCGAGGGTGCGGCCGTCCTTCGTGATGCGCACCGTGCCCTCGATCAGCACGAAGAACTCGTGCCCGATGCGGCCCTCGCGTGTGAGGACGGTTCCCTCGCGAAGCTCGATCTCGTCGGCGATGGACGCGAGCTGTCGAAGCTCTCCTTTCGTGCACCCGGCGAACAAGGGCACCTTCTTCAGGAGCTCGATCTTCGCGTCGCGTCGGAGCGCCACGGTGCCATCCTAAACGCGAACTTCCTCGCCTGTCATAACACTGGACTTCTGGCATGTCAGACGTCTATGCTCCCGGGTCGGCAGGTTCTGCGGAGGACGAGAGGGGGAACTGGGCATGCAACGTCATCGATTGCGTTGGTCGGGAATCCCCGATCGACGCGAAGCCTGCGGCTTCGTATCTCCGAACAAACTGCGGACAGAGGAGCGGGGATGACCCAGCACGTACGCAAGAGCTATAAGAAGCATCGGAAGGCGACCTGGGCGGCGGCGCTCGTCGTGGTCGTCCTGGCGGCGCTCGCGCTCGTTCTACCGGCGCTCGCCATCGATAACTCCCCTTGCCCGCCTAACGCCTCGACCTGTGTCACGCCCGGATCGGGCCAAGGGATTACCCCGTCCGTGGTGAACGTGGGTGGTAGCAACTTCAGCTGCGCTTCGGCCGGCGCGAACTACGGGGGTCCCGCTACGCCCTCTGGTATGCGCCAGTTCCAGATCTCCAAGCCCACGCCCGGGAACTACACGGACCCGGCTACGGGAGTGACCTTCGAGGTCCTGCCACCGACGGGCAGCCAGCCTCCGACGTCGTTCTTCTCGTTCCGCGTAAAAGACAGCGCGGCGGCCGTCTACCACGTCGGCGTGAAGGGCGGAACGAACGTTGCCTGGTACGACTACTTCAACAACGCTCCAACTACTCCGGCCTTCGCCAACAATGGAGTCTTCTCGGACACCGACCTCCATTCGACGCCCGACTCGAAGTGGACACCGGCCGCACCGACGTCGTTCTTCGTGGCCTCGATCACGACGTTCTGTTACAAGAAGCTAACGGTGCAGCCCTCGTGCACGAGCCCGTTCTTCGCGAACGATCTCGGCGGAACAGGGGGGACGGTGGTGTATTCGGCGCAGCTCACGCCGCCCCCGAACGGTGTGTGCAAGCAAGATCTCCTCTTGATGACCTCGGTGACCTCTGGCACCGGGGACTCGAGCCAGATGTTCGCCACGCTGAGTCCCCTCACCACGGGGGGAGCGCAGAACAAGGTCGTCGAGCACATCGTCTGGTCGGGGATCACCAAGGACATCCAGAACCCGATCACGCTGCTGTACGACGACATCCCTCCGTTCGACGGCGTGAATCATGCGGGCGGGACCAACGATGGCTTCCGCGTGATGCAGCTCTGCGAAAGCGATCCACGTCCGAACAAGAACTCGTTCGATCTGGGTGGCAACACGCCTTCGATGCCGCCTGCTGACGCGGACGGTCCTCATACGACCTGCATGCTCCAGAGCACGGACTCGGCGGGTGCCAACACCAGCAATCGAAGCTACGACGTCTGGCTGTTCTCCCTGATCGACGGCCTCCGGGGCGGGACCTAGGACATCGCGTCGAGGCGCTGGACGAGGCGCTTGGCCTCGTCCAGCGCCTCGCGTGCCTCTTGCTCCCGTCCCCTTGCGGACGCGAGATCCGCGAGCACCCGAAGCGTCTGTGCCTCCTCGTAGAGGAGCCCTTGACGGCGGGCGATCAGGAGGGCGAGGTCGAGCTGCTCGGATGCTGCCTGGAAGTCGTCCGTCTCCCTCAACGCGTTCGCGCGGACACGAGCCAGGTGCGCAGCCAGAGGCGACGTCTGGAGCCCGATGGTCCGCTCCGCCTCGGCGAGGACGACCAGTGCGCGTTCGGCCTCGCCACGCTGCACATGCGCAGCTCCGAGGTAGATCGACGCCTCGAGCGCGAGTGACGCGTATCCCACGCTCAGGGCCTCCTCTTCGAGGCGGGTGAGGTCTTCGACCGCCGCGTCCACGCCGCCGCGCTCGAGCGCCAGACGCGCCAGCTGGATTTCGGCGTATATCGAGCCGGCGACATACTCGGCGGCGCGGAGAACGCCTCGCGCCTCCGACAGGACGGACTCGGCGTCGTCGAGCGAGCCGCGGCTGATGAGCACCTCTCCCATGTTCATATCGGCGAAGGCCGCCTGGGTGGAGTCGCCCAGACGCTCGAACTCGTTTCGCGCGTGCGTGTAGTAGTTCGTGGCGTCCCGCCAGCGCCCCTCTGCGTACGCCTGCACGCCGAGGTTCGACGCGATCATGGCGGCCGAGCGCGCTGCGCCGATCTCTCGGTAGATCTCGAGGGCCTTGACTTCGTTCACGGCCTTCTCCGGCTCGCCGAGCCCGAGGAAGCCGCCGTCGAGGACCGATAACGCGCGGGCGAGAGCGTAGCTCGGCCCGAGCGGCTCCGCCTCGGTGACGACCGTCGTCGCAAGTGCGATCGCCTCACGCAGTTTCCCCTGCTCGAGCTGAACGAGCGCCCGGAGTGCGAGGAGGTTGTTCGCAACACGCTTGGCGTCACCGGTGTCGAGTGACGTGACGCGGTCCAGGCCGGCACGGGTCTCCCGCAACGCGTCGCTGTACGCGCCGAGGCGGTAGCGGGCGAGGGCTCGCGCTTCGTAGAGCTCGGCTTGTGCAACGAGGTCGTCCTTGAGCAGCTTCGTCGCCGCCTTCCATGCGTCCACGGCTCCGCGGTAGTCACCTGCGGCGTCGCGAACCTCGCCGAGCGCCCGCCACGTCCTTGCCACCTCGACGCCCTCCAGGGTCTTGATGTGCGCGCTCGTCTGGATCGCCCGCTCGTAGAAGCGGGCGGCATCGACATTCGCATAGACCTCCCGCGCGAGGTCTCCGGCGAGGCGCGAGTACTTCCACGCCTCGGGCCAGCGTCCGGCGTTTAAGTAGTGGAGTGACAGCAGCTCCGCCGCCTCCTCGGGCCGGTCTCCCTCGTTTCGCTCGATCACGTCGGCGACGCGGCCGTGAAGCTCGCGACGCCGCCTGAACGACAAGCCCTCGTAGGCCGCGTCGCGAATCAGCGCGTGGCGGAACCGGAACGCGCCCGGGACGTGAGGGTCGCGCTCGACGTACTCGCCGAGACGGTCCCACGCCTCCGAGCCCGCCGCGACGAGCGGATCGTCCTCGAGGACATCGACGATGAGCGTCCCCGAGAAGGACACGCCGAGCACGGACGCCCAGCGAAGGAGGGCACGATCGCCTGGCGCCAGCTGGTCGATGCGCGTCGCCACAAGCGCCTCGACCGTCTCGGGGAGCTCCTCCGCCTCGTCGGCCTTCTCGCCGACGCTGGCCAACCGCTGGAGGAAGAGCGGGTTCCCGGCGCCACGTTCCATGAGAGCTGCCAGCTCCTCGTCGGTCGGCCGACGGTCGCCTGCCGCCGCCAGAGCCAGGGCTTTCGCGTCCTCCGGGGGGAGCGGCTCGAGACGCAGTGTCAGTGCTGGGAGCGGTGGCGTTCCCTCGGCCGCGGCGAACCCACCCTCGATCGGACGGCGCGTCGTGCAGGTCAGCCACGGGCGCGTCGGGAGCTGCGTTCCCAGGTAGCGCAGAAGCTCGGACGAGGCGTCGTCCATCCAGTGGACGTCGTCGAAGACGAGCAGCGTGGGGGAGTCGAGCAGGTGTTCGAGGAGCTTGCCCATGACGCCGTGCAGGCGGGCACGCCGGAACGCTGGGTCGAGGTCGTTCACCTCCGGTGTCGGCTCGACCTCGACGTCCAAAGGCGCCGCGAGGAGCGGGGCCCAGGGAACGAGCTCCTGATCGACTGCCTCGAGCCGACTCGCGAGCGCCAGCCTGTTGTGCTCGCCGCCACCGTTGAGCTCGACGTCGAGCAGCGTGCGGAGGAAGGGTCGAAACGGGTAGTAAGGAGTGGAAGCCTCGTACTGTTCGCAGCGCAGCGAGATCCGTCGCATGTCGGCGCAGTTCTCGCGCAGCTCCTCGGCGAGGCGCGACTTCCCGATGCCCGGCTCGCCGACCAGCTCCACGAGCGTCCCGAATCCCATCCGCACCGGAGCGACGGAAGCGGCGAGGACCGCTCGTTCGCGCTCGCGATCGACGAACGGCAGCTTGTCCTCAGCCGGGGTAGGCACAGGCCGCGTTGCCTCCGACATCAGGTCGCCCAACACGAAGGCCCGGACCGGCTCGCTCTTCCCCTTGAGCCTCAACGGCTCCAGCTCGGTTGCATCGAAGGACGCACCTCCGCGAGCAACGGCGCCGGACGACACCCAGATCTCGTCCTCTCCCGCCCGCGCCATCAGGCGGGCGGCGAGCGCCGCCGTGTCGCCGAGCACCGTGTACGTCCTGCGGAAGCTCGCGCCGACCTGACCCGTGAACACCCGGCCCTCGCTCACGCCGATGTGTACGGGGAGCGGCAGGCCCGAGTCGACGATCGCCCGCACGGTTCGGAGCATTCGCTCCTCGTCGTCGCCGAACGTCTGCGGCGCTCCCGAGACGAGCACGATCCTCCCACCGTCACGGTCGATGTCGCTCTCGAGGAAGGTCACCTGGTGCGCTTCGGCTGCTGCCTGCACGGCGCGCACGAGCGCGTCGAGCGCCTCAGCTGCAGCTTCCGGCCCCTCTGACGCGATCACCTCGTCCGTTCCTGCGAACCGGATGAATGCGATGGACGCATGCCGATGCTCGCCCTCGAGCGGGCCGATCTCGAGGAGTTGCGCGCGCAAGGGGGCAGGTACTGCCACCTCGAGAGGAATGCCCTCAACGGGCGGGAGAGGTGCAACCGTTCCTCGTGCGCTGGGTGCGGCGCGGAGGAGGCGACCGCCGCTCTTCTCCTCGGCGAGGGCGTCGTCTTCGAGGAGCGCTGCCGTCTCGGCGCTGAGCAGGATCTCGCCGGCCTCCGACGCGGCTTCCATCTCCACCGTCCGACTCGCCGCAGGGCCGGCGATGAGGAGCTCACGGTGAGACTCGCCCACGAGGAAGAACTGGAAACGCCCGGCATGGAGCCCCGCGTGCATCTTCAGCTGAACCGCACCAGCCGACGTCCTCGGCCGGCCGATTGCGCGGAGCGTCTTGCGCATCTCGAACGCAGCACGCGCAGCACGGCGTGCGTGGTCCTCGCGTTCGTAGAGCAGCAGGAGCGCGTCGCCGGCGAACTTCAGCAGACCGCCGCCTTGCTCGTAGGCCACGCTCAGAAGTGCCGCGAAGGTCGCGTTCATCACCTCGGTGACCTCCTCTGCCCCTGCCCGCCCCTTGCTCGAGAGGCGCTCCGACATCGCTGTGAAGCCCGAGATGTCGATGAATGCGACCGTGCCTTCGAGCTCGCGCCAGGAGGTGCCGGCGTCGTCTCGAAGCCATTCGAGCGTCAGCCGCGGAACGAACGGGACGAGGTCGGAGGATGAGGGGGAGGAGGTGGGCCTTCTGGACATTGCGACATTCTGCGCCAAAGCCGGTCGCTAGAGCCTGGTTTTCGTGCGGCGACGGGCGCTCACGGAACGTTTACGGACTCTGAACGCAATCCCCCCAGAAAGGGGACGTCCGATACGTCGTACTGGACGAATACGCGAGTGACACCCATCCCCAAGGCGAAGGGCGGCGGAATGTCTGCGGCAGAACTCGAGACGATGTATTCGTCCGAGCTAGATCGAATCGAGCGGTGGCGTCACGAAGAGCTCGAACGCGCGGGCTACGACCCCGAGAGTGCGCTCGTGCTCTCCGCGAGCCACGACGTCGACCTCCACGAAGCGGTCAACCTGCTGAATCGGGGTTGCACGGTGGATCTCGCCCTCCAGATCCTCCTCTAGATCCCGGGGAACCCGGGGCTCGCCCTACCATCCCGTCCTCCTCGCCGGTAGGACGGTTCTCACACGAAGGAGCGCTGTGTGTGGGCAGAATGCCCGCCGATGCTCCCGCTCCTGTCCATCCCGTCGCCCGACTCGAGCACGATCGAGGTCGGGCCGCTCTCGATCCACTTCTACGGGCTGACGCTCCTCGTGGCGATCGCGGCGGCTGTCGCGATCGCCGGGATTCGCTGGACGCGTCGCGGCGGCGACTGGGACCTCATCTTCCGGGTCGCCGTGTGGGGCGTTGCGTCGGGCATTGTGGGTGCGCGCCTGTACCACGTCGTGACGAGCTGGAACGAGTTGCCGGACGAGTGGTGGGGGCCGTTCGCGATCTGGAAGGGCGGTCTCGGAGTCTGGGGCGGCATCGGCCTCGGCGTGATCGTCGGAGCGATCGTCGCCAAGCGCTCCGGGGCCGATCTCGCGAAGCTCGCCGACTGCGTCGCGCCTGCGCTGCTGGTCGCCCAAGGCATCGGGCGCTTCGGCAACTGGTGGAACCAGGAGCTCTACGGCCGGCCGACCGACTTGCCGTGGGGACTCGAGATCTCGCCCGAGAATCGGGACATCGACCACATCGACAGCGAGACGTTCCATCCGACGTTCCTCTACGAGGCGCTGTGGAATTTCGCAGCCGCGGGGGTCCTACTCGTCGTCGAGCGGCGGTTCCGCATCCGCCCCGGTGGCCTGTTCGCCCTCTACGTCTTCCTCTACAGCGTCGGCCGGCTCTGGATCGAGATGCTCCGGATCGACCCGTCCCACGAGTGGGGCGGGATTCGCCTGAACGTCTACGTGGCGGGCGTGGCCATCGTCCTCTCCGGAGCGTTCTTCGTCTGGTGGCAGAAGACCTGGAAGCGAGGAGTTGCGCCGCCCCCGAAGCCGGAGGCCATGGCGATCCCCAGGCAGCGGTAACCGGCTCGAGGACCCTTTCCGCCGTCCGCGGTGTATCACCGCAGAATCGAGGAAAGGAGTCGTAGTGCGCTACCTCGTCATCGTCGTCGCGCTCGCGCTCGCCGCGATCGGGGCAGGATCCGCGAGCGCCGGAGGCTGGGCAACCGTCGGCCTCGCTTCGATGCCCGAAGGCGTCAGCTCGGGAGAGACATGGACGGCCGAGATCACGATTCTGCGCCACGGCGTCACACCCACCGACGGCGCAACACCGAGTCTGACCATCCGCAACAAGACGACCGGGGCGTCCGAGACGTTCGACGCGGAGCCCGCCGGGGAGACGGGCATGTATAGCGCCCGAGTCGTCTTCCCCGATGCCGGAACCTGGCGCGTCGAGATCGACAACGGCCTCGCCGCGACGGGATATGGCGAGTCGGCGACGACCACCTACGCTCCGGTGAGGATCGAAGCAGGCTTCGGTGGAGCTGGAATGTCTCCGGCGCTGCCGTTCGGCGTCCTCAATGCAGCCATCGTGCTCCCGGTGACCGGCGTTTTCGGTGTCAGGCACTTTCGAAGGCGTACGCCCGAGGATCGCTAGGCGCGGGCGCATGGAACCTCCGCCGCCCGATAGGTGTAGAACAGGGCGGTGGAGGGCCGGCCGCCAGACGACATCGCGCTCGCCGAGCGTGCGAGGCGGGGAGACGAGCGCGCTTTCGAGGAGCTCGTTCGCATGCACCAGGACATCGCCTTCCGGACTGCATACCTTCTGACGGGATCGGCCGCAGACGCCGAGGACGCCGCCCAGGCCGGCTTCGTCAAGGCGTGGACTGCCCTGCCTCGGTTTCGCAGAGGAGCGCCGTTCAGGCCGTGGCTCCTCCGCATCGTGGCCAACGAAGCGCACAACCGACGACGCTCGTCGGGCAGGCAGGAGGCGCTCCGGCTGCGTTCGAGAGCGGCCCTTCCTCCGGACGACGCGGCCCCGTCTCCGGAGGGGGCCGCGCTCGGGCACGAGCAGCGTGAGGCGCTGCTCGCCGCCGTTTCCCGGCTCGACGATCGTGACCGCGACGCGCTCACGTGTCGCTACTTCCTGGAGCTTTCGGAAGACGAGACGGCCGCGGCCCTCGACGTACGTCGGGGCACGGTGAAGTCGCGGACGGCGCGTGCGCTCGTTCGCCTGAAGCGGGAGCTGGAACGGTGAACGGGCTCGAGCATGCTCTCGCCGAGCTCGGCCGCGAGCTCGAGGTCCCTCCGGCGCCCGACCTCGTACCGGCCGTGCTTGCGCGCATCGAGCCGCGACGGGCGGCGCGCCCTCGCCCGCGGCGCTGGGTGCTCGTCGTCGCCGTCACCGTTCTCGCCGCGCTGGTTGCGACCCTCGCCATCCCGGACGCGCGGTCGGCCCTGTTTCGCATCCTGCGCATCGGCGGCGAGCAGATCGTGCTCGTCGATGCGCTTCCGGAGGTCACCGGGCAGGCCGGGCTCGCTCTCGAGGCGACGCTCGGAATGCGTGTCACGATCGAGCAGGCGCGCCGAGACGCGGGTTTCGACGTCCGTAAGCTCGAGACGCCGCCGGATCGCGTCTACCTCGGCGACCGCGGCACGGTGTGGTTCCTCTACGGCACGCCCAGCAGCGCGCGGCTCCTCGTCGCTCAGACGCCGCTCCACTCCGTGGACGAGATCCTGTTCCTGAAGAAGCTCGCAAGCCCCGAGACCATGGTCGAGGAGGTGGACGTTGACGGGGCCCGCGGGTTCCTCCTGACTGGCGAGCCTCACTTCGTTCTGCTCGTCGACCAAGCGGGCGAGATCGTCGAGGAGACCGCGCGGCTCGCACGCGACGTTCTGGTCTGGGAGCGCGACGGAGTCGCATATCGGCTGGAAGGTGACTTCACGCGTGACGAGGCGCTCGAGCTCGCGCGGTTGCTTCGCTGAAGGGCGTGAGCTGATTGAAGTGGTTGCACATGCTGGGGGAACCTCCCGGTTCCGCCAGACCCCTGCACTGGTCCGCCTCGCGGACAAGACGCTCCGCGTCTTCCGCAAGGATCAGCGTCCGGTCGCGTGGCTAGCCTCCGCCGGTGCCCACGACCCCGGTGCGTGAGCTCGCGCTCGACCTCGACGCGTTCGAAGGCCCGTTCGATCTCCTGCTCACGCTTCTCCTGAAGGAGGAGCTCGAGCCTCGTGAGGTCGACGTCTCGGCGATCGTGCTCGCGTTCGTCGAGCTCCTGGCGGAACGAGACGAGCTCGATCTCGAGGCCTGCGGCGAGTTCCTCGTCCTCATCTCCGCGTTGCTCGAGTTGAAGGCGCGCGCGCTCTTCCCGGACGAGGCCGCCGAGCTCGGCGAGCTCGAGCCCGAAGAGGCCGCTCGAGAGCTCGCGCGGCGGCTTGCCGAGTACCGGCGCATGAAGGAGGCTGCCGCCTGGCTCAGGGAGAGGCTCGCCCTCGAAGGCGATCGCTGGTTCCGGCTCGGGCCCGCGCCACTGGGCCCGCGGCCCGAGCGAAGGCTGGCGCCGCAGGATCCCGGAGCGCTCGCAAGCGTGCTGCGCGCCTTGGCGGAACCGCCCCCGACCGTCTCGCTGAGCCACATGGCGCTTCGCTTTCCACCGGTATCTCAGTTCCTGGAGCGCTTCCGCGCCCTGCTCGCACGCCGACGGCGCTTCGACTTCGACGCCGAGGTCGGCGATCTGTCTCGCGTCGAGCAGGCGGTCGCGTTGCTGGCGCTGCTCGAACTGCGCAAGTCGGGTGAGATCGCGTTGAGCCAAGCTGCGCCCTTCTCCCCCATAAGGGTTTCGAAGGCCGACGACGAAAGGATCCTCGAATGGACAGCCCGCTCCGCCTGATCGCGTCCAATCCGGTCGATCGTCTCGCGCGGACGGTCGAGGCGCTGCTCGTCGTCGCGTCGAGGCCGCTCTCCGTCGGCGAGCTCGCGGATGCCACCGAGGACGATCCGGAGCGCGTCGAGACTGCGCTGTCGCTCCTCCGTGAGCGCTACAGCGAAGCCCGGAGCGGCATCGTCCTCGAGCAGGTTGCCGGTGGCTTCGCCTTTCGCGCCAGCCGCGAGGCCGCGGCCGCCTGTGCACGCCTCTTCGAGCGACCCGTCGAGCGCGGACTGTCGCAGGCTGCTCTCGAGACTTTGGCGATCGTTGCCTACCTCGGTCCGTGCTCGCGGCCCGACGTCGCTCGAATTCGTGGTGTTGCGGCCGATTCGGCGGTGGCGAGCCTCCTCGAGCGGGGGCTCATCACCGAAGCCGGGCGGGAAATGGGGGCAGCCGGCGCGGTGCGCTACCGGACGACGCCGCTCTTCGAGCGCGTGTTCGGGCTCGAGAGCCTCGCCGCGCTTCCACGTCTCGACGATCTCGGGGAGG
>DATAEF010000099.1:0-4215 GCA_036258155.1 Gaiellaceae bacterium | reverse complement strand
AGGGCGTCGATCTCGCGGGCGAAGTGCTCGATCACGGCGCGACGCCGGAGCTTGAGCGTCGGCGTGATCTCGCCTTCGGCCATCGTGAAGTCACGCGGGAGGATCGTGAAGCGCTTCACCTGCTCGAAGCGCGAGCGCTCGCTGTTGGCATCGTCGACGATCGTCTGAATCAGCTCGCGCACTCCCTCGTCGCGCGCGAGCGCCGCCACGTCGCCGTCGATCCCTTCGCCCGCGGCCCAGCGGCCGATTTCCTCGGGGTCGAGTGTGATGAGCGCCGCGACGTACGGGCGCTTGTCCCCGACGACGAGCGCCTGGGACACATACTTGGAGGTCTTCAGGTCGTTCTCGATGTTCTGGGGCGGCACGTTCTTGCCGCCGGCGGTGACGAGAATGTCTTTCTTCCGATCCGTGATCCGGAGGAAGCCGTCGGCGTCGAGCTCGCCGACGTCACCGGTTCTCAGCCAGCCGTCGGGCGCTAGAACTGCGCTGGTCGCCTCTTCGTCCTTGAAGTACCCCTGGAAGACGGTCTCGCTGCGCACGAGGATCTCGCCGTCGCCGGCGATCCTGACCTCGAACCCGGGAAGCGGGCGTCCGACCGTTCCGAAGCGATACACGTCAGGGCGGTTCGTGCTGCACGCCGTCGTGCACTCGGTGAGGCCGTAGCCCTCCACGATGCGCACGCCGATCGCGTCGAAGAACTCCGCGATCTCCTTCGCGAGCGGCGCTCCCCCGGAGATCGCGATCCTGAGACGGCCCCCGAGCCGAGCACGCACCTTGCTGAAGACGAGCCGGTCCGCCATGCGGTGGCGGGCCCGGAGGCCGGCTGGCACCGGCTCTCCGTCGGCCTCGAGCCGGCTCACCTGGCGTCCGATCGGGAGCGCCCAGTCGATGAGCCGTCGCTTCAGCCCCGTCGCCTCGTCGAAGCGCGCCTGTGCCGCCGTGTGCACCTTCTCGTATACGCGCGGGACGCTCGGGAGAATCGTCGGGCGCACCTGCGGCAGCGCCTCGCCGACGCGAAGCGGGTCGGGAAGGAAAGCAATCGGAAACCCGACGTACGCACCCGTCAGGAGCATCAACCGCCCGAAGTTGTGGGCGAGCGGGAGGTAGAGGAGCATGAGGTCGTCTTCGCGGTAGTAGCTGTCCATCTGGTCGACGACGCTCGTCATCGCGTAGTAGTTCCGATGGCTCAACATGCAGCCCTTCGGCCGCCCGGTGGTGCCCGACGTGTAGATGATCGTGAAGAGGTCGCTCTCCGCGATCGCCGCCGAGGCGTCGTCGAGCGCGGTCGGATTCGTCGCCGCGAAGTCTCGGCCGTGCGCCGCCAGGCCGTCGAGATCGTGGTACGTCAGCACGTGCTCGAGCGCGGTCAGCTCGCCCGAAACGGCCTCGACTTTGGCGAGCTGCTCGGCGTCCTCGCAGAGGATTCCCACGGCTTCCGAGTGAGAGAGCAGGTACCCGACGTCGGGCGCGGAGCTGGAGGCGTAGACGGGGACACCCACGGCGCCGATCTGCGCCAGTGCGAAATCGACGAGCGCCCAGTCAAGGGTGTTGCGCGCGAGGATCGCGAACGTGTCGCCCTTTCCAACGCCTCGCGCGAGGAGCCCGTTGGCATAAGCGCTCGCTCGCTCGTTCGCGTCCTGCCACGACACCTCGCGCCACCCGTCCTCGCCTTCCACGAGATAGGCAGGCCCCGAGCGGTCCGCTGAGATTGCGTCACGCCAGAGCCGCGCAATCGTCCGGCGGGGATCGGAAGGACGAGTCTCGCGTCTGGCGGAAGCCGTCTCGGTCACGCTCTGAGCTTAGTGCTTCCCGTCGTAGATACGGTCGTGATTCGCGTGTGAGATCCGAGCAGGCCCCAGGATGCAGGAGCCAATACTCAGGAGTACTGGCGCGACCGAGGACGACGGCAATGCTCAGCCTTCGAAACGGCGCGCAGTACGGATCTATCCACGGCGGGGGGCCACTTGGTTGTGCGCAGCGCAGTCCGAACCTCAGGAGGGATCCGTCTGGCAAGGACGAATCCTCCTGGTCCCTCTACAGTTCTCCCTTGCCGATGCGAACATCCTGGAACGGTTCACTGAGCTTCGGGCTCGTCTCGATCCCCGTCGGGTTGGCCCCTGCGACCAAGCCGGCGGCGCGCCAGTCGGATGTCTCCTTCCGACTCCTCCACCGCGAGTGCTCGACGCCCATCAAGCAGAAGCGCTGGTGCCCGACACACGACCGCGAGGTGTCGCAGGACGAGATCGTCCGCGGCTTCGAGGTGACGAAGGGGCAGTTCCTGATCGTCGAGGATGCGGACCTCGAGGCGATCGAGCGCTCCGACGACTCGCGTTCGATCGAAATCACGCGCTTCGTCCAGGAGGAGGCGGTAGATCCGATCTTCTTCGACCGCACGTACTTCCTCGTCCCCGCGTCGACCGTGGCACAGCGCCGCCCCTACGTCCTCCTGCTCGAGGCGATGCGGCAGACCGGTACCGCAGCGCTCGGCCGCTTCGTGCGCGCGGGGCGCGAAAGCCTCTGCCTCGTACGCGCGAAGGGCGACGCGATGGCGCTCGAGACGCTCTTCCTCGCCGAGGACGTGCACTCGCAGGCCGAGATCTCCGAGGCCGTTGAGGGGACCAAGGTGAAGGAGTCGGAGCTTGCGCTCGCACGTCAGGTGATCGAGAGCCTCGCCGGCGACTTCGAGCCGGACGAGCTCGCAAGTGACTACCGGCGCGACCTGCGCGCGCTTCTCGAGGCCAAGGTGAGGGGCGAGGAGATCGCCGTGCCGGAGCCGGTCGAGGTGGCGCCCGTCATCGACCTCATGGAAGCGCTCAAGGCGAGCGTCGCCGCGGCGAAGAAAGGCTCCGAGGCTGAGAAGCCACAGCGCGCGAAAAGGTCCCGCGCAAAGGCCTCGTAGGGATCGCTACTACTGCTTCGAGGACGAGGCTCCGGCCCCGACGGCCTCGAGCGACGCCTGGAAGAGCGTCTTGTCGATCTTCCCCTGGTAGATCGGTACGCCCTCCTCGATGCAGATGCGGACGACCTCCTCTCGATCCATCCCCATCTCCTTGGCGAGCTCTTCAGGCGTCAGGTGGTTGGCCATCCGTGCCTCCTTCGGGCATCAAAAAAGCCCGCCCGCGCGAGGTGCGCGCAGTCGGGCTTTCGAATCATTCGCTTCCGGGCGGGTCAAGCGGCCCGCCTCTCGAAAACGACAGTCACGCCCTGAGCATACTGCGAGTCCGACGGCCCGCGCAACGGGTTGGAACGACGCTCCCGGCGTCCTTGCCGCACAACGTCCAGCATCCGCCTCGCGACGGGCGATCATCATGGAAGAGGTTCTCGACGTCGTCGGCCACGTTCCACGAGAGCCGGTACCCTTTGCCGGCTCGGGGTGTGGCGCAGCCTGGTAGCGCGCTCCGTTCGGGTCGGAGAGGCCCCCAGTTCAAATCTGGGCACCCCGATAGTGCGTGGGGAGAAACCTACGGTTTCCCCCCACGTGCCCTCTTCCCTCGGTCTGTACCGAGTCACGCTCGTCGAGGCCTACGGGCGAATGAATCGCGCTTCGGCCTGCACAAGCCCACTGGTCCGTGCGGCTCTCGAGACCTATCCTCTGGGCGTGCTCAAGGCTGTGTTGTTCGACGTGGATTTCACCCTCTTTCGACCTGGGCCCGAGCTCGGCCCCGAGGGATATCGCCGTGTCGGGGAGCGACACGGGTTGCAGCTCGATCCTGAGCTGTACGGGTCCGCGCGGAGCGCCGCGATCGAGAAGCTCCAGCGAAACCACGAGCTCGTCCACGACGAGGAGATCTGGATTGCGTTCACGGAGGAGATCGTCCTCGGCATGGGCGGCGAACCGAGGGGCGCTCGTTCGTGCGCGACGGACATGGTTCGCGAGTGGGAGCGACACGAGAACTTCTCCCTGTACGAGGACGCGCTGCCCGTGCTCGCGGAGCTACGGCGCCACGACCTGAGGATCGGGCTGATCTCGAACGGTCAGCGTGATCTCGAAGAGTTCGCGATGCACCACAGCCTCGAGGTCGACGCGATCGTGGGGTCCAAGGCCCACGGGCGGGTGAAGCCGCATGCGTCGATCTTCTTCGCTGCGCTCCACGCCCTCGACGTCACTCCAGAGGAAGTGGCGATGGTGGGTGACTCGTACGAGGACGACATCGAGGGCGCGCGCGCGATCGGTATCCGAGCGATCCTCCTCGACCGCGACGGCCTTCGTCCCGA
>DATAEF010000098.1:0-23947 GCA_036258155.1 Gaiellaceae bacterium | reverse complement strand
GGAGTCGATGGCAACGGGCAGACGGAGCTCATCGACGCCATCGCGGGGCTCCTCCAGCCGGAGAGCGGACACATCCGCGTCGGCGATGTCGACGTGACGACGGCCAATGCCCGCCGCCACTTCGACATCGGTGTCGGGCATATTCCCGAGGACCGGCAGCGCCGCGGTCTCGTCCTCGACTTCTCGATCGCCGAGAACATGGCCCTCCACGAGTTCCGCAAGGCGCCCGACTCGCGCTTCGGCTGGCTCTATCCTCGCCGTCTCATCGAGCGGGCCCGCCGACTGATCAAGGAGTTCGACGTCCGAGGGGGTGGGCCCAAGACCCCCGGGGGAGCACTCTCGGGCGGCAACCAGCAGAAGGTCATCCTTGCGCGCGAGATCGACCGCGACCCCCGCGTCCTCATCGCCGCGCAGCCGACACGGGGCCTCGACGTCGGCGCCATCGAGTTCGTCCACCGCCGTCTGGTCGAGGAGCGCGACGAAGGACGAGCGGTGCTCCTGGTCTCGCTCGAGCTCGAGGAGGTGCTGTCGCTGTCCGACCGCATCCTCGTCATGTACGAGGGCGAGATCGTCGGCGAGTTCCCGCCCACGGCGAGCGAGGAGGAGCTCGGTGTCGCGATGACCGGAGGGGGCAGACGCGAGGCAATGGCGTGAGCACGACCGTCACGCAGCCCGACTCCTTTGGACCGGAGGAACCCGGCTCGGGCGGCACGCTCGAGCGCTACGCGATCCTCCAGAAGGCCGGCGGTGTGCTGGCGCCATTGATCACGACGGTGCTCGCGTTCCTCATCAGCGGGGTCGTGGTGTTCTCGACGACGAAGAGCCTCGGTGACACGCTCGAGACCTATCGTGCGATCTTCCAAGGCGCGGGGCTCGACTGGTTCCTTCCGTGGGAGACGTGTCGAGACCCGTGCGGTGCCGCAATCCGGCTCGAGCAGACACTGCTCGTGTGGGTCCCGCTCGTCCTCACCGGAATCGCCGTCGGCTTCGCCTTTCGCTGCGGCCTCTTCAACATCGGCGGCCAGGGGCAGTACCTCGCTGGGGCGATGGCGTCGGTCATCATCGCAGCGGAGCTGCCGCTACATGTCGATCTCTCGCCGGTGCCCCTCATTCTGCTGACGACTGCCTGCGCGATGGCAGCCGGTGCCGTACTCGCAGGCATCGCCGGTTTCCTGAAGGCATCTGTCGGAGCACACGAAGTCATCACGACGATCATGCTGAACTGGATCGTCATCTGGGTCGGCACGTACCTCTTCGGCTACGACGGCCCACTCCAGAACGACGCCGCCAAGGACATTCCGAGGTCCAATCCCATCGTCGACGACGCGAAGCTCACCGGGGCCGGGGTCTGGGGTCATCCGGATCTGCAAGGACTCCCCTGGATCAGTCTCGGCGTCGCCTTCGTCTCGCTCGTCGTCTACGCGCTGATCCTGAATCGAACGACGCTGGGATACGAAGTGCGTGCGGTCGGGCACAACCCGGAGGCTGCTCGGTACGGCGGGATCAGCGTCGCTCGGAACTACGTCCTGGCGATGGGGATCGCCGGGAGCTTCGCGGGGCTCGCCGGCGCGCTCGACGTCCTCGGCTGGAAGTTCAAGCTCGACACGACCGACTTCACGTCGACGATCGGCTTCATCGGTATCGCAGTGGCGCTGCTCGGGCGCAACAAGGCGGTCGGCATCGGCCTCGCGGCTCTTCTCTTCGCCGCACTTCAGACCGGCACGTCCACGAGGAACCTCGATCCGGAGATCTTCCCTCCTGAGCTCGCGACCCCACTCACGGTCATCATCCAGGGGCTCATCGTCCTGTTCATCGGGGCCGACATCATCGTCCTCGTCCTGCTGCGCAAGCTGCGCCGCAAGGGGACGGAGGCTGTCGCATGAGGCGGCTCGGGGCGAAGCTGCCGCGTGGGTGGAGAGCCGTCGGCTGGATCGGAGTGGCGATCGGAATCGTCGCGGCCCTCGTCGCGCTGCCCCCGTTCGAGGTGCGTAACCCGGTCGTGCCCGTCGTCGTCGGCCTCTTCGCCCTGACCATCGGCATCGGCTCCTGGATCCGGGGCGAGAGGAGGATCGGCGCATACGCCGTCGCGACCGGCTTCTCGGGGCTCGTGATCGGATACCTGGCGACCGTCTCGAGCATCGGCAACCTCGAGGCGGTCGTCGTGTGGGGGGCGCTTCTGTCGGCCACGCTCGTGTCGGCGACGCCGCTCGTCTTCGCGTCCCTCGGCGGGCTCTTCTCCGAACGCTCGGGCGTCGTCAACATCGGGCTCGAAGGGATGATGCTGATGGGGGCGTTCTTCTCGGTCTGGGGCGCCGACAAGACCGGTCACTGGACGCTCGGCGTGCTCATCGGCGTCGCCGCAGGCGCAGCGACGGGGCTTCTCCATGCCTTCTTCTCGGTGACGCTGCGGGCCGACCAGATCGTCGGTGGCACGGCGATCAACTTCCTCGCGCTCGGGATCACCGGGTACCTGTTCATTCGCATCTACGGAGAACGAGGAACGCCTTCCGAGGGCCTCTCGACGGTGCCCGACACCTCGCTCGACTTCCTCTACGACATTCCGCCCGACCGCCTCGGCGGCTTCCTCGGCGATGCCTTCACGAACACGGACTACCTCATCTGGACGGCGCTGGCGATGGTCTTCGTCACCTGGGTTGCCGTCTTCAAGACGCCGGCCGGGCTTCGGCTTCGAAGCGTCGGCGAGCACCCGCGCGCGGCTGACACGGTCGGCATTAACGTCTACCTGACCCGCTACGCCGCGGTGACGCTCTCGGGTGCGCTGGCGGGGGCAGGGGGCGTGTATCTCGCGCTCGGCTTCGTGAACTCGTTCGAGCCCAACATGACAGCAGGACGCGGATTCATCGCTCTCGCTGCCCTCATCTTCGGGAGCTGGCGACCGTTGGGCGCCCTTGTCGCATGCCTCCTGTTCGGGTTCTCGAGCGCGCTCGCGACAAGCCTGCAGGAGTACTCGCTGTCGGTGTCGACGCTGTTCGAGGCGCTGCCATACGTGCTCACGCTCGTTGCCGTCGCAGGGGTCATCGGACGCTCGATACCACCGGCTGCTATTGGTCGTCCGTACGTCAAGCAGTAGCGGCGTGGCGTCGCGCGGCTCAGGCGCCGCCTGGGGCTCGGTCCTCGCGGGGCTCGCGTCGGTCGCGACGCTCCCCGTGGCGATCTACGTCACCCGCTTCAGCGGCGAGTACGAGCTCCTGCACGCAGGCTTCGCGATTCCGCTTGCAGCCGTTCTCGGCTTCGTCGCACTCGTGCTGGCGGGCCGGAGCCGCACACGCGGCGTGCTCTCGCTTTCGGATGCGCGGGCTCCGGGCCTCGCGCGTGTCGGACGCGTGCTCGGGATCGTCGGCCTGTGCATGGCCGCCGCGGCAGTCGTCTCGCTCGTCGTCTACGGCCTGCTGGAGTACGTCGGCTCGCGGGACTGAGGAGCGCCGTCGGGGGCAGACTCGTGGGGTCTGGCCTCGACCGTCTACACTGTCGCGCTCCATGTTCGACATCGGCTCCAGCCTCCGCGAGGCCCGACTGCGCCAGGAGCTCGACTTCCCCGAGCTCGAGGAGCGCACGAAGATCCGGCCCAAGTACCTCCGGGCGCTCGAAGACGAGCGCTTCGACATCCTGCCCGCTCCGACCTACGTGCGCGGCTTCCTCCGCTCGTACGCCGAGTCTCTCGGTCTCGACGGCCAGCCGTTCGTCGACGAGTACAACACGCGGTTTGCCGTGGGCGACGAGGATGCTCCGATTCGAGCTCGCCGCGTACCGCCTCCGCGCCGGGATCGCTCGGGACGCGAGTCGCGGATCGCGGTGCTCGCGCTGTTCGCGATCGCGGTCGCCACCGCGCTCGTGATCGCGGCTTGGAGGTTCGGGGGGCCGGAGGGTGAGAAGGTGCCCGGGCTCGCCTCGCCGGGAGCGGGGCAGGCCACGCACAGCCCCTCGAGCGCCGCGCAGAGGACCCGGCTCGCCGTTACGGCCGTCAGTGGCGGCTCGTGGATGGAGGTACGCGCAGGGTCGAGCGGCGGGAAGCTGCTGTACAGCGGAACGCTGGAGCGGGGACAACGCAAGACGTTCGAAGGCGTCCGGCTCCAGCTCGCCCTCGCAGAGCCTCAGAACGTGGCGGTCCGGCTCAACGGCAACCGCGTGAGCCTGCCGGTGGGGACGACCTTCGTCGTCACCCCACGACGCATCGTTCGCGCGACCTCTTGACGCGTCCCCGGGCGGCCATCGTCGTGACGGGCAGCGAGCTCGTCAGGGGCGAGCGCGAAGACCGCAACGGGCCATTCCTGGCTGCAGAGGCCGTCCGACTCGGACTCGATCCGGAGCGCATCACGATCGTCGGCGACCGCCCCGAAGACCTGGAAGCAGCGTTTCGCCTGGGCTTCGCCGCCGACCTGTGCCTCGTCTCGGGTGGGCTCGGCCCAACGCACGACGACCGTACGATCGAGCTCGTCGCACGCGCAGCCGGACGCGGACTCGCGGTCGATCCTGCGCTCGAGCGGGAGATCGAGGGCATCTCGCGGATGATCGCCGATCGACTCGGGCGGCCGTACGGGGACTTCACGACCGGAGTGCGCAAGCAGGCCACGCTGCCCGAGGGCGCTCTCTCGCTCGGCCTGGCAGGCACGGCACCCGGCGTCGTTCTCGACGCGGACGACTGCGTGGTGGTCGTGCTTCCGGGCCCACCTCGAGAGCTTCGCCGGTTGTGGCCGCGAGCGCTCGAGACGGCGCCCGTGCGACGGGTGCTGGAGCGCGCCCCGCCACGCGATCGGATCGCTCTCCGTTTCTTCGGAGCTCCGGAGTCTGCGGTCGCAGAGGCACTCGAGGTGGCGGGCGGCGACGGGGACGGCGTGGAGGCAACGATCTGCGCCCGTGAGTTCGAGATCCACGTCGACCTCGTCGTCGAGCCCGGGGCGAAGCAGCGGGCGGCGGCCCTGGCCGACTCCTTGCGAGAGCAGCTCGGGAGCTATCTCTTCGGGGAGGACGAGCGCACGATCGCCGAGATCGTTCTCGACCTTTGCCGTGCTCGCGGGCTCACGCTCGCGACGGCAGAGTCGTGCACGGGGGGCATGGTCGCCGCTCGTCTCACCGGTATTCCCGGGTCCAGCGACGTGTTCGTCGGAAGCGTCGTCGCCTACGCGAACTCCGTGAAGACGAGCGAGCTCGGGGTGACACAGGAAGTTCTCGGACGCCACGGAGCGGTCTCGGCGGAGACTGCGGCTGCCATGGCTGCCGGCGTGCGGGCACGCCTCGGCGCCGACGTCGGAGTCGCGGTAACGGGGGTCGCAGGACCCGACGGCGGGACCGAGGGGAAGCCCGTGGGCCTCGTCTTCGTCCATGCGGTCGGCCCGGACGGGGAGGAAGCGCGCCGGACGGAGCTCCCCGGCGACCGGGACATGGTCCGCGGTCGTGCGACCGCGGCCTCGCTTCATCTCGTGCGTCGTTTGTTGGAGTCCTGACACACATACGAGTGGCACGACGCGCTACCGTCGAGGGAAGTGAGCGACACAGGCTCTTCCTCGCGCTCGAGCTCCCGCCGGAGGTGGTCGAGCAGCTCGTCGCCTGGGGCAGGAGCCACCTCGTGCGGGGAAGACCGGTCTCGAGCTTTCACGTCACGCTCGCGTTTCTCGGGAGCCAGCCAGCCTCAGCTCTCGGAGCGATCACCGGCATTCTCCGCGAGGAGTCGTCCGCGACGAGGTCGTTTCGACTGGAGCCCGTGCGCTATTGCGAGACTCGCTCGGTCGGCATGCTCGTCCTCGGCGACCCGAGCGGGGAGGCGACACGCCTCGCACAGCGTCTCCACGCGCGGCTCGAGGCGCATGGCCTGTACCGGCCCGAGAGCCGACCGTGGCTTCCCCACGTCACCGTCGTGCGATTTCGGGAAAGGCCACGCCTGGCCCCGCCCCTCCCCGAAACCGGACCGTTCGCTCCGTCCGGCGCCGCTGCTTTCCTTTCACGTCTGCACCCGTCGGGGGCGCGGTACGAGGTACTGGAGTCGTGTTCGCTAGAGCAGTTTCCATAGAGCTCTTCCATAGAGCTGTTGCCATAGAGCTTTGAGAGGCGGGAGGATGAGGTCATGAAACGCGAGGAGGCGCTCGACGTTGCGCTCGGGCAGATCGAGCGACAGTTCGGCAAGGGGTCCGTCATGCGCATGAGCGACCGTCCGCAGGTCGCGGTCGGAGCGGTCTCGACAGGATCGCTCGCGCTCGACATGGCGCTCGGTATCGGCGGGCTGCCGCGCGGCCGCGTCGTCGAGATCTTCGGCCCCGAAGCCTCGGGGAAGACGACGCTCGTCTATCACGTCATGGCGGAAGCTCAGCGGCGCGGCGGCATCTGCGCGTTCATCGACGCCGAGCACGCGATGGACCCGGCCTACGCACGCCGGATCGGCGTCGACATCGACCAGCTCCTCGTCTCCCAGCCCGACACGGGCGAGCAGGCGCTCGAGATCGCAGAGCTCCTCATCCGTTCGGGGGCGCTCGACGTCGTCGCAGTCGACTCGGTCGCCGCTCTCGTGCCCAAAGCCGAGATCGAGGGGGAGATGGGCGACTCGCACGTCGGACTGCAGGCGCGCCTGATGAGCCAGGCGCTGCGCAAGCTCGCCGGGACGCTCAACCGCACGGACACGATCTGCATCTTCACGAACCAGCTCCGGGAGAAGATCGGCGTCATGTTCGGAAACCCGGAGACGACTCCGGGCGGCCGCGCGCTCAAGTTCTACTCGTCCGTGCGTCTCGACATCCGCCGGATCGAGACCTTGAAGGACGGTGCCGAGGCGTTCGGCAATCGCGTACGGGTCAAGGTCGTCAAAAACAAGGTCGCGCCGCCGTTCAAGCAGGCAGAGTTCGACATCGTCTACGGCTCTGGCATTCCCTGGGAGGGCACGGTCCTCGACGTCGCGCTCGAGAAGAAGGTCGTCCAGAAGGCAGGCTCGTACTTCAGCTTCGGCGACGACCGGCTGGGCCAGGGCCGGCAGAACGCGACCGCATTCCTGAGCGAGAACCCCGACATCGTCCAGCAGATCCTCAGCCGCATCCAGGCCGAGGCCCCGGACGATCAGGTCATCTCGGCCCGACTCCTCCCGTCGCAGCCGCACGCGGAGGAAGCGGTGGAGGTCGAGATGGAGGAGGGCGTTCCCGTCGAGCGCTAGGTGCCCCCCGCCACAGTACGCTCCGCTTCGCGCGGCTCCGTCCGCTTCGCATACCTTCGTCCTCGGTCGTGCCGATACGACCTCATGTCGCGGCTCCCTGCGTCCCCGGGCCGCTCGCCTCTCGCCGGCGAACCATGACCGCACCGCCGACGAGAAGCACCGTCGCGCCGACCCGAAGCACGTACGGTGACTGGTGCGGCCGACGAAGCGCTGGACAGCGCGCTTCGAGCGCTCGAGCATCGAGATCGGACCCAACTCGAGATCGAAAGGCACCTGCGGGCGCGCGGATACTCCGACGCCGAGCGCGCACGCGCACTTGCGGCGCTTCGCCGGACGGGGCTCGTCGACGACGAACGGTTCGCCAAGTCACGTGCAGCGTCACTCGCCAGTCGCGGTGCCGGGGATGGCCTCGTTCGAGCGCGTCTCGCCGAAGCGGGCGTCACGAAGGACGATGCCGACGAGGCTGTCGCCACTCTCGAGAGCGAGGCGACACGAGCCCGCCGCATCGTGGCAACGCGCGGCGCCTCGGCGAAGACGGCGAGATACCTCCACGGCAAGGGCTTCTCCGAGGATGTCGTCTCGGGCGCCGTTGCAGACGGCGCCGGCCGCGAGATAGGATGAGTGCGCTTCACTCGGCACTTTTCCTGCTCGTTAGCGACTTTCCGAATCCGTGTATCCGATCCGAGTTCCCGATGACCGACCCTACCGGCCCAAGACTGGCCGACGGAGTATGCGCCACCGCCTGACGTAGCGGTCGTGGGCAGACTCCGGTCGCGGCCGAGCAGGCCGACTGCCGGGTGTGAGCACCGCGGCGCTGCCGCGGACAACGGAATCCTCCCCGGAGGCCTTCATGCTCTCGGCTGTTGCGGCGCTCATCGGAATCCTCGTCGGAGCTCTCGCCACGTCTGCTCTCCTCTTCGGCTGGTCGCGCTCTCGTGTGCACACCGCCCAAGCGGAGCGGGGGCGCCTCCTCGCGACCGCGGAGCGCGAGGCCGAGGCGATCCGGCGGGAGGCCCAGGTCGACGCGCGCGAGCAGTCGGTCCAGCTCCGCAGCGAGATCGAGGCCGAGGTCCAGGATCGCCGTGTCCAGATCGCGAAGGTCGAGGAACGCGTCATCCAGAAGGAAGCCGAGGTGGAGGCGCGGTTGACCGACGTCGAGCGCAAGGAACAGGGGCTCGGCGACCGCGAGGTGCACGTGAAGGCGCTCCAGGACGAGCTCCGCGAGTCGCAGAAGGAAGCACTCGGGGCGCTCGAGCGCATCTCGGGGCTCACGGTCCACGAGGCGCGCCAGCAACTGCTCGAGCGCTCGAAGGACCTCGTTCGCCACGAGCTCGCACGCGACGTTCGCCAGATGGAGGAGGAGGCACGAGCCGACGCCAGACGGCGGGCTCGGGCCCTCATCGCCGACTCGCTCCAGCGCGTCGCCGCGAGCCATACGGCAGAGGCGACGGTCTCGGTGGTCGAACTGGCATCCGACGACCTCAAGGGGCGCATCATCGGCCGTGAGGGGCGCAACATCCGCGCGCTCGAACACCTGACCGGGGTCGACTTCATCATCGACGACACGCCGCATGCTGTCGTCCTCTCGTCGTTCGACCCGCTTCGTCGCGAGGTCGCGCGGGTCACGCTCGACAAGCTGATCGAGGACGGGCGGATACACCCGGCGCGGATCGAGGAGATGTACTACCAGTCGAAGGCGGAGCTCGAGGAGCACGTCCTGCAGGCGGGCGAGCAGGCCGTGTTCGAGGCCAACTGCGGGGAGTTCCACGAGGAGCTCGTCCGCATTCTCGGGCGACTTCGATACCGGACGAGCTACGGCCAGAACGTCCTCAAGCACACGCTCGAGGTCGTCCACCTCGCGGGGATCATGGCCGCCGAGCTCAAAGCGGGCGTCAAGACGACCAAGCGGGCGGCCCTGTTGCATGACATCGGCAAGGCCATGAGTCACGAGGTGGAGGGATCGCACGCGCTCATCTCGTCCCAGCTCGCGCGCCGGCATGGCGAGTCGGAGGGTGTCATCCATGCGATCGAGGCGCACCACTACGAGGTTCAGCCGCAGACGGTCGAGGCGGTCCTCCTGATCGCCGCCGATGCCGTGTCCGCCTCGCGCCCGGGCGCACGCGGCGAGAGTCTCGAGAACTACATCCGCCGCCTGGAGGCGCTCGAGGAGATTGCAACCGCGAAGGCCGGCGTTGCGAAGGCGTACGCACTCCAGGCGGGCCGCGAGATCCGCGTTATCGTCGAGCCGAGCGAGATCGACGACGACGCCGCGGTCTTGCTCTCGCACGAGATCGCCCGCGAGATCGAGGACCAGCTCGAGTACCCCGGACAGGTGAAGGTCATCGTCATCCGCGAGAGCCGTGCCATCGAGGTCGCGAAATAAGCGCACACGCCGCCGCGGAGGCATGGGTGGACGTGTGGTCGAGCGCGTGGCCGATCGGCGACGTCGACGCGGTTGCAGCGCTCTACGCCGACACTGCGCTGTTCTACTCGCATCCGTTTCGCGACCAGCAGGTTCCGCCGGAATACGTCGAGTGGGCGTTCGCAGACCAGGCGGAGGCCGAGTGCCGGTTCGGCGCGCCACTCGTCGACGGAGACCGTGCCGCCGTCGACTGGTGGGCGGTGATGACATCCGTGGACGGATCCGTCGAGACGATCGCAGGCACGTCGTTGCTGCACTTCGGTGAAGACGGACTCGTCGTCGAGCAGCGGGACGTCTGGGCAGTCGCACCGGGCCGTCTCGAGTTGCCCGACTGGGCTCGCCAGCGCGGAACCGCCTAGGCGCTCCCCGCTGCAGGCGCGGCTCCGCCTCGCGCGGCTGCGAACGCTTCGCATGCCTTCGTCCTCGGTCGCCCCGACATGCCTGCGTATCGACGCTCCCTGCGTTCTCGGCCTGCTCGGTTCTCGCCGGCGAATCAGGACGTGCCTGCAGCGGGAAGCACTACGATTCCAGGCCGTGAGGCGCTACCACGTCACCACGTTCGGCTGCCAGATGAACGCCCACGACTCGGAGCGGATCAAGGGCATGCTCGAGTCGCTCGGTCTCGGAGAGTCGGTGACGCCCGACAGTGCCGACGTGGTGGTGTTCAACACGTGCACGATCCGCGAGAAGCCGGATACGCGCCTCGCGGCGTACCTGGGGAACGCAGCGGCCAGGAAGCGGGAGCGACCGGACCTCGTGATCGCGGTGGGTGGGTGCTATGCGGAAGCACAGCGCGAGCGAATCTTCGAGCAGTACCCGTTCGTCGACGTTGCGTTCGGACCGGGCTCGATCCCGCATCTCGGCGACTGGATAGGCGCGGGGGGCTTCGGAGTTCCGGCGGGACGCTTCGGCACCCACGAGCACTTTGCGGCGGACTTGCCCCACCATCGCGAACGCTCGTGCCAGGCCTGGGTGCAGGTGTCGATGGGCTGCAACTCGAAGTGCGCGTACTGCATCGTTCCGGCGGTCCGGGGTCGTGAGCAGAGCCGGCGCCCGGGAGAGATCGCCGCGGAGGTGAGCGCGCTCGCGCGCGACGGAGTTCGGGAGATCACGCTCCTCGGGCAGAACGTCAACTCGTGGGGTCGGGACCTCGCCCCGGAGCTCCGAACCGACTTCGGCGAGCTCCTACGGGCGTGTGACGCCGTCGAGGGAATCGAGCGAATCCGCTTCACAAGCCCGCATCCGAAGGACTTCCGTGAGCCCGTGATCGCGGCGATCGTCGAGTGTGCCAGTGTCTGCGAGCACGTCCACGTGCCGCTGCAATCGGGCTCGTCGCGGATCCTGAAGCGTATGCGTCGAACGTACGACCGTGACCGCTACCTCCGCCTGGTGGAGACGCTGCGTGGAGCCGTGCCGGATCTCGCGCTCGGCACCGACGTGATCGTCGGGTTCCCCGGCGAGACGGAGGACGACTTCGTCGAGACGCTGGAGGTCGTCGAGGCGGTGCGCTTCGAGAGCGCGTTCACTTTCATCTACTCGCCGCGGGCGGGAACCGAGGCCGCGAGCATGCCGGATCAGGTGCCCGAGGACGTGAAGCACGAACGCCTCGAGCGCCTCGTGGAGACGACTCAGCGCATCGCGGCAGAGCGAAACGCCGATCGGGTCGGACGCGTCGAAGAGGTTCTCGTCGAGGGGTCGAGTCGTACCGATGGAGCGCTGCTACGCGGCCGCACACGCCGAAACACGACGGTCAACTTCACCGGTTCCACCCCGGCCGGGAGTTTTGCAGCAGTCGTCATCGAGGCCTCGACCTCGACGACGCTCCGCGGACGCGAAGGCTCGCTCGCCGCCGCCTAGCCCTGCGAGCCGCGACAATTCACACCCTCGGCACAACTGTCACACACATGCAACCACTCCGGCGATACGCTCGAAGCGGGTGGTGGTCTGGGGTGCCCCGCGAGCCATGACTCGTCGTCTCCCCGAGGTGATCGCGGTCTTCGGACCGACGGGTTCCGGGAAGACCTCCGCCTCCGAGATCGTGGCACGCGTACTCGGCACGGAGATCGTCTCGGCGGACGCGCTCCAGGTCTACCGAGACCTCCCGATCCTCACGAACCAGTCGGGGCGGGCGACCCGACTCGTCGCCATCCGCGACCTGTCTCAGGAGTTCTCGGTCGGTGAATACGCACGGCTCGCTCATGCCGAGATCGACGAGCTCGTCGGTACGAACGGGATTGCCGTGGTCTGCGGTGGAACGGGGCTGTACCTCCGGGCGGCCATCGTCGACCTCGACCTTCCGCCCGCCGCCGAAAGCAGCGCTCGAGCGCGCTGGGAGGCCCTGTACGCCAGCGATCCGGATGCGGCCTACGCTCGGCTCGGCGCGCTCGATGCCGCAGCGGCGTCTCGCGTTCACCTCAACGACCGCCGCCGCGTCGTTCGCGCACTCGAGCTCGCCGAGCACGGTGAATCCCTCGCACCTGCGCGCGATCGACTGTGGGCTGCCGACACGCGATTGCCCACGACCGTCGTCGGGCTCGAGCTTTCACGCATTTCTCTCGAGCGCAGGATCCGTGAGCGAACGGAGGAGATGCTCGAGCGCGGCGTCGTCGATGAAGCGCGACGAGCGGCCGCGAGTCGAATCTCGAAGACCGCCGAGAAGGCGCTGGGCCTTCGGGAACTCGTCGAGCTTCCGCTCGAGCAGGCACGCGAGCGGCTCGTCGCCAGCACGTTGCGCTACGCCGCGTACCAGCGGAAGTGGATGCGGCGAATCGAAGGCATCGTCATGATCGACGCCGACCGGCCTCCGGAGGAGGTGGCTGATGCGATTCTCGAAGTGGCACGCGCTGGGTAACTCGTACCTGCTCGTCGAGCGGGCCGAGCTGGCCGACCCACTGTCGCCGGAGGAGGCCCGCAGACTGTGCGATCCCGACCACGGCGTGGGTGCGGACGGTGTTCTCGAGATCGTCAGCGTGCGCGGCCCGGAGGCCGAGGTCCTCGTCTGGAACCCGGACGGGTCGCGCGCCGAGCTCTCCGGAAACGGAGCCCGCATCGCCGCGATGTGGGTGGCGCGCCGGAGCGCGGTGGCGTTTCCGCGAGTCCACTTCGGCGAGAGGATGATTCCTGCACGAGTCGAGGGTGAGGACGTCGAAGTGGACCTCGGGCCGGTCGAAGTCGGACGCCCCGAGGCACTCGAGGTCGACGGGGAGCGACTCGAGTTCACACCCGTCTCCGTCGGGAATCCGCACGCCGTCCTCCGCCGTGAGCCCGTGCAGCAGGAGTTGCTCCGTCTGGGCCCTCTCATCGAGCTCCACGAGCGCTTCCCGGGCCGCACGAATGTCCAGTTCGTACGAGCGGACGGATCGAACGACCTGACCGTGCTCGTCTGGGAGCGCGGGGTGGGGGCGACCCTCGCCTCGGGATCGAGCGCCGCTGCCGCGGCGGCGGCGGCGATCGCCCACGGTTGGTGCGAGACGCCCGTGCGTGTCCATCTTCCGGGTGGAACGCTGAGCGTCGACGTCCGCGAGGGGCGGGCGATCCTCACCGGCCCGGTCACGGAGGTCTTCCGTGGCGAGACCGTCTGAGGCTTCGCCACCGCGGTCCCTCCTCGACCGGATCACACCCAGAACATCACCGTAGACGCCGCGGCCGGTCCGAGGTCGTCCGTGAGCGACGCGCCTCACGACTCCTATCAGGTCGCGATCTCGAACTCCCGCAGTACGTCGTTGAGCGATGTCTTGAGGTCGGTCGACGCACTCCGCACGCCGACGATCAGCGCGCAGGGAAGGTCGTATTGCCCGGCCGGGTAGTCCTTCGGCCGCGTCCCGGGCAGCACGACGGAGCGCGGCGGGACGTAGCCGCGATGCTCGATCGGTTCGGGTCCCGTGACGTCGATGACGGGGATCGACGCCGAGAGGACGACGTTCGGGGCGATCACGGCTCCTTCGCCGACGACCACACCCTCGACGACGACCGCGCGCGAGCCGAGGAAGGCACCGTCTTCGACGATGACCGGCTGTGCCTGCGGCGGCTCGAGCACGCCGCCGATGCCGACTCCTCCCGACAGGTGGACATCCGCACCTACCTGGGCACAGGAACCGACGGTCGCCCATGTGTCCACCATCGTCCGCGGGCCGACCCAGGCGCCGATGTTCACGAACCCCGGCATGAGGACGACCCCTTCGGACAGGAAGGAGCCGTAGCGCGCGACTCCCGGAGGTACGACACGAACGCCTCGCGCGGCGTAGTCCGCCTTCATCGGGATCTTGTCGAGAAAGTGCAGCCCGCCGACATCGATCGGCTCGACCTTCCGCAGGCGGAAGTAGAGGAGGATCGCCTTCTTCGTCCATTCGTTGACGACCCAGCCGTTCTCGGCCGGCTCGGCGACCCGAGCTTCACCGCGATCGAGCAGCGCGATCGCGTCTTCAATGGGAGCAGGATCGAGCTCCCCGGACTCCCAGAGCTCATCGATACGCCGAGCGAGCTCCATCACGCGGCATCTTCACGTATCGGCGTGCCGAAGAACCGGTCGAGCGTCTCGTAGACATGGACGAGCGCGTCGATCTCGACGAGCTCGTCCTGTCTGTGGGCGTATGCGGTATGGCCGGGGCCGAAGTTCACGGCGTCGATGCCCTTCGCCGTGAAGTCGGCGACGTTCGTCCAGGCCTGCTTGGGCTCGATCGCCAGGTCGCCGGCGGCGCGGAGAGCGCGCACGAAGGATGAGTCCGTGACGACCCGTGCAGGGGGAGCGTTGCTCGAGATCTCGAGGGTCGCTCCCGCCGGTGTGAGCGAGTGAAGGTAGGCCTCGGCCTCTTCCGGCGTTCTGTCCGGCGGATATCGGAGATTGACCGTCGCGGTCGCCTCGCCGGGAATGACGTTGTCGGCGATCCCGGACTCGAGCCGCGTCACGGACAGGACCTCCTTGAACTCGAGGCCCCCGGCCATGGCAGTTCGTGGCGCCAGCTTCAGAAGTGGGCAGATGCCCGCGACGACGTGCTCAATTGCGCTGTCGGCGAGCCACGGCCGCGCCGAGTGACCGCTCGTTCCACGAAAGACGAGCCGACCGATGACGTTCCCGAGGCAGCCGGCCTGGATCCCTCCATCGGTCGGCTCGAGGACGATGGCCAATGCCGTCTCGCGGATCGCGCTCGAGCCTGCCAGAAGCGCCGGAAGCGGATTGTGCTCCGACGGTAGCTCCTCGCGGCCAAACAGGACGAGCCCGATGTCGTACGGCCCAGGCGCTCGCGCAGCGAGATCGCGCACGAGCTCGAGGGCGACGGCGACACCGCCCTTCATATCGCTCGCGCCGAGCCCGTGAACCGCACCATCGCGGATCTCCCCGGGCAGGTTGTCCTGTGCAGGCACCGTGTCGTAGTGCCCGACGAGGAGGACGAGTGGCGCGTCACGGCGGTTCCGCGGGACGAAGAAGAACGCCTCGTCGCCCGCATAGTCCGGTGCGAGTGCAGGCGGAACGAGCGGCAGCACGTGCGCGCGAATCGCCTCCTCGCTCCCACTCACGGACGGGATGTCGACCAGCTCGAGCGTCCGCGCGGCGAGGCGATCGGCGAGCGCGGTCACCGGCCCAGCCTACCGCGGCATAATCCCCGCGTGACCGCGCGCCAGCCCGATCCCGCACCAGGGGCGGAGCCGGAGCGCGGGTTCGTCGTCGGCGTGTTCCCCAAAGGTGTCGGCGCGGAAGCTGAGCTCGCCGAGCTCCGTGAGCTGGCGCGCACGGCGGGTGTGACCACCGTGGCCGAGCTTGTACAGCACCGCGCTCGCCCCGATCCGCGTACCTTCGTCGGAAAGGGCAAGCTCAGGGAGCTTCAGCAGGCCTACGCCGATGCGTCGGCAGAGGTGCTGCTCGTCGACGAGGAACTGAGCCCGACCCAGCAGCGCTCGCTCGAGGACGCGCTCAAGGCCCGGGTCGTCGACCGGACGCAGCTCATCCTCGACATCTTTGCCCAGCACGCCCGAAGCGCGGAGGGGAAGCTGCAGGTCGAGCTCGCGCAGCTCGAGTACAACCTCCCGCGCATGCGAGGCATGTGGCAGCACCTCGAGCGCCTCGGCGGGGGCGTCGGGACGCGTGGGCCGGGGGAGAGTCAGCTCGAGAGCGATCGCCGGCTCGCGCGCACGCGCGTCTCGCTCGTGAAGCGACGCTTGCGGTCGCTCAGCGGCCAGCGGGCGACGCGCCGGAAGGAACGCAGCCGAACGAGCGTTCCGACGATCGCGCTTGCCGGCTACACGAATGTGGGGAAGTCGACGCTTCTGAACACACTCACCGGAGCAGGGGCGTCCGTCGACGACCGCCTCTTCGAGACGCTCGACCCGACGACGCGTGCGTTGGAGTACGACGGGAAGCGCTATCTCGTAACGGATACCGTCGGGTTCATCAGGCGTCTTCCGACGCAGCTCGTCGAGGGATTCTCGGCGACGCTGGAGGAGACCCTGGTTGCCGACCTCGTCCTGCACGTCGCGGACGCATCGCTCCACGAGGACCGCCTACGCGAGACGATCGATGCGGTGCAGGCCATCTTGGTAGAGATCGGCGCAGACGATATCCCGCTGGAGCTCGTGCTCAACAAGATCGACCTCGTCGACCCGCTTGCTCGCCGCCGCGTCGCACACCTCTTCCCACGCGCGCTGCAGCTGTCGGCGGCCTCAGGAGAGGGGCTCGACGTGCTAAAAGCGCGGATCGCCGAGCTCTTCTCCGACCGATTCGAGGATGTACGGCTCCTTGTCCCGTACTCCGACGGCCGGGCCCTCACCGAGCTCTACGGGCTCGGTGCTCCCATCGCGGAGCGTCGCGATACACCCGAAGGCGTCCGTGTCCGTGCGCGCCTCCCGCGACCGGAGATCGCGCGGTTCGCCCGCTTTCTCGTCGCCGGAGAGCACGAGCAGAAAGCTTCGGCATCGTGATCGAGGTACCGGTTCGTCGTCTGCGCGAGGATGCCGTCCTGCCGGTGAACGCGTACTCGGGGGATGCCGGCCTCGATCTCGCCGCGTGTGAGGGCACGACGCTCGGCCCCGGTGAGCGGGCCACCGTCCCAACGGGAATCGCGGTCGAGATCCCCGCGGGTCATGCTGGCTTCGTCCTGCCTCGATCGGGACTCGCGGCCCGTCACGGGATCAGCGTCGTGAACTCGCCGGGGCTGATCGACTCCGGTTATCGCGGGGAGATCCGCGTCGTCCTCTTGAACAGCGATCGGCACAACGCATTCACCGTCGAGCCCGGGATGCGGATCGCCCAGCTCGTGATCGCGCCCGTTGCCGTCGTGCGTGTGGTCGAGGTGGAGGAGCTTGCGCTGAGCGAGCGTGGCGGGCAAGGCTTCGGATCCTCGGCTCACTAACGTGTTGGAGCCACGAATCCGAGTCTCGGCAATCCTCCGGTGGCGGGGCCGCATCCTCCTGCTCCGTCACGAGAAAGGGAAAGAGGAGGTGTGGTTGCTCCCCGGGGGAGGGGTACGAACGGGCGAGAGCCTGATCCGTGCGCTCCGGCGAGAGCTGTGGGAGGAAACCGGTCTCTTTCCAGAAAGTGCAGAGGTGCCGCTCGAGGGCCCCGTCGCCCTCGTGGACTCGATCTCACCGGAGCGGTGGTCGAAGCGCAAGCACGTCGTGCACGTCATCTTTGCGGCAGACGTCTCCGGTTCGCTCGAGGACGTCACGTCGCAGGATGCAGCGGTGCGCGGCCACCGGGCGTTTGACTTCCACGAGCTCGACTCGATCGCGCTCCATCCGCCGATCCACCGGTTCCTCCAGCGCTGGCAACCCGGCGATCCTGCCGTCTACCTGGGTGAGATGTGGCTGCCATAGCGGACCCCGACATCGGCACACTCTTGGCACGTTCCGCGCACCACGCGACACGATTTCGTCGTTACGCTGACAGCGGGTGGTGGGCTGGGTGCCCGTCGGGAATGTCGCTCTTAGCGCTGACCGCCTCGCTTTCGAGCCCGCTCTGCCGACACCCGAAACGCCTCCGCCGCGAGCTCGTCGTCGAGCGGCTCCAGCGGCTGCGCCTCTTCACCCGTGGCATGCGCGAGTGCTTGAGCCAGAAGCCAGTCCGCCAGCCACGGGTTCCGGGGAAGCAATGGCCCGTGGAGGTACGTCCCGAGCGCACGACCACTCCTACAGCCCTCGAAGCCTGACTCGCCGTCGTTCCCGAATCCGTGAACGACCCGTCCGAGTGGAGTTGCGCCGCGATCGAGGAGCGTCCGTCCCGCATGGTTCTCGAAACCGGCCAGCCGATGCGCCTCGCCCGGGTCGAGCTCGCATTCGAGCAACACGTCTCCGATCATCCGCCTTGTGCCCGCCACCGTCTCGAGCGGAAAGAGGCCGACGCCGCCCATGAACGAGCCATCGCGACCGCGGTAACCCCGTCCAAGGAGCTGATACCCGCCGCACACGGCGAGCACCGCGACGCCGACAGAGTGCGCGGATCGAATCGCGTCGCCCTTGTCGACGAGGTCGGGAGCAATGAGCGCCTGCTCACGATCCTGGCCGCCGCCGATGTAGAGGAGGTGGTATGCGTCGGAGTCGAATCGGTCTCCGACGCCGACGGGACGAACATCGAGCTCGTGACCGCGAAGGGCCGCACGTCTAGCGAGTACGGCGATGTTACCGCGGTCGGCGTAGATGTTCAGGTACCCCGGATAGAGATGGCCGACGCTGATCCTCACCGTCGTTCGCCCTCCCAGTACGGGCGCACGAGCCCTCGTGACGTGAGAATCTCGCGCAGCGCCAGCATCGCGGTGTACGTCGGGAGAATGACGAGCTCGGTGCCGGCGTCGATGAGCTCCAGGCCGCGGTCGAGCGCTCGCTCGAGCGACGGCTCTACCTCGAGCCGATCCTCGGAGAGGCCGCCGTACGCGAGCCGCAACCCGAGCTCGGCGGCGCGCTCGCCGGTCGCCACGACCTGTCCCGCGTGCTCGAGGACCGGCTCGAAGTCGACGTCCCAGATCCACGAGACGTCCTGGCCGTCCGCGACCGCGTCGTTGAGCGCGATGACGAGCACCGGGGGTACGCCCGTCTCGAGGGTGCGGAGCACCTCGTTGGCCCCGGCCGGGTTCTTGACGAGAAGCATGACGACGGTCTTTCCTCCGGTCGGGATCCGCTCGAACCGCCCGAAGGCCGCGCTGAAGGCCTCGAGACCGGCGCCAACCTCTGACAGCGACGCGCCGAGCGAGATCGAGAGCGATGCCGCTGCCGTGGCGTTGTAGACGTTGTACAGGCCAGGCAGGGCAAGCTCGATCTCCATCGCACCGGCGGGCGTCTCGAGGCGGAAGCGTGAGGCGATCAGCCCGCGCAGCTCGATCCTCCGCGCCGCGACGTCCAGCGGCGGTCGAGCGTGCTCACAGGCCGGGCACCGATAGTCGCCGAGATGGCCGACGTACGCTGCGGCATACTCGTAGGGCGTTCCGCAGCGGATGCAGTACTTCGAATCGGCGGCGTGCTGGAGCGCGGTGCGAGCGTGTCGCGGGTCGTCGACACCGAACCGCAGCACCCGGGCGCGCTCGTCGGCGAGGCCCGCGACGATAGGATCGTCCGCATTGACGACGAGCGTCGTTTCGACGGGAAGTGACGCGACCGCTTCCCGCCAGCGCTCGGCGACGAGCTCGAGCTCTCCGTACCTGTCGAGCTGATCACGGAAGAGGTTCGAAAGCGCCAGGACGCGTGGCCGCATGCGAGCCGCGGCCTCGGGAAGCGCGCCCTCGTCGACCTCGAACAGCCCGAGCTCGGCTCCGCGGGCGGATACCAGGGCAGACGCAATCCCGGACAGGAGGTTGGCGCCGGCTCGATTCCACGCCAGCTTGTGCTCCTCGCCGAGGATACGAGCCGCCATCGCGGCGGTCGTCGTCTTTCCGTTGGTCGCAGATACGAGCGCAACGCCGAGCGGTAACCGGGCGGCGAGGGCGTCGACTGAGCCTGGATCGACCTTCCAGAGCAACTTTCCGGGCAACGTCGTTCCGCCGCCGCGCCCGGCCGCACGTGAGATCGAGCCCACCGCACGGGCTGCGATCGTCTCGATACCGACTCGGAGCCCCATCCGCGGCGAGGGTACCGAGTGGGGGAGAGTGGCCGCGCGCTCTGATCTTCTTGCAGAATCTCCAGAACGCTCTAAGCTATTTGCAATCATGGCCCGATCACGCGCACGCCGGCGTGCTTCGCTGCACATCGACGAGGCTGAGCTCGCCGCCTTTCGCGCTGGCCTGCGGCGTCGATACTCGGACGACGAGATTCTCGCCGAGCTACGCGCCTCGGCCGAGCGGCTCGGACGCTCACCGACGATGCGGGAGTTCGCGCAGGACCCGAAGGCGCGAGTTCACCCGCAGACGGTCATCGAGCACTTCGGTACCTGGAACGCCGCAAAGCGGGCTGCCGGCCTCTTTCCACGCCGCTTCCTGACCCGAGAGGAGCTCCTGGAACAGCTCCGCGCGCTCGGGGTCGAGCTGGGACGAACCCCGACCGCGCGCGACCTGGCTGCGCGCCGGCGCGCGCTCCCTTCGGCATCGCTGTACGCCCACACTTTCGGCTCACTCGCAAACGCGCTCCGGGAAGCCGGGTTCGAGGTGCTCCAGGGAGAGGAACGCCTCGAGCGGGCGGTCGTCCAGGGCGCGCAGCTTGCCGCGGGGCTCGGTCGACTGCCGAAGATGGCCGACTGGGCCGACGCGCGACGCAACGATCGCGCGCTCCTCTCAGAGTGGCAGGTCTACCGTCTTCTGGACGTGCCGCGTGGGGCGTGGACGGCGTTCCAGTTCCTCGTCCGAGAGCGGCTCCGCGAGGAGGGTGTCGAGGTTCTCCCTGACGGGACGCTACGAGGCAGCAGCTGAGGCGAGGGCTGCCAGGCGCTCGAGGCACGAGACGGCCTCGCGCGGAGCACGCACTGGAGGGAGGTAGCCGTCCTCGCGGTACCTGCGGTCAGCGCGGAACCGGCGCTCGCGAACGATCTGCCCGTCGACGACCTCGCACAGCCGTCCTTCGCGAAGTTCACGCGCGGCGAGCCGTGTTCTGAGCGCCGCCTCGACGATCGCGAGCGCGCGACGCGTGGACGCGAAGAAGAGGTCCGAGCCGCTTCGTCCAATCCAGAGCGGCCGCAGCCGTCCGCGTGCGAGGAAGAGCGTCGCGGTATCACGCTCGTCGAGCCACGCCGCCGCCATGGCGCCACGTAGCTGGGAGAGAGCCCGTGCGGAGTTCCGGTGGTGCTCCACGAGCGCGAAGATCGCCTCGGAGTCGACCGTCATCTCCGGCTCCTGGCGGCGGATCCCGTAGCGGGCGAGGAGCGCATCGTCGTTCTCGATCACGCCGTTGTGGATCCCGACGACAGCGCCGTGCCGGATCGGGTGGTTGTTCGCGGTAATCTCGGGGTGACCCTTCGTGTAGTCACGTACATGGATCAGCGCCTGCCGCGTGGAGCCGGGGAGTGCGATCTCGTCGAGGAGCGCGCTCGCCCCGCCGCGGAGCTTCGTCACGTCGATCGTTCCTCGATCTGCGCGCCACGCGTACCCGACTGCGTCTGCACCGCGCTCGGCGATTCCCGCCAGAAGCGCCTGCGCTGCGAGCGTCCGCTCGACGGTCGAGTCAGGACTGAGGCTGTAGCCGGCTATGCCGCACATGGACTGCTGTTCGTCTCCGAGGGTCGGATGCCACTAGAACCGTAGACGACGGGGATGAGGTCGCCGTTTGTGAGGATCGTGTTACACACGTCTCGATCGGCTTCTCGCTGGGCCGGCCGATCCCTCGTGGGAGTCGTCATCCCTCAAGCGGGGCAACTCGACAACCGATACATCGGCCGTGGAAGGGAACGCTGCCGAGCACCTCTTCGACGCTGCGGACGAAGAAGCACACGTCGCTGCGGACGAGCCGACATCGCGCGAGCGGCCGGACCTCGCCGGGCCCAGCGCCGACGACCCCTTGAAGCTGTACGTCCGTCAGATCGGTGACGGGCGCCTGCTCACGCCGGTTCAGGAGCGCGAGCTCGCACGGCGCAAGGACGCGGGCGACGAGGCCGCGAAGCGAAAGCTGATCGAGTCGAACTTGAGGCTCGTGATGTCCATCACCCGCAACTACACGCGGGCAGACGTTCCGTTGCTCGACCTCATCCAGGAGGGGAACCTCGGCCTCATCCGCGCGGTCGAGAAATTCGACTACAAGATGGGCTTCAAGCTCTCCACCTATGCGACGTGGTGGATCAAGCAGTCGATCTCCCGGGCGCTCGCCGAGCAGGGACGCACGATCAGGCTGCCGGTGCACATCGCAGACCAGGTACGCAAGGTCACGAAGACACGGCGCCTACTCGGCCAGAAGCTGAACCGCGATCCCTCGCTCGACGAGATCGCCGCCGAGATCGGGATCACCCCGGAGCGCGTGCAGGACCTGCTCGAACTCGTCCTCGACCCTGTGAGCCTCGAGACGCCTATCGGTGACGGAGACTCGAGCGTCGCCGATCTCATCCCCGACACGAGCGCCCAGCAGCCCGAGGTGGAGACCGCCGACCGCGCTCGCTCGTCGGAGCTTCTCGACGCGCTCGCCAAGCTCCAGCCCCGTCAGCGCCGCGTCGTCGTCGAGCGGTTCGGTCTCGATGGCGTCCGCCCGCGAACGCTCGAGGAGGTGGGCGCGAACCTCGGCATCACGCGCGAGCGAGTCCGCCAGCTCGAAGCGCGGGCGCTGCGTGAGCTCCGAGCCGTCGCGCCCGGGCTCGAGCTGTACCTGCGGGCCTGATCGCGTCGCCCGCGGGCTTACGTCGCGTCGACCGACTCCATCTCGCGAAGACCCGCCAGCCGGCGCAGCGACTCGAGCTCGATCTGGCGGACGCGCTCGCGCGTGAGCCCCAGTCGCCGGCCGATCTCCTCGAGAGTCTGCGGCTCCGCGCCCGTGAGCCCGTAGCGCATCACGACGACCTCGCGCTCGCGCTGGGGAAGGGCGGCCAGCGCGTGCCGCAGCGCCTCGCTGCGCAGATGGAGCTCGACCGCCTCCTCAGGCAACGGCTCGTCGCCGGCGACGAAGTCGCCGAAGACCGCGTCCTCGCCGTCGCCGACCGGGGCGTCGAGGCTCGTCGACGCACGCGCTGCAGCCCGTACCTCGAGCACCTGCTGGACCGTGAGAGAGGCCTCGTCCGCGATCTCGTCCAGCGTCGGCTCGCGGCCCAACTGCGTCCAGAGCAGCCGGTCGGCGCGGTTGATCTTCTGCAGCCGCTCGACGATGTGCACCGGCATGCGAATCGTCCGTGCCTTGTCGGCGAGCGCCCGCGCGACGGCCTGACGAATCCACCAGGTCGCGTACGTCGAGAACTTGAATCCGCGGCGCCAGTCGAACTTCTCGACCGCGCGGATGAGCCCGAGCGTGCCCTCCTGGATGAGGTCGAGAAACGGAAGCCCTTGGTTTCGGTAGTTCTTCGCAATCGAGACGACGAGTCGGAGATTCGACTGGATCATCCGCTCCTTCGCGTCCATGTCGCCGCGTTCGATCCGCTTCGCGAGCTCGACCTCCTGCGCGGCGGTCAGGAGCTGATGCCGTCCGGCCTCCCGCAGGAAGAGCTGGAGCGCGTCCGTCGTCGTCTCGACGGGCGCGGTCAAGGCGACCACGGCCTCGGAGTGGGGCGGCTGCTCGACGATCTCGATGCTGCGCTGGTCCAGTGCGCGTAGAAGGACGTCCTGCTCGAGCTCGGTCAGCTCGTACGCCTCGGCGATCTCGGCGAGGTCGGAGGCCCGAATCGTCCCCGTTTGCTCGGACTGCTCGAGCAAGAGGCGGATGTCCTCGAAGCCGAGGATGTTGTCGATGTCGATCTGGCTCACGCGGCGGGAGACGCGGCTGGATGGGGTAGGAGACACTCTCTCGCGTCTGGGACGTCGTGTCTAGGGGGTAGAGGGAGATTTCCCCCGAGAGAGGCAAACGGACGCCGCTACTTGACATAACGCCGATTATCGTGCGATCGCAAATCAGTCTGGCTCAGCGGTGCGGGGTTGCTCATCCATCGGGCGCGTACGCTTGACGCTCGACGTTCGACGTTCGCCCGCTTCGGCGGCTTGATCTTGTCGCCGGGACTGACTTCGAGACCACGCTCCTCGACGCAGAAGCGGAGGAACGACTGCACGATCACGAGCCGAGCGCGCCGACTCTCCTGTGAAGCAGACCGTGTTTGCAACGTATGCGGCCGACGCCGCGGGCGACATCTTCGGGGGGCCCCAATCTCCGAGAGGAAAAGGGAGCCCCCACTCTCGTAAAGGGAGAGGTCGGGTGGCCCGCGCCGAGTGAAACGAATAGGAGGGCCCGGCTGTTCGGGGCCCTCCCTCGAAATGCGGTTCGGTCGAGTTACGCGGCGACCAGGACGCGGTCGCTGTGAGCGACGACCTTGCCGCTCGTGATCTTGGGCTCGTTGGGGATGA
>DATAEF010000097.1:0-43438 GCA_036258155.1 Gaiellaceae bacterium | reverse complement strand
CGAGAAGGCGCGCCCGCGTAGGCTAGCCCTCATGGACCGGCACGTCGACGGGCGCGAGATCGTCGAGGTCTCGGACCGTGCCGCGTGGCGGCGGTGGCTGGCCGAGCGGCACCAGCAGCGCGATGCGATCTGGCTCGTCTTTCACAAGAAGACGAGCGACGGGAGGAGCCCGAGCTACGAGGAGGCCGTCGAGGAGGCGCTCTGCTTCGGCTGGATCGACAGCACGGTGAACCGGCTTGACGAACGGCGCAGCCTGCAGCTCTTCGCGCCGCGCAAGCCGCGGAGTACATGGTCGGTGTCGAACAAAGATCGTGTGGCGCGGCTCGAGCGCGAGGGGCTGCTCGCGCCGGCCGGGACCGCGGCTATCGAGTTCGCGAAGGCGAACGGCTCGTGGAGCGCGCTCGACGCGGTGGAGCGGCTCGAGGAGCCGCCCGATCTCGCTGCTGCCCTCGACGCGGACGCTGCGGCCCGCGAGAACTGGAACGGCTTCAGCCCGTCCTCGCGCAAGGGGATCCTCTGGTGGGTCGTGAGCGCGAAGCGCCCGGAGACGCGCGCGAAGCGGGTCGAGCAGACCGTCCGCATGGCGGCGAAGGGGCTGCGAGCACAGTTCGATCGCGAGTAGCTGCGACGCGGTCACAGAGCGCGGACCGATCAGCTCCCACGAGCCCGTGGTCCGATCCCAGGCGTCGACGAGGTCCGCGTCCGCCTTGCTCACGCCGGCCTTCTAGTCCGGCCCGAGCGTCGGCCGCAGGGTCGTCTCCGACGGGGATCAGGGGGCCCAACCCCGAACCCGCGGCGCCCGATCGACGAGCGCTGGCCGGCGCTCCGCTTCGTCTACCGCATCGAGGATCGCTAGGAGTACGCCTTGCGGGCTCGGTCCCAGGGCTCCTCGTCCCAGCGGATGAGATCCGGGTCGATGCCTCGCGCGTCGGCGAGATCGCAGGTAAGACGCTGGAAACGGACGATGTCGACCACGGGATGGCTCGTAGAGAGAAGCGTCGAGTCGCAACCGAGCTCGCCGAGGGCACGCATCGCGTCCTGCGCGCGATCGGCCGCACGCCCTTCTCCCTCGAGCACGAAGCAGCGAACCGCATCGTCGATCGCCGCGAGGTGGCCGTGCAGGAGCTGCTCGGTGTGGTGCGCCTCGGCGGCCACGCGTGCGCCCTCGCGGAGCTTCAGCACCGCCTCGAGCACGGTCGCGGTGTCACCTCCCGCACCCGCGACCAGGAAGCGAGCGTGTTCGGACGGGCCGAGCGGCTCGGCTTCGAGCTCGGCTGCGACGGCGTCGACCAGCCCGCTCACGTCCTCGCCCTGCAGCGCCCTCCCGGCCGCAACGGCAGACGTGTAGCTCGCCGTGTGGCAGTAGCTCTTCTCGACTTCGGGGGTCGTGACGACGACGTGAGCCGCTGCGCTCGCGATCGCGCTCTCCGAAGTCCCAGTGATCAGCCACGTCTCCCCCGGGAACCCCTCGACCGCCTCCAGCGTTAGCTTCGTCCCGCCCTCGTGGCTTACGGCGACGAGGACATCCGCAGACGGCGCGTTGCCGAGAACGACCTCGAGCGCCTGTGCCGCCGGGCCGCAGGCGAGAGCCGCGTGGAACGACGTTCCGCAGCCCGTGAAGAGGACGCTCGCGCCGTCCGGAAACCGCAACTCTCCGACTCGCTTGGCGACCTGGCGAAGCCATTCGGGCTGCGCGGCGATCGCCTTTCGGGTCAACTGTCCGGGCATCAGTGGTCGCTCCGGTGACAGCGGTGCCGCCTGGACGAGCGAAAACCGAGCAGGCCGAGGACGCAGGGAGCGCCCATATCGGTTGATATGGGCGCGACTGAGGACGCTGGCATGCGACGGTTTGCAGCCGTCCAGGGGGCGCCAGTTGTTGCCGGAGCGACCACTCATGCTGTCTATACCATCGAAACCGATGCCCGTCTTCGAGAAGCAGACGCTGGGCAACGGCATTCGTGTGGTCACGGCGACCATGCCGCAGATCGCATCGGTGTCGTGCTTCGTGACGGTCGGTGCGGGCTCGCGGTACGAGACGCCGGAGTCCAAGGGCATCGCACACTTCGCGGAGCACATGTTCTTCAAGGGGACGGGGCGGCGCCCGACCGCGCGGACGATCTCCACCGAGATCGACGCGATCGGAGGTGAGTTCAACGCCTTCACCGGAAAGGAGCTGACGGGGTACTACGTCCGGTGCGGCTCCGAGACGCGCGACGTCGCCTTCGACGTGCTCTCGGACATGCTGCTTCACTCCCGCTTCGACCCCACCGAGATCGAGAAGGAGAAGGGCGTGATCCTCGAGGAGATGAACGTCTACCTCGACACGCCACAGCGCTACGTCGGGAACGTCTACGACCGTCTGCTCTACTCCGACCAGCCCCTCGGCTGGGACATCCTCGGCACGAAGGAGACGATCGAGGCGACGACCCGCGACACGTTCACGTCGTATCTCGACGCCTGGTACCGCCCCGAGAAGATCGTCGTCGGCGTCGGCGGGCGCATCGGGGACGGACTTCCCGAGCTGCTCGAGGAGCTGCTCGGGGGGATCGAACAGCGGCCGACCGGCACGGCTGCGCCGGTCGAGCTCCCGCCGGACGCGTCACCCGTGATGTTGCATACGAAAGCCTCGGAGCAGGCCCATCTCATCCTCGGCGTCCGCGGCTACCCGATCGGGCATCCCAACCGGTACGCACTCCAGCTCATGGCCGTCGTGCTCGGCGGCGGGATGTCGTCCCGGCTGTTCACCGAGGTCCGTGAGAAGCGCGGGCTCGCGTACTACGTGAACGCCGGAAACACGGCCTACACGGACACGGGAACGTTCTATGCCAACGCCGGCGTCGACGTCGAGCGGATCGACGACGCGATCACGACGATTCTCGGGGAGCTGCGAAAGATCGCGGCCGAGCCGGTGCCGGCAGAGGAGCTTGAGAAGGCGCGCGGTTATGCGAAAGGACGCTTCGTGCTGCGACTCGAGAGCCCGCAGGGGACGATCCAGTACGGCCTCCGCCGTGAGGTACTCGAGGGCGCGATCGAGGAGCCGGACGAGCTTCTCCGGCGACTCGACGAGGTGACCGTCGAGGATGTCCGGCGCGTCGCGCGCGACCTCTTCGAGGAGAAACGGCTGTACCTCGCGCTCGTCGGTCCGTTCGACGATCCGGCCCGCTTCGAGAAGCTGCTCGCCGCCTAGACTGGAGCCTCGCGCGGCACAATCGGCGCCGGGCGAAGGTTCCAGCACGAATCTTCGACTAGGACGCGTCGACGGCAGGCGTTGCGACTCGGGCTTCGGCTTCGTCGCGTGCGATCGGAAACTGAATCTCGGTCACCCAGTCGGCCGGGTCGGATACTTCGTCGGGGTCGGTCCAGTAGATCTCGCGCGGCTCTGAGATCACCGTCAGCCCCTCCCCGTCGACGAACGCCTGCAGCGCGCGGTACGAACGGTCGAGCTCGCTGTAGTGCCCCCGGTGTACATACGTGAGCGCCGTGCAAGCCGGCCAGGTCGCAGCTTCGATACGGCCGCTTCCTGAAACGTCCTCGGCAACGGCCCACGCGTTCTCGAGATCTACCATTCCTTCCTCGTCTGCGTACGGGCATATCGTGATCGGCGGACCCACCGCCACGAGTCCGCGCTCGCGGAGGAAGACCGAAATCTCCTCGAATGCGGCCGGGATCACGTTCTTCACCTCCTCGAGCGGCGCGCGCTCACGGATGACGAGCACCTTCTGCTCCGGCAGTTCCTTGATCTGAATCTCGCCGCTGATGTCGGCGGTCGTCGGCACGAGCTCCTCCTCTCCTTCGATGAGTCTCTGCAGGGTGTTCAGGATCTGCTCGGTCGTCGCTGCCAGCTCGGCCATCTTCGCTCGATGCTCGACGAGGCGCGCCCGGGTCAGCGAAGGGTCGTCCGCGGAGATGATCTCGCGGATCTCGTCGAGCGCCAGCTCGAGAAACCGGAGGCGCCTGATCGCCGCGGCGTTCACGAGCTGGCCGGACGTGTAATAGCGGTATCCGGTCTCCGGATCGACGTACACCGGTTGCAGGAGACCAAGCTCGCCGTAATGACGCACGGCACGAACCGTGAGCCCCGCCAGGCGTGCAAAGCGACCGATCGGGAGCAGATCCATGACCCGAGCCTAGGGTCTGACGTTACGGAAGAGTCAAGGGCGGGCTCGACGCGGTCGTCGTGGTTGTTCGGCGTTGCACTGACCGCGCAGCTCAGTCCTCGGACGGATGAGCGACCGCGCGGTCGGCGATCTCCGCGACGACCGTAGGATCGGCGAGCGTCGTCGTGTCGCCGAGAGGTCGCTCCTCGGCCACGTCGCGCAAGAGCCTTCGCATGATCTTCCCCGAGCGCGTCTTCGGGAGCTCCGGCGTGAAGACGATGTTCGCCGGCTTCGCGATCGGCCCGATCTTCGCGGCCACATGGTTCCGGAGCTCCTCGAGCCGCTCGACAGTTCCTTCCTCCCCGCCCTTCAGCGTCACGAAGGCCACGATCGCCTGGCCCGTGAGCGCATCGGCGCGGCCGCACACCGCGGCCTCGGCCACGCTCGGGTGGTCGACCAGCGCGGATTCGACCTCGATCGTCGAGATCCGGTGGCCGGAGACGTTCATGACGTCGTCGACGCGGCCGAGGAGCCAGAAATCTCCGTCCTCGTCGATCCGGGCGCCGTCGCCGGCGAAGTACATCCCGGGGAAACGCTCCCAGTAGGTCGCGCGGTAGCGCGCGTCGTCGCCGTAGATCCCTCGCAGCATCGCCGGCCAGGGCCGCTTGAGCACGAGGTAGCCGCCGCCGCCGGGACCGACCTCGTTGCCGTTGTCGTCCACGACGCCGGCATCGACCCCGGGGAAGGGCTTCGTCGCGGACCCGGGCTTCGTGGTCGTCACCCCGGGAAGCGGCGTGATGAGGACCATCCCCGTCTCCGTCTGCCACCACGTGTCGACGATGGGCGTCCGGTCGAGACCGATGTGCTCGCGGTACCACATCCACGCCTCGGGGTTGATCGGCTCGCCGACGGTGCCGAGCAGGCGCAAGGACGAGAGGTCGTGCTTCGCCGCATGCTCGGGGCCCCACTTCATGTGCGCGCGAATCGCGGTCGGCGCCGTGTACAGGGTCGTGACCCGGTAACGCTCGACGATGTCCCACCAGCGCTCCTTGTCCGGAAAGTCCGGGGTTCCCTCGTAGAGGACGCTCGTCGCGGCGTTGCAGAGCGGCCCGTAGACGATGTAGCTGTGGCCGGTCACCCACCCGATGTCGGCCGCGCACCAGTAGACGTCCGTTGCCGGTTTCAGGTCGAAGATCGTGTGATGCGTCGTCGAGACGCCGACGAGATAGCCGGCCGTCGTGTGCGCGATTCCTTTCGGCTTCGCGGTCGTCCCGCTCGTGTAGAGGAGGTAGAGGAGATCTTCCGAGTCCATGGGCTCACAGGGACACGTCGCCGGATCGGTGGACCGGCCCTCCGTGAGCTCGTTCCAGGTCAGGTCGCGACCGGGTGTCATCGGCACCTCGGCGCGCGTCCGCTGGCCGACGACCACCGTCTTCACGCCCGGGCACGACGCGAGCGCCTCGTCCGCATTCCGCTTCAAGGGCACGATCGAGCCGCGACGGTAGCTCTCGTCCTGAGTGAGGAGAACCTCACAGCGCATGTCGTTGAGACGATCGGCGAGCGCCTCGGCCGAGAAGCCGCCGAAAACCACCGTGTGAGGCGCCCCGAGACGAGCGCATGCAAGCATCGCCACGGGCAGCCCCGGCCCCATGCCCATGTAGATCCCGACCGGCGTCCCTTTCCCCACGCCGAGTGCCTTCAATCCGTTCGCGGCCCGCACGACCTCGTCGAGGAGCTGCTGATAGGTGATCGTCGCATGCTCACCTACGGGCTCGCCCTCGTAGTAGTAGGCCACCCGATCCCCGAGGCCGGCCTCGACGTGCCGGTCGAGGCAGTTGTACGTGACGTTGATCTTCCCGCCGCCGTACCACCTCGCATAGGGGAGCTCCCACTCGAGGAGCGACGTGAACGGCTCGAACCACGTGACGCGCTCACGCCCCTGTCGCTCCCAGAACTCCTCGAACGGCACGTCGTAGATGTCGGCTTGTGCGTTCGCCTGCGCCGTGAACTCGGGAGGCGGGGGATACCGCCGTTCCTCCGCCAACAGCGTCTCGATTGCTTGGTCCGTCACGCGGAGACCTCCAACTCGTAGGGGCAGGCGGTCAGAAGCTCGTAGCCGTCCGCCGTCACGTGGAGCAGATCCTCGACCCGGACGCCACCGAGGCCCTGCCGGTAGAGACCGGGCTCGATGGTGATCACGTCACCGGCGACCAGCTCCTCGCCGAGCATTCCGAGTCCCGGAGCCTCGTGCACCTCGAGCCCGACGCCATGGCCGAGCCCGTGGTAGAAGCCGTCGAGGAGCACCTCGCCCTCGGGCTTGGTGAGCAGTGTCGGGAAGCCCCGGTCCGCGAAGAACCTCGACACGAGCCTGTGGATCTCGCGGCCGTCCGCGCCAGGGCGCACCTCCGCGGAGGCGAGGGCGAGCGCCTCGCAGCAGAGCGCGTGCCACTCGCGAAACTCGGCCCGCGCCCTTCCCAGGACGAACGTCCGCGAGAGGTCCGCGAAGCACGCGGACTCGAGATCGACGGGGAAGAGGTCGAGGAGAACGACATCGTCGGCCGAAATCGGCCCCGATCCCATCTCGTGCCCGATTGCCGTCTGCGGGCCGTGGGACACGATCATCTCGTCGGCGACGGCGCCGTGCGCAAGGAACGTCGCCTGGATCCGCATCTTGACGAGCTCGCACGTCAAGGGCTCCCCGTCCACGGCGAGGCCCCCGTTCGCGGGCTCCGCGCGTGCGAGGAGGTCGCGCGCTGTCGCCATGCCGGCGTCGGCCGCCCGCTGCGCGCGCCTGATCCCGGCCAGCTCATGCGCGCTCTTCCGTCGGCGCCGGTCGTCGAAGAGCTTCTGATCGACCTCGAGCGCGATCCCGCTCGAGCGAAGTGCGTCGGCAAGGCTGAGTGGGAACGCCCGCGGCACGTGAGCCTGCTCGATCCCGAGACCACGAACGATGCGGACCGCCAGCTCGTCCGCCGCCGCGCGCGGGGCGAGCTCGCTCCGGCGGATCTCGTCGGCACCGAACTCCTCGGTGGGCCGAACCTCGAGGCCGGCGCGGAGCCCATCGACACGTGCCGCCTCCATCGCGCCGATGACGACGATGCGGAGTCCGTCGATCTCGGCGTAGACGAAAGGATCGGGGACGCCGAGCGGCACCTCGTGCCGGAGCTCGGGAGTCCGAACCGTGTCGCCGACGATGAGGACAGTCACGGCCGCCGATCCTATCGCCGCGGGTAAAGTCCTCCGCGGTGGACTCCGACCTCCGCACGCTCCGAGAGCGCCTCGCCGAGATCTCGGATCTCCATCGTTCGATGGGCGTGCTGTTCTGGGACCAGAAGGTCACGATGCCGCCCGGCGGTCATCCGGCACGCTCGGAGGCGCTCAGCACCCTGAGCCGCATTGCGCACGAGAAGTTCGTCGACGACGAGGTCGGCGCTCTCCTCGAACGCCTCCGTCCACTCGAGGAGTCGCTCGAGTTCGACTCCGACGACGCGAGTCTCGTCCGCGTGACCCGTCGCGACTGGGAAAAGCAGCATCGCGTTCCGACGGAGCTGCGGGCCGAGATGACGCGCGCCGCGGCCCAGGGGAACCAGATCTGGGTCGAAGCCCGCGCGAACAGCGACTTCGCGAGCTTCCTCCCTGCACTCGAGAGGAATCTCGAGCTGAAGCGCCGCTACGTCGACTGCTTCGAATGGGACGACTCGCCGTACACGCCGCTCCTCGACGACTTCGAGCCGTTCATGACGACGACCGAGGTCGCGGAGATCTTCGACGCGATCCAGCCCGTTCTCTCCGAGCTCGTCAGGGAGGCGCCCGTCGTCGACTCCTCGTTCCTCGAGCTTCCGTACGACAAGGAGCGGCAGCGTGAGTTCTCCGAGCGAATCCTGGCAACGCTCGGGTTCGAAGAGGGATCATTGCGGCTCGACCCCACGGTCCACCCCTTCTGTACCTCGTTCTCGACGCGCGACGTCCGTCTCACGACGCGGTACAACGACACAGGGCTCGACTCGTTGTCGTCGACGATGCACGAGGCAGGGCACGGCCTGTACGCGCATGGGATCGCCGCGTCGCTCGAGCGGACGCCGCTCGCCGGTGCGCCTTCGCTCGGCCTGAACGAGTCGCAGAGCCGGACCTGGGAGAACCTGGTCGGCCGGAGCCGGCCCTTCTGGTTGCACTGGTACGAGCCGCTCCAGGACACGTTCCCCGAGCAGCTCGGAGACGTCGATCTCGACTCGTTCCTCACCGTGATCAACCGCGCCGAGCCCGGACTCATCCGCGTCGAGGCCGACGAGACGACGTACAGCCTCCACATCATCCTGCGCTTCAACATCGAGCGGGGCCTGATCGAGGGGACGCTCGCGCCGCGAGATCTTCCTGAGGTGTGGAACGAGTCGATGCGCGAGCTGCTCGGTGTGGAAGTCCCGAACGACGCCAAGGGTGTCCTCCAGGACATCCATTGGTCCCAGGGCGGGATCGGGTACTTCCCGACGTATGCGCTCGGCAACGTGATCTCGCTCCAGATCTGGAGCGCGGTGCGAGAGGCCTTGCCCGATCTCGACGCGCAGATGGAGGCCGGACAGCTCGTGCCGCTTTCCGACTGGCTTCGGGACAACCTGTACTCGCTCGGCCGGAAGCTCACGCCGAAGGAGACCATCGAGCGCCTGACGGGCTCCTCGACGATCGACCCGCAGCCGTACCTCGCGTACCTGCGGGAGAAGCTCGCTGCCCTACCTGCCGGTGCCTGAGAGCTCCGTGTCGGTGATCGCCCGAGACATGGCCCATCGCCCTGAATCGAGCTCTGCCCTCTCGCTCGTCGTCAACGGCGAGTCGCGCTCGCTCGAGGTCGAGCCGCGAACGCTTCTCGTACACGCTCTCCGCGACGAGCTCGGCCTGACCGGGACACACGTCGGCTGCGACACGAGCCAGTGCGGCGCGTGCACGGTCCTCCTCGATGGACTCGCGGTGAAGAGCTGCACCGTGCTCGCAGTGCAGGTGGAGGGCATCGAGGTCACGACCATCGAAGGGCTTTCCGCTGACGGTGACATGCATCCGATCCAGCGCGCGTTCGTCGAGCACCACGGGCTGCAGTGCGGCTTCTGTACGCCGGGCGTCATACTCACGAGCGTCGATCTGCTGTCGCGCGACTCGGAGCCCAGCCACGCCACGATTCGCCATGCGCTCCGCGGGAACCTGTGTCGCTGCACGGGGTACCAGACGATCGTCGAGTCCGTGCGCGCAGCCGGCGACGCGCTGCGAGACGAGGGCTCGTGATCCCTGCACCCGTTCGCTACGCACGCGCGACGGACATCGACGACGCCCTTGCGCTGCTGGCTGAACCGGACGCCAAGGCACTCGCGGGCGGCCAGTCGCTCCTCCCGGTCATGAAGCTGCGGATCGCCCGGCCGTCGCTCGTGGTCGACATCTCGCGCCTCGACCTGCAAGGCGTGGACGTCCGCGGCGGCGAGCTGCACATCGGCCCGCTGACCACGTGGGACGATCTGCTCCGCGCCGAGGAGCTCCGGCGTCCCGCGCTGTCCGCGATGGCAGAGTGCGCGGAAGGGATAGGAGATCTCCAGGTTCGAAACCGTGGGACGGTGGGCGGGAGTCTCGCTCATGCGGATCCAGCGTCGGACATGCCCGCCGTTCTGCTCGCGCTCGGAGCCGCGGTCTCCCTTCACTCGCCGAACGGCGACCGGGTCGTTCGACTCGCCGATTTCTTCATCGGACCGTTCATGACCGCGCTCCTGGCGCAGGAGCTCATAACCGACGTCGTCGTCCCGCTACCGAAGCCGGGTTCCGGCTCGGCGTACGTCTCGGTCGAACACCCCGCGTCAGGCTTCGCGCTCGCAGGCGCCGCAGCCTCGGTCGGACCGGACGGGGAACGGGTCGCGGTGACCGGAATCGCCGGCCGCCCATTCCTCGTCTCGGACCACGACGATCCGGTCGGCGGCACCGACGTCTTTGGCGACCGCTTTGCTCCGGCCGACTACCGGCGACGGCTTGCGATCGTCCTCGTCGAACGCGCGCTCGAGCGAGCGGCGGCGCACACAGCGGAGGACTGGTGAGCGAAGCGCTGATCGGTGTCGCGCGCCCGCGGATCGATGCGCCGGACAAGGTGACCGGTGCGACGAGGTTCGCCGCCGACGGATACGTCCACGGCCTCCTGCACGCTCGCCCGATCCTCTCGACCGAGCCGCATGCGCGCATCCGGCAGGTCGATCGGGAGGCAGCGCTTTCCGTGCCGGGAGTCGTCGCGGTGCTCGTCGCAGCCGATCTTCCGATGGCGACATCGGGAACCGACCGGACCGCCGAGCCGCTCGCCCGCGAGGAAGTCGTCTTCGCCGGTCAGCCCGTCGCGCTCGTCGTGGCCGAGACCGAGGCTGCCGCCGAGGATGGCGCCGAGGCAGTCGTGGTCGAGTACGAGTCGCTACCGGCGGTCGTCGGGCTCGAAGACGCCATGGTCCCCGGCGCTCCGCTTGCTCGCCTCGTCGAGGAGGACGAGGGCGGCGGCGACCTGGAGTCGATCCACGCCGGTGTCGACGAAGGCGAGCAGGACGCCGACGAGGAGCAGCTCTCCGGGAACGTCCTCGATACGGTGAATCGGCGCTCGGGGAACGCTGCGGCGGCGCTCGAAGCGAGCGACGTCGTCCTCTCCGGGACGTTCCGGACGCCGTGGGTGTACCAGGCCTACATCGAACCGCAGGTCGCAACCGCGTGGCTCGAGCCATCGGGGACGCTCGTCGTCTCCACGAGCACGCAGGGCTCGTTCGTGACGCGAAGCGAGCTGGCCCGCGCGTTCGGGCTTCCGCTCGAGCGGATCCGGGTGATCGCGGAACCGCTCGGAGGCGCGTTCGGCGGCAAGTTCGCGCTCATCGAGCCGCTCGCCGCGGGAGCCGCGCTCGCCCTCCGCCGGCCCGTCCGCCTCGTCCTCACCCGCGGCGACGATTTCCAGGCGACGAACCCGGTGTCGGCGCAGGTCACCGACCTTCGCGTGGGAGCGCGCAAGGACGGCACGTTCACAGGGATCGAAGCGCGGATGCTGGTCGACCGCGGATCGAACGCCGGCTGGGGCGTCGAAGGAATCACATCGCTCCTCGTCGCCGGGCCGTACCGCTGGGACGCACACGACCTTCGCGGGTACGGCGTCCAGACGAACCGCTTCCCCTTCGGTGCCTACCGCGCGCCGGGAGCCCCGACCGCGGCCTTCGCGCTCGAGTCGCTGCTCGATGAGCTCGCGGTCGCGCTCGACCTCGATCCAATCGAGATGCGCCTGCGCAACGCCGTGGTCGAGGGAGACGTCGGCGTCAGCGGCAATCCCTTTCCGACGATCGGCGCAGTCGAGGTTCTCGAGCGTCTGCGGGAGCACTCACTCTGGCGCGATCGGGAATCGCTCCCCGCCGGCGAGGGTGTGGGCATGGCCGCCGGCTACTGGCCGGGCGGCAACGAGCCGGCAGCAGCCGTGTGTCGGGTCGACGCGGACGGGACGATGACCGTCGTCACGTCGGCCGCAGACATGAGTGGCGTGAACACGGGGTTCGCAGTCATTGCGGCCGCGGCGTTCGGCCTCGAGCCCGAGAAGGTCCGCGTCGTGAGCGCCGACACGGCCACCGGCCCCTACGCGGGGGCGAGCGGCGGCTCGAAGGTCACCTACACGGTGGGCAAGGCGGTGGAGGGTGCCGCGCGAGCTGCCCGCGTGAAGGTGCTCGCAGCAGCCTCTCAGGAGCTCGAGATCGCGCCCGACGATCTCGAGGTCATCGACGGAGTCGTGCGCGCGGTCGGTGCTCCCGACCGCTCCATCACCGTCGAGGAGCTCGCCCGCAAGGCACTTCGCTTCGGAGGGCGCTACGAGCCGATCGAGGGTCACGGTGGCTCCGCCCAGACTGTCGGAGCACCTTCGGTTGCCGCTCACCTGTCGCACGTGCGCGTCGACCGGGAGACGGGCGAAGTCGAGTTGCTCCGACACGTGATCGCCCAGGACGTCGGACGTGCGCTGAACCCGGCGCTCGTGGAGGGGCAGATGCGCGGAGGAGCGACGCAGGGGATGGGCTGGGCGCTCTTCGAGCAACTCGACCACGACGAGAGCGGACAGCTGCTGACAGGCTCGTTCCTCGACTACTCGATCCCCGTGGCAGACCGAGTCCCGGAGATCGACACGCTGATCGTGGAGGTTCCCGCGCCGGACGGGCCGTTCGGCGCGAAGGGGATCGGCGAAGCGCCCGTGGTCGCGGCGGCCCCGGCGATCGTGAACGCGGTCGCCGCGGCGACGGGAACGCGCATGCGAGAGCTTCCGCTGACGCCACCGCATGTCTGGGCCGCTCTCGCCGAGAGCAAGCCGGAGGATGACCTGTGACGGCGGTCGAGCGCGCACAGGCGCTCGTCGCGGAGTGGGACGCCGACCTCAGGGTCGAGCTTCCCGAGCACGCGCGCCTGGTCGACGTCCATACCCACCTTGGTCACGACATCGACGGGATGAGCGGACAATACGAGGAGCTCACGGGAGTGCTCGACCGATACGGATTCGAGACCGCGTTCGTCTTCTGCATGGACGAGCACGATCGCGAGCCGGCGTTCACGGTCCCGAACGACCGCACGCTCGCGCACGCCGAACGCTCCCGCGGTAGGCTCGTCCCCTTCGTCCGTCTCGACCTGACCGCTCGTCCCATGGAGGAGGCACGGCGGTGTCTCGATCTCGGCGCCAGGGGGATCAAGCTCCACCCACGGGCACAGGCATTCGCACTCGACGACGAGCGTCTCGGGCCGGTCTTCGAGCTCGCCGTCGAACGGTCCGTGCCGATTCTCATCCACGGCGGTCGCGGGCTCCCCCCGATCGCGGAGCACCTCGAGCTACTCGTGCGACGCCACGACGGCGTCCGACTCATCGTCGCGCACGCCGGAATCGCCGACATGGCCGGCCTCGCAGGGCGTCTGGGCGGCATCCCCGGCGTCCTCTTCGACACCTCCGTGTGGAGCGGCATCGACCTCCTCGACCTCTACCGGCAGGTCGCACCCGAGCAGATCGTCTACGCGTCCGACTACCCGTACAGCCGGCAGCCGAACTCGCTGCTCCTGGCCGTGCGAACGGCGAAGCTTGCAGGCTTCGACGACAAGCAGCTCAGGTTGATGCTCGGGGGTACTGCCAGGCGGATCGTCGAAGGCGCCGATCTGGAACCGCTGTCGGCGCCGAAGGGCGCGACCTCGCTCGTCCAGCCTCTGACCTTCGCCCGCATCCACCAGTACATCTCGATGGCGGTCCCGATGATCTGGCTGCGTCAGCGTGACGCCATCGGTGCCCTCGGTCTCGCCGTGAACGCGTCTCGGGAGCGAAACAACGGTCATCCCGAGAGCTCCGAGCGCATCCAGGAGCTCCTGGTCACCGCGCGCGAGCTTTGGAAGGACGGGGTCGAGCTCGTCGGGGACGACGAGCGCGACGCCACCTTCCGCTCGGCGATTCAGCTCGTGAACCTCGCCGACCTCGTCACGATCACGACGCGCGCGTAATCAGAGTGCCGCGTAGAGGCGTCGCGGCCCCTCGATCCCCTTCAGCAGGTGCTCGCCGCGATCTTCGAACTCGAGCCCCGAGCCTGCGACGAGGTCGTGCGTCGTCGAGCTCACGAGCACCTCGCCTGCGCCGGCGAGCGACATGATCCGAGCACCGATGTGGACCGCGATGCCACGCGGCTTGTCTCCCGCCGGTCGCTCGACCTCACCAGTATGGACGCCCGCCCGCACGTCGAGGGCGAGTGGCCCGAGGGCGTCGCGAATCGCGAGACCACACCGAATGGCGCGGGCGGGGCCGTCGAACAGTGCGAGAAATCCGTCCCCCGCAGTATCGATCTCCTCACCCGAATAGCGTGCGAGCTCGCGCCGGACCGCAGCGTTGTGCGCGTCCAGGGCCTTCGCCCACGACGCGTCCCCGAGAGCGCGTGCCGTCTCCGTCGAGCCAACGAGATCGGTGAAGAGCGACGTCGCGAGCACGCGATTCGACTGTGAGGCGGGTCGAGAACCAGTGAGGAACTCCTCGGCCTCGTCGAGGATCTGATCGGGGTCGTCGAACGGCACATGGTCGTCGCCCGGGAGCTCGACGAAGCGCGCGCCCGGGACGCGCGCCGCGATGTAGCGGCCCTCGTCCACGCTCGCGTCGAGGTCGCCCGTGCGGTGGAGGACGAGCGTCGGGCACTGGACGCTCGGCAGGACGTCCCTGATGTCCGCCTTCGAGTTCATGAGGATGAAGTCGCGCACCCCGGCCGGGCTCAGCCCGGCCCGTCCGCGCCGCTGGAACCACGCTGCCTCACTCGGATCGGCGTTCGGCCACATCCCCGAGAGGTCGACGTTTTCGCCCCACGTCTTCTCGAACTCGCGCGCAGCATCGACCCGCTGCTCCCACGTCGGCGCCCAGGGGTAGTCGTCGTCGGGATTGCAGCGCTTCGCGTAGGTGCCGTACAGGACGAGCCCGCGCACCCGCTCCGGGTACGTCGCCGCGAACAGGACTGACATCGGCCCGCCTTCCGAGTAGCCGAAGAGTGCTGCCGACTCGCTCCCGACGGCGTCCATGACGGCGCGTACGTCGTCCATGCGCGTCTCGAAGTCCGGAAGTCCGACCCCGCGGTCGGAGAGCCCCGTCCCGCGCTTGTCGAAGCGAATGACGCGCGCGAACGAGGCGAGCCGCTCGTGGAAGTGCGCGAACGCCGGGAGCTCGAGGTCGATCTCGAGGTGGGAGAAGAACCCGTGGATGACGACGAGGTCAAGCGGCCCGTCGCCCATGACGTCGTAGGCGATGTTCACGTCGCCGCTCCGGGCGTACGCGATGGGCGGGCTCATCGGCTCGCGCGCCGGAAACAGTCGACCGTGTGGTCGTCGACCAGGCCGACCGCCTGCATGAACGCGTAGCAGACGGTCGGGCCTACGAAACGGAAGCCGCGGTGCTTCAGGTCCTTCGAAAGCGCGCTCGAGAGCTCGGTCTCAGCCGGCAGCTCCGAGAGCGTTCGCCACCGGTTCACGATCGGCTCGCCGTCGACGAACCCCCACAGGTAGGCGGCGAAGCTCCCGAGCTCCTCCCGCACCGCCAGCACGCGACCCGCGTTGACGATCGTCGACTCGACCTTCAGTCGGTTCCGAACGATTCCCGGGTCGGCGAGCAAGCGCTCCACGTCGTTCGCCGTGAACCCGGCGACCACGGCCGGGTCGAATCCCCCGAATGCACGCCGGTAGCCCTCGCGCTTCCGCAGGATCGTTGACCAGGAAAGGCCCGCCTGCGCCCCTTCGAGCGTGAGCATCTCGAAGAGATGGGCGTCATCGTGCGATGGGACACCCCACTCCTCGTCGTGGTAGGCGAGCATGAGCTCGTCTCCTCCGGCTGCCCACTGGCACCGCTGCGCGTCGGTCATCGGCGGATAGGATCGCACGCCATGCGCCGTGTCCTCATCGCCCTCGCAATGCTTGTCTTCGCCGCAGGCTGCGGTGGCAGCGACGGGACAACCGATACGACGACGGAGGCGAGCGCCGAATGTGAGAGCGTCGACGCGCCGGAAGCGAGAGATCCTGGCTCGAACGAAGCGCCGACGATGCCGCTCGACGCCGGGAAGACCTACACGCTTACGTTCGACACGAGTTGCGGGCTGTTCACCGTGACGCTCGACCCCGAACTCGCGCCCAACACGGCGTCCTCTCTCGTCGCGCTTGCGGAGGAGGGCTACTTCGACGACACTATCTTCCATCGCGTTGTTCCCGGCTTCGTCATCCAGGGCGGAGACCCGACCCAGTCGGGAAGCGGCGGCCCCGGCTATTCGACGGTCGACGTCCCTCCGTCGGACGCGGCGTACACGAGAGGCGTGGTCGCGATGGCGAAGTCCGGCGCCGAGGCTCCCGGGACGGCCGGTAGCCAGTTCTTCGTCGTCACCGGAGCGGACGCCGAGCTTCCGCCCGAGTACGCAATCGTCGGCGAGGTCACCGAGGGCATGGACACGGTCGCGCGGATCGACGCGCTCGGCGTCGGCGACGGCCCGCCGTCGCAGCCGGTCCTCATCTCGAGCGTCACGGTCACCCAGACCTGATGGGGAAGATCGCCGCGATCGTCCTCGCCGCAGGCGAGGCGTCACGGTTCGGCAGCCCCAAGCAGCAGCTCTTGGTCCCCCGCGTGCTCGAGCAGCTCGGCCAGACCTCGGTGGACCACATCGTCGTCGTCGAGGGAGCACACGAGCTGGTCGTCCTTCTCGATCGACCGGCGGCACGCGTCGTCCCCTGCAGAGAGTGGGAGCGCGGCCCGGGGGCCTCGCTCCGTTGTGGCCTTGCGGCGCTCGGAAGCGATGTCGAGGCGGCCGTCGTCGTGCTCGCCGACGGGCCGAATCTCTCACCCCAGGCGGTCGAGCGTGTGCTCGACGACTGGCGCGCGCACGGAAGAGTCGTCGCCGCGTCCTACGACGACGCTCGGGGCCATCCCCTCGTAATCGGGCGAGAGGACTGGGCCGAGATCCCGGACGAGGGGCTCCACGGGCGACCGGTGCGGCTCGTCCCGTGCGACGACCTCGGCCCACCCGGCGACATCGACAGACCGGAGGATCTGGAGAGTCTCTAGGCCGTGGCGTCGAGCCCGCGAAGCTCGTCGAGCTTGGCCATGAGCCCGGGCGGCATCCGCTCGATCGCGCTCGTCTTCACGTAGCGTCGCAAGCTCGCCTCGAAGCGATATCGACGAGAGCAGTAGTCGCACCCCGCAAGGTGCGTCTCCGCCTCGCGCCACTCGGCGTCCGACAACGTGCGATCGAGAAAATCCTGCAGGAGCTCCTCGCAGCGATCGCACGGGTCGCCGCTCACGTCACAGCCCCCTCTGCGAGGCGTTGCTTCAGCGCCCGGCGGCCGCGGTGGAGGCGCGACATCACGGTTCCGATCGGGATGTCGAGGATCTGCGCGGCATCCGCGTACGTGAAGTCACCGATGTCCACGAGCACCACGACGTCGCGAAACTGAGGCTGAATCTCCGAAAGCGCGTTCACGACGGAATCTTGCGACATGCGCTCGACGACGTCGTCCGTCTCGAGGACCTGCTCACCGCCCGCGGACGCCAGCTTGTTCGCGAGGTAGTAGTCGGTCTCCTCGAGCGGCTGGGTCTGAGGCGTGCGCTGGATGCGGCGGCCGCGGTCGACATTGAGGTTCGTCAGGATGCGAAGGAGCCAGGCGCGCATGTTCGTTCCCGCCGTGTAGGAGCGCCAGCTCCGGAATGCCCTCGCGTACGTCTCCTGCACCAGGTCCTCAGCCTCCTCACGCGAGCCGACGAGCCGCCTCGCTACGCGGTAGACCTGGTCAGCGAGCGAGAGCGCCTCTTCCTCGAAGCGTGCCCGATCGCGTGCCTCCGTTGCGATCCGGCGCGCCTCGGTGTCCGGCTCGGGCTCGCTCACCGGCCTACCGTACCGTTGCGTTACAGGAGCCTGCAACGAGCCCCGCGAACGCGCTATTCCCGATCGAGCGCAGCCTCGCGAAACCCGGAACGGGCGAGCAGCGCCATGATCGCGTCCCGCGACGTCCGCTCCTCGTCCCAGGCGAGGCTGACGTCACCCATGAGATTGGCGTTCGCGTACTCGAGTCCCTCGTGCCCGCGAAGCGCGCCGGCAAGCCGTCCGACACACCGCTCGCAGCGGATGCCACTCACCGTGATCGTTTCCTGTACGACACCCACAGCGCCATTGTAGGGACGGCCCTGGTGCTCCCCGACTACGGCTTTCCTTTCACTCCGTGCACCGGGCGGCCCGCGGCCTCCCAGGCGTAGTACGAAGCGCTGGGCCCGAAGCCGGGCTCGTACCCGACGACCCGAGGGTTCCTTCCGACCTCCTTCGCACGCTGCGCGTGCCAGAGCAGGTTCGGGTCGTCTCGCTCCTCCCAGACGAGCACGAGATGGGCCGCGGTCATGAAGTCCGCGACGAACGAGCACCCTTCCGCAGGGCACGGAAAGGGATCGGTGCGCACGCAGTACCAGCCGCTGTGATCGTCGTCGCCGTCGTCCTCCCACAGCTCCACGTCCTCCTCGAGACCGACGTCGGAGAGCGTTGAGACCCCCCGGCGAAGCTCCGACTCCACGGGGGCACAATAGCCTCGTGCGCGTTTCCGGCCAACGCGACCTCGCAGTCGTCCTCTCGGGCGGCGGCATCAACGGCGTGCTCCTCGAGCTCGGCTTTCTTGAGCGTCTTCGCGAGGACCCGCTCTGGCCGCGCGTCGGATGGATCTACGGAACGTCCGCAGGAGCACTCGCGGGCACGATGGCGGCGCTCGACCGGCTCGACGACCTCGAGGAGTTCCTCCTCGGGCTCCAGCCCGAGGATGCGTTCAGGCCGCGACCCGTCTGGCAGTTCCCCGGAGGGCTTCACGACTACACACTCCCTGCGACGATCGCCGATCGCATCGGAAGTCCGCAGGAGCTGGGCACCGCACTCGCCGACGCGGAGATCGAGCTGGTCGTCTTCGCCACGGACGTGAGCGACTACCCGGACGCCGACGAGACGCGCGATTTCGAGCTCCAGTACCCCGCCCGCTCGACGAGCCCGGAAACGATGGGGCGAGCGATACTCGCGTCCGCGGCGATCAGCGGGCTCGTGCTCCCGGTCACCGTCGACGGCGTCATCGCAACGGACGGCGGCTGGGTACGCAACTTTCCGTTCGAGCACGCCTATCGGAATTCCGACGTTGCCGCGATCGCCGCATTCCGATATGTCCCGAGCTACGCACGGACCGACACGACGTTCCTCGAGCGCACCCGCGAGCGGCTCGAGCGGTTTCGCGCCGTCCCGCCGGCCCGCGCACTCCTCGCGGAGGTCCGCCTCGCACAGGAGCGGGCCTCGCGCGGAGAGCCGGCCCACTACGGTGAGCTGATCGTTCGGCTCATGCGGGTCGCGTTCGCGCGGAACGCGGTGCTCGAGGAGCGTCTTGCGCTGGAGCGTGAGACCTCCGTCGCCGAGCTCACTCGGCTCCGCAGGGACGTCGTCGCTGCTGCAGTCTCGGCCGCTCCGCCGTGGCGCCGGCGGCGTCTTCGGGAGGAGCTCGAGGCGCGCTTCGTCGCCGCCCGCTTCCCCTTCCGCCACGACCGGCACGTTCCGACGCTGATCGTCCGTAGCAGCCCCGGCGAGGACCGGCTCGACCCGACCTTCCGAAGCGACCGACCGTGGCCCAAAAAGCACAAGCGATCGTTGATCGAGCGGGGCTACAAGCTCACCGACGAGGCGCTCACGACCAACCGCGCGGCCCTCGACGACGCATAGAGGAAAAGAGGTCGGCAGGGGTCCGGGCAGGCGGTCGGACCCCTTGCCGATGTTGATCAGGCCCCGGTCGATGCCGGGGCCTGATCTGCAGCTAGCCCTGGGGGGTGAGGGGCTGCCGCCCGAGCGTGACGGTCACGCCCGACTTGTTCGCGCCGCGGTAGATCACGAGTGAGACCTTGTCGCCGGGTTTGTGACCGGCGATCGCGTCGCGCAGCTGTTCGACCGAGGAAATCTGCTTGCCGTCGACGGAGACGACGATGTCGCCGCCGAGGACGAAGGTCTCTCCGGCGACCACAACCTCCGTATCACCCCCACGGAGCCCGGCGTTGTCGGCGCCGGTCCCGTTCCTGACCGACTCCACGAGAACACCCTTCTCGACCGGAAGGTTGTACGTATCCGCCACCTCCGCACTGACCTCACGTCCTGCGATACCCAGATATGCGTGGTCGACGCGGCCGGTCCGCATGATCTGCGCGACGACGTCCTTCACAGTGTTCGAGGGAACCGCGAAGCCGATGCCCACGTTTCCGGAGGCCACACCACCGGTCTCGATCTGCGTGTTGACGCCGATGACCTGAGCGCGCGAGTTCAGGAGAGGGCCGCCCGAGTTGCCGTGGTTGATGGGTGCGTCCGTCTGGATGACGTGGTCGATCGTGAAGAAGTTGGGCGACGTGATCAGGCGCTGGAGCGCGCTCACGATTCCCGACGTGGCGGTCCGGTCGAGACCGAACGGATTGCCGATTGCGACGACAGGATCTCCCACCTGCACTCTGTCCGAGTCTCCGAGCGGAAGCGGAGTGAGCGCGCTCGCGCTCGTGTCGACCTGGAGCACGGCGACATCCGTCGACGGGTCGGTGCCGACGAGTCGCGCCTCCACGGTGTCACGGTTCGAGAAGCTGACGCGAATCTGATCCGCGTCGCGCACGACGTGGTAGTTCGTGACGATGTGCCCGGCCTTGTCGAGCACGAAACCGGAGCCCTGCTGCGCCGCCGCGCTTCCAATGTTGGCGCCGACCGAGGTGATCTGAACCACACCGGACGCCGCCCGCTCGTAGATCTCGTTGACGGTCATTCCACGACCGGCCGGCACGGAAGGATTCGGCGAGTCGACCGTCTCGGTGACGACGGTCGTGTCGCCCTCCAGCCCGCCGAGTAGCGCCACGGCTCCGACAGCGACCACGCCGCCGAGCACGGCGGTCGCGAGGAGTGCGGCGAACGATCGGAGCGAACGGGGAGCGGACATGCCGATCCGTTATAGAGGGCGGGGCGTGAACGGCGGGTTAGCGCGGGTTAAGTCGCAGTTCAGCCGGCGAAGACACCTGTGACGAACATCGTCGCGATCCCCGCGACGAATCCGACGATGGCGTAGCCGGAGCGAAGCCCGCCCGGCGCGACTCGCGCGACATAGCGACCCACCTCGACCACGACCTGGAATGCGGCACCCGCCGCGATCGCGAAGAACAGCGCGCCAAGGACGTCGTTGGACGTGTAGCCGCCAATCCAGGCTCCGAGAATCGTGGGAGCGCCCGCGACGAGCGCGAGTCCGGCGAGCGTGAGGATCGTCACCCGAGTCCTCGCGACGGGAGTGGCGATTCCGAGGCCTTCGGTGATGTTGTGGATCATGAAGCCGACGATGAGGAACGTCCCGAGCTGGAGCTCGCCGAGGGCGAACGAGGCGCCGATCGCAAGGCCTTCGCCGAGGTTGTGGAGGCCGATTCCGATCGCAACGAGCAGGGCGAGCGCAAGCCCCGTGGCGGCAGTCCCCCCACTCAACCGACCGGCGAGCGCGGTCATTCCGAGGAACGACAGCGCGACTCCGAGCAGTACGAGGCCTGTACCACCGAGCGCGGAGGGAAGCGCGGCCTGAAGCGCGAACGACTCGGCGAGAGCCTCCACGCCGAGGAACGAGAGCAGGCCCGCGGTGAACGCCATGAAGGCCGAGAGCCACTCCGTACCCACCTGCCGCAGGGCCGGAAGCCAGAGCAGTCCGAGCGCGACGGGAAGCACCCCGACCAGCAAGCCGATCAGCGTGTAGCCGAGGAACCCTTCGGCGGAAGGCGTCGGCGTCTCGATCGCGGCCGGGATTTCCTCCACCGTCTCGATTCCGCTCGACGACGTGACGCCGACCGTGATCGGATCGCCGTCCACCCAGTCGAACGGGACGACGATCGTGCTCGAGCGGAGGCGCCCGAGCGTCGTCGGGCCTTCGACCGAGAACGGGACGATCGCGTCGTCGACGTTGACGTTCGCAATGGTCAGGTCGTCAGGCTGCGGGTTCCGCACGGTGATCCGGATCTCACCGGGCGAGAACTCGACGCGGCGGATGTCGAACTCGTCGGCAGGTGGAGGATTGGTGCCGACGAGATCGACCAATGACGAGCCGGACGTGACGACGATGCCGACCGCGAACGCCAGCAACAGTACGGGTACGACCGCCCAGAGGCGCCACCCCAAACGCGTCCGAGACGTGGCGGCACCGACCTCCATCAGTCGACGACCTCGAAGAAGCCCATCCAGCCGAGCTCCGCGAACTCGGACTGGTGCGCGTGGAACATGTGCAGACCCGTGCCGGCGAACTGGATCTCGAGCACGCCGCGCTGACCCTGGCACTGCATCACCGTGTCGGTGTACTCCCAGTACTCACCAGTGCCCGTCGGCTGGTAGCGGAAGAAGTCCGCGTGCAGGTGAAACGAGTTGATCAGGTCGAACTCGGTCAGGTTCGCGAGGTAGACGCGCACGAGCTCCGAGCGCTTCACGCGAATCGGGTAGCGCGCGTAGTAGAACGAGCGGCCGTTCACGGTGTAGAAGTTGTTCCCGCCGTCCGCATCGGTGTCGAAGCCGTTCATCACCATGACGTGCTCCTTCGCGGGCGGGCGCGATTCCTTGGGATCGATGATGAACGCGCCGTAGAGCCCCTTGTGGATGTGCTTCTTCAGGGGCGTCGCGTGGCAGTGGTAGAGGTGCAGGCCCGCCGGGCGCGCCTCGAACTCGTAGGTGAACTCACCGCCCGTGTCGACGACTTCGAAGACGCCGTCCATCTTCGTCGGATGGATCCCGTGGAAGTGGATCGTGTGCGGATGCGATCCCCGGTTCACGAAGCGGACGCGAAGCGTGTCCCCTTCGGTCGCACGGATGACAGGGCCGGGGGCCGTCCCGTTGTACGTCCAGGCGGGAAAGAAGATCCCGGGCGCGACCTCGAGCTCGGTGTCGACCGCGGTGAGCGTGTACTCACGCACACGACCCGGCTCGTACGGCAACGGCGGGGGAGGGTAGAGGAGGGCATCGAGGTCGTTCGGGCCACCGACCGCCGGGACCTCGTCGCCGACCATCGCCGCATGGCCGACCGCGCCCTTGACGTGGCTGGTCGGCGTTCGCGCGTGACCGTGGCTCGAATGGTCGTGCGAGCTCGCCTCAGCCCGTCCGTCGAGCGCGAGCTTTCCCACGAGCGGGGCAGCCGCCAGTGGAGCGGCGGCTGCCAGGAGCTTTCCTCGAGTGAGTGTTCGTTTAGCCATAGCTAAATTCGGTTCGCAGTGTAACCTAAGAACGCGGAAATGAGTACCCAGGCCACAGACCTCACGGTCGCCGTCCAGGACTACCTGAAGGCGATCTACGCACTCGAATCCTCGGAGGAGCGCGTCACGACGTCGGCGCTCGCCGGCCGCATGGGCGTCAGCGCCCCGTCTGCGACCGCGATGACGAAGCGCCTCGCCGAGCTGGGGCTGGTCGAGCGGGCTCCCTACCGAGGCGTCGCGTTGACCGACGAGGGGCGCCGGGGCGCGCTCGAGGTGCTGCGCCACCATCGGCTCCTCGAGAGCTACCTCGTCGACCGGCTCGGGCTGTCGCTCGCCGATGTTCACGCGGAGGCCGAGCTCCTCGAGCACGCGCTCTCGGAGGAGCTCGAGGCGAAGATCGACGCCGAGCTCGGGTATCCGACACACGATCCGCACGGGGACCCGATCCCCGACAGGGAGCTCCGGGTGACGCACGGGCTGCAACGCACACTGATCGACCTGGAGCCCGGAGATCTCGCGACGATCTCGCGCATCCCGGACGGCGACCCCGAGCTGCTCCGCTACCTGGGCGAGCTGGGGCTCGTGCCCGGCTCGGAGGTGGAGCTCGGCGCGTTCGCGCCGTTCGGAGGGCCGGTCACGGTACGAACCGACACGGGCGAGCACGCGATCTCGCGCGAGCTCGCCGAACGCATCGCCGCTTCGTAGGTCTGTCAGTCCACGTTGAGCGCCACGACCTTGACGTCTTGCCCGCGCTCCGTGCCGAGCGCCTCGTCGACCCTCCGCTGGAGGTCGCCCGACTCGAGGAGCTCCTCCGTGATGTCGGCGCCGCCGATCAGCTCGCCCTTGACGAAGACCTGAGGAATCGTCGGCCAGCCCGAGATTGCCGACAGCTCCTGGCGGATGCGCGGGTCGGGAAGGATGTCGACGGTCGTGATCGGCGCACCCACGGCGTGAAGCGCGTTCAGCGCACGGTACGAGTTGCCGCACATGACCATCTCCGGCGTGCCCTTCATGAAGAGCGCGACGGGCTCCTTCTCGATGACGTCTGAAATCTGATCCTTGAGCGTGCTCATTCTGTTCCTTTCGTCCGAGTTCGAATCCGAAGCTCGTGGATGGAGCCGTCGGCGAGCGGAGCCGCAAGAGCCGCGTTCACCTTCCGATGCTGATCGAGGAGCGACACACCGTCGAACTGGGCGCTCGCAACCGTCACCTGGAAGTGATCGCCGGTCCCGGTGCGGTCTTCGACGTCCAGCTCGGCAGCGTCCGGAAACGCCTGCTCGAGGAGCGCACGGATCGCCTCGGCTTCCATCGGCAATCATGGTAACGATGGCCTCCCGCATCGCCCGGCCGCTGGCCTACGTCCTCGCGCTCCCCGAGCGGGTCGTCCGTGCGATCGCCGCGGCAGGTGGAGGCGCACTGCACGAGACGGCGCAGCTCGTCCTGCCGAGGCTCGTCCGGAGGTCGCGCCTGTACGAGGCGACGGCGAAGAACCTCTTGCGGATCACGGTCGAGCTCGTCGGTGGCGTCGAGCGCGCGGCCGAAGACGTCGCCGGCGAAGTCGAGCGGTCTCCGAAGAAGCTCGCAATCCGCAAGGCCGGCGGCAACGTCGTCGAACTCGGCTCCATCTTCGCTTTCGGCTTCTCGCCGCTCTGGCTCCTGGCCGCTGCCGCAGATGTGACACGTGGAACCCGGGTTTATCTCGACGCGCTCGTCTCGGAGCTGAAGAGCGCCGGGTTCCTGGCACAGGATCTCAAGCTCGACTCGGTGGATGCCCTGCTCGCCGCGCTCGAGGGCGCGAGCGGCACAACGGCGCGCCTGATCGACATCCCTCCGCTCGAGGTCGAGGCGTTGAAGCGTTCCCTCGCAGACCTGCGCGAGGACGCAAGCGGGCTCCCCGCCCCGGAGGAGCTCGCCGCGGCCTACCGGGGGTTGATCGCCGAAGCCGACCGGGAGGAGCGAAGTCTGCTGGAAGTGTCCGCGGGAGTGGGCATCGCGTTCTTCAACTCAGCGAGGAAGGTCGGCAGACAGCACGTCCTCGATCCCTACACCGAGGACTTGCAACCGGTGCGCGACGAGGGCTTCGCGGCCTACGCATGGCGCGTCTCGAAGCCATACGCGCGGGCGGTCGCGCGCCACTTCGATCCACGTCGCACGTCGCTCACCGAACGCGGGCTCGAGCGGTTGGGAGGCCCGAAAATGGTTGAATCGGAGGCGATGCCGCACCCCGACAGCTTCGGAGCCCGAGGACGACTCACGCTCGAAGAGAGCGAGCTGGAGATCTTCCGGCTCGACGCGCTGCAGGAGCGCTTCGACGTCTACCGGCTCCCCTACTCGCTCCGGATCCTGCTCGAGAACGTCCTGCGGCACGAGGACGGCGTGAACGTCACGGCGGACGACGTCGAGGCGGTGGCGAGCTGGGTGGCGACGTCCGAGCCTTCCCGGGAGATCTCGTTCACGCCGGGCCGCGTGCTCCTCCAGGACTTCACGGGCGTGCCTGCGGTCGTCGACCTGGCGGCGATGCGAGACGCCATGAGGGACCTGGGCGGAGATCCGAAGAAGATCAACCCACAGCTTCCGGTCGAACTCGTCATCGACCACTCGGTCCAGGTCGACGAGTATGCAAGTCGCTTCGCGATCGCCCGCAACGCGGAGCTCGAGTTCGAGCGGAACCGCGAGCGCTACGCGTTCCTACGCTGGGGGCAGGGCGCATTCGACAACTTCAAGGTCGTCCCGCCGAGCACGGGCATCGTCCATCAGGTCAATCTCGAGTTCCTCGCCCGTGTCGTCGAGGAGCGCGGAGGCGTCGTATTCCCGGACACGCTCGTCGGCACCGACTCGCACACGACGATGATCAACGGGCTCGGCGTGCTGGGCTGGGGCGTCGGCGGCATCGAAGCCGAGGCTGCGATGCTCGGCGAGGCGATTTCGATGCTCGTTCCGCAGGTGGTCGGATTCAGGCTGACGGGCAGGCTGCCGGAGGGCTCGACCGCGACCGACCTCGTGCTCACGGTGACCCAGATCTTGCGAGAAACAGGCGTCGTCGGGAAGTTCGTCGAGTACTTCGGGCACGGCCTGCAGGGGCTTCCGCTCGCAGATCGAGCGACGATCGGGAACATGTCGCCCGAGTACGGGGCGACGTGCGGCTTCTTCCCCGTTGACGACGAGACACTGCGCTACCTGCGCCTCACCGGGCGGCCGGAGCGTCAGATCGCCCTCGTGGAGGCGTACTGCAAGGAGAACGCGCTCTGGCACGCTCCGGACGAGCCGCCGACGTACTCGCAGGTGGTCGAGCTCGATCTCTCGACGGTCGAGCCCTCGCTCGCCGGACCTCGGCGCCCCCAGGACCGCGTGCCACTCCGCCACGCGAAGCAGGCGTTCCTCGACGCCCTACCGAGCTTCGGCGTCGACTACGGAAACGCACACGACGAGGCCGTCGCCGAGACCTTTCCGGCCAGCGACCCGTTGGCGTCGGCGGCGCCGGGGCATGAGCCCGAGACGGCCGGTGCCATCATCTCGACCTCGCCCCGTCTCGTTCTCGCGGAGCGACGGGCTGTCGAGGTCGCGCTGGGCGACGAGACCTTCGAGCTCGGCCACGGCTCGGTCGTCATCGCGGCCATCACGTCCTGCACGAACACGTCCAACCCAGCGGTCATGGTCGCGGCCGGCCTGCTTGCGAAGAGCGCCGTCGAACGTGGCCTCACCCGCAAGCCGTGGGTGAAGTCGAGTCTCGCGCCCGGCTCGAAGGTCGTCACGCAGTACTTCGAGAAGGCGGGGCTCACGCCGTACCTCGAGGAGCTCGGATTCCACACCGTCGGCTACGGCTGCACGACGTGCATCGGGAATTCGGGCCCTCTCCCCGAGCCGATCTCGCAAGGGATCGCCGAGGGCGACGTCATCGCGTGCGCCGTCCTCTCGGGCAACCGGAACTTCGAGGCGCGGATCCACTCGGAGGTGAAGGCCAACTACCTCGCCTCGCCTCCGCTCGTCGTCGTGTACGCCCTCGCGGGCCGCATGGACATCGACCTCGCGACGGAGCCCATCGGCGTCGGGTCGGACGGCCGAGACGTGTTCCTCGCGGACATCTGGCCTTCGCCGGACGAGGTCCAGAAGACCATCGCTGGCGCGGTGAGCGACGAGATGTTCCGCGCGACCTACGCGGACGTCTTCACCGGCGATGCCACCTGGCGCGAGCTGCCCGTTCCCGAAGGCGAGCTCTTCGCCTGGGACCCCGAGTCGACGTACGTCCGCCTGCCCTCGTACTTCGAGGGGATGCCGCCGACGCCCGGAGCCGTCGAGGACTTCGCCGGCGCGCGCTGCCTCGTCTGGATCGGCGACTCCGTGACGACCGACCACATCTCTCCTGCGGGCTCGATCAAGCCCGACTCACCCGCCGGGCGATATCTCATCGAGCGCGGGGTCGAGCGGCGCGAGTTCAACTCGTACGGGTCGCGGCGAGGCAACCACGAGGTGATGGTGCGAGGGACGTTCGCGAACGTCCGTCTACGGAACTTGCTGGTGCCCGGGTCCGAGGGAACGTGGACCGTCCACCTGCCTTCCGGCGACGAGCTGACGATCTTCGAGGCAGCCGAGCGCTATCGCGGGGAAGACGTCCCGCTTATCGTCCTCGCGGGCAAGGAGTACGGCTCGGGCTCCTCGCGCGACTGGGCGGCGAAGGGGCCCAAGCTCCTCGGCGTCCGCGCCGTCATCTCCGAGAGCTACGAGCGGATTCACCGCTCGAACCTGCTGATGATGGGCGTACTCCCGCTGCAGTTTCGGCCCGGCGAGAGCGCCGAGTCGCTCGGCCTGACCGGGCGGGAGGAGTACGCCGTCTCGGGGATCGAGAACGGCGGGGCGCGCGAGGTCACCGTGCGCGCGGACGCAGCGGAGTTTCGCGCCGTCGTCAGGCTCGACACCCCACGCGAGCGCGAGTACCTGCGGCACGGCGGGATCCTTCCCTACGTGCTGCGCGGCCTCCTCGCGTCTTAAGGTCGCTCCACGCGGCGCAGGTCGTCCAGTCGGGGAGCTTCCGCATCGTTCCGCCTCCGCTGCGACGTAGCGCGCGGGATCACCCGCGCGATTCTCCCACGCCGCGGCTAACGTCCCTCGCCGGATGGGGACGCCGGAGAGGATCGAAGGCAGCTGGGGAGTCGACCCCGTCCCTGCGCGCCTGCGCGTCCTGAGCGGGCTCGACACGGGCCTCCTGTGGGGAAACCTCGGCATCTCACTGCTCGTCATCGTCGCGGGGGCGGCGCTCGTTCCTGCGCTCTCACTCCCCGACGCGCTCGCGGCCATCGTGCTCGGCTGCCTGATCGGGAACCTGATGCTGGCCGTGGCAGCGGCGATCGGCGCCGATGCGCGCGTGCCCGGGATGGTGCTCATGCGGGCGCCACTCGGCCAGCGGGGCTCGTTCCTCCCCACAGGGATCAACGTCGTCCAGGGCGTCGGCTGGTCCGTGTTCGAGCTACTGATCATCGCAACCGCCGCAGCGGCGCTCTCGGACGAGCTCTTCGGCTTCCAGGCGCAGTGGCTATGGACGCTCGTCTTCGGCGCGTTCGCTCTCGCCCTCGCGCTGCTCGGGCCGATCGGGTTCGTGCGACGGTTCGTCCGTCGCTTCGCGATCTGGGCCGTGCCTCTCGCGATCGGCTATCTGACCTGGTGGGCGCTCGACGGCGCTGACCTCGGTGCGCTCTGGAATGCGCCGGGTGAAGGTGGGCTCTCCGTCTGGCAGGGCGCGGACGTCGTCGTCGGGATCACGGTCTCTTGGATCCCGTATGCGGCCGACTACACGAGGTTTTCACAGACCCGGCGAGGCGCGTTCTGGGGGACGGGAGTCGGCTACCTCGTGCCCGACACGTGGCTGCTCGCGCTCGGCGTCGTCCTCGTCCTCTCGCGGGATCTCGGCGATCCCGCAGCGCTCCCCGCGGCCGTCGTTGCAGGCGGCTTCGCCGCGATCGTCGCACTCTTCGCGCTGCTCGTCACCGAGACTGACGAGGCGTTCGCGAATGTCTACTCGGCCGCGGTCTCGCTCCAGAACATCGTCCCGCGCGCTCCCCAGAAGCTCTTGCTCGTGCTCGTGACCGCGATCGCGACGGCGGGTGCGCTCGTGATCGATCTCGTCAGCTACCAGAGCTTCCTCTTGCTGCTCGGGTCGGTGTTCGTGCCACTTTTCGCAGTCCTACTGGCCGACTGGGTCGCAGGCGGGCGTCACTACCGACCCGAGGACGTCTTCGACACCCCCGACTGGCGGCCGGGGCTCATCGCCGCCTGGGTCGCCGGATTCGCCGTCTACCAGTGGCTGTACCCAACGGGGCCCTCCTGGTGGGTCGATCTCGCCTCGAACCTGAATCCGCCGGACTGGGGCGTCGGGGCGACGGTCCCGAGCTTCCTCGTCTCGTTCGGGATCGCGAGCGTCGTCGCGGTCATCGCGCGACGGCCGTCCGCGGGCGCGGCGGCTGCATGACGCTCGTCGTAGCGATCGGCCACATCTCGCGCGACGTCGTCGCCGGAGCTGCCCCCCGACCGGGCGGCGGGGTCTTCTATGCCGCGCGTGCGCTGGCGCGCCTGGGGACGTCCGCGCACGTCGCCGCGTCGTGTGCTGCCGAGGATCGGCCGACGCTCCTCCCACCCCTTCAAGCCTTCGGTCTCGACGTCACCTGGCACGAGTCGTCCACCACGACCGCCTACAGCTTCCACTACGAAGGGGATCGGCGGGTCATGCGGCAGGACGCGGTCGGAGACCCGTGGACGCCCGAGCACGCCGTCGGCGCAGCGGGCGACGCGCCGTGGATCGACGTCTGCGCACTCACACGCACCGACTTCCCGCCTGAGACTCTCGCTGTGCTGGCCGATGAGGGGCGTCAGCTTCTCGTCGACGGACAAGGACTCGTCCGAACGGCCGCAGTCGGGCCTCTCCGCACAGACGGGGACATCGGCGACGTTCTCCGCTACTTCGAAGTCTTGAAGCTGAACGACGAAGAGGCCGAGACGCTCGTGGGAAGTGCCGACCCCGAGGGGCTGCGCGCGCTCGGCGTCCCCGAGGTACTGCTGACGCTCGGTTCACAGGGATCGTGGGTCATCACGCCCGAGCTCGCCGAGCACGTGCCGGCGGTCGAGACCCGAGGGCCCGTCGATCCGACGGGAGCCGGGGACACGTACTCCGTGACCTACCTGGTGCACCGCGCCGAAGGCGCGGAGCCCGTCGAGGCGGCCCGGGTGGCAGCCGAGACGGTCTCGTCGATCCTCGCGATGCCCTAGAACCCCTTTCACGATGAGAGAGGGTTCTTAGAGACGGAACTCGCCACGGGCGACCACGACCGCACGCCCACCGACCTCGACCCGCTCGATTCCCATTTCGTTCCCCTCGGCGCGCGCAAACAACGTGGAAGGTCGTCTGATCTCCTCGCCCTGGGAGATCTCGATCTCCGTGCCCCAGGGGACGAGCCCGTGCCGGCAGACGTGGCATGCGAGCGGCCCTGCCGCGGCTCCGGTCGCGGGGTCCTCGGGTACGCCCAGCGCAGGCGCGAACATCCGTGTCTTCCAGAAGGTCTCGGACCCGGCGATGCAGCTGACGTTCACCTCGAGCGCAGCCAATGCGTTGTAGTCGGGCTCGAGCCCGGCAACGGCATCGCGCGACCCGAGTGTGACGAACGTGAAGAGCGGTCCGTTGTCGTAGCGCTCGATCGGCAGCTCCGACTCCGTGACGCCGAGTGCGGCGAGCAACGCGTCCGGCTCGGGATACGGCTGCACGCTCGGAACGGGCTGGACCATGCTCCCGAAGCGGAGCGCGCCGGACTCGTCCCGCTCGAGCTCGACGGGGACGATGCCCCTGCCCGTCTCGAGCTCGATCACGGCGCGCTGCAGCGGCGCCCCGAGCACCCAGGCCGTGCCGAGCGTCGGATGCCCCGCAAAGGGGAGCTCGGCGGCCGGAGTGAAGATCCGCACGCGAGCGGTCCCCCCGTCCTCGGCGGGAAGCACGAACGTCGTCTCGGAGAAGCCGATCTCGCGGGCGAGCGCCTGCATCGTCCCGGCATCCAGCTCGCGCGCATCCGTGAAGACGGCGAGTTGGTTCCCGGCGAGCGCACGGTCGGTGAAAACGTCGACGACGACGAAGCGGAGGGTCGGCACGTCGCCCACCTTATCCAGGCTCCCAATATCGTTGGGTCGTGGCCGGCGCAATCGTCGTGCGTGATCTCGTGAAGTCGTACGACGGCGTCGAGGCACTCCGTGGGATCAGCTTCGAGGTCGCCGAGGGCGAGGTCTTCGGACTTCTCGGCCCCAACGGCGCAGGGAAGACGACGACGGTCGAGATCCTGGAGGGCTATCGCCTGAGGGACGGCGGTGACGCGTCGGTTCTCGGTCATGACCCGGGAGACTCCCCGCGCGCGCTACGCGAGCGCATCGGCGTCGTCCTTCAGCAGTCCGAGAACGTTCCGCTCCTCACCGTGCGCGAGGTTCACCACCTCTTCGCCGGTTACTACGACAGTCCGCGTGATCTCGACGAGGTCATCGAGCTCGTCGGTCTCGGCGAGAAGCGCGATGCACGCGTCAAGACGCTGTCGGGGGGCCAGAAGCGACGTCTCGACCTCGGGATCGCGCTCGTGGGCGACCCGGATCTCGTCTTCCTCGACGAGCCGACGACTGGGTTCGACCCCGCAGCGAGACGCTCTGCCTGGGAGATGATCCGCTCGCTGCGCTTGCTCGGGAAGACGATTCTCCTCACGACGCACTACCTCGACGAGGCACAGCAACTCGCCGACCGGGTCGCCGTCATCCAGGCCGGCAGGATCGTGACGCAGGGGACTCCCGGTGAGCTGATCGGCGCGACGCGGCGGACCGAGATTCGCTACCGCCGGAACGGCGAGACCACCGTGGTCGAGACGGATGAGCCGACGCGAGTCCTCCACGAGCTGACCTCGCAGGCGCTCGCCTCCGGACACGAGCTCGAGAACCTCGAGGTCCGCCGGCCGACGCTCGAGGACGTCTATCTCGAGCTCGTGGGCGACACCGTGGACGAGGCTGCCGAATGAGCGTGCTCGCGCATCAGCTCGTCTACGAGCAGCGAATCTTCTGGCGCAGCCGCGAGGCCGCGGTGTTCATCTTCATCTTTCCGCTCCTGCTCTACGCGCTCCTGGCGTCGGTGTATTCGGACGACATCGACGGCGTTCCATCCGCCGACGTTCTGCTCGCCGGCCTGTTCGGCTACGGAGCTGCGAACACCGCGTTCGCCGGACTTGCCATCATCCTCGTCGGTCGCCGGGAATCCGGTCTGCTGAAGCGCCTTCGCTCCACGCCGCTTCCACCCTCGACCTACATCGCAGCCGTGCTCGTCTCGACACTCGTGACGTTCGCCCTCCAGGCAATCGCCCTCCTGGCCCTCGGTGTGCTTGCGTTCGACGCAAGCTTGCCGGCGAACCGGCTCGGCTTCGCGGGTGCGATCGTCGTGGGGGTCGCGTGCTTCGCGGGCATGGGTATCGGAGCCGCAGCGCTGATCCGCTCTGCCGAGGGCGTATCGGCGGTCGTCAACGTCGTCGTACTGCCGATGGCGTTCCTCGCGGGCTCGTTCGGCCCGACGGAGAACCTGCCCGCGTTCCTCGAGGTCGTGGCGGACGTGCTCCCACTGACCTACTTCCTAGACATCGTCAACGGCGTCTACCTAGACGGCGACTCGCTCGTCGCGGACCCGAGAGCCCTCGGCGTGGTAGCCGCATGGGGGATCGCCGGCGTCGCCATCGCCCTGCGCGGCTTCGGCTGGGTGCCACGCGAGCGCTAGATGAACCGGGGCCGGACCCGAGGGCCCGGCCCCGACTCGCGAGTTACCGGTTGCTGAGCAGCGAGAGGTAGTACAGGAGGATCGCGACCGCAGCGAGCGCACCCGCGACGTACGTCCAGGCGGCAGCGCTGAGGACGCTCTTCACGCCCGCGCCTTCCGATGCGATCACCAGGCCGAGGTCGTTGAGCTGGCGTTTGGCGCGACTCGACGCGTCGAATTCCACCGGAAGCGTGACGATCTGGAAGAGAACCGCGATCGAGTAGAGGGCGATCGCGAGGACGATGAACCCGGTGATCTGGAAGAAGATGCCACCGATCAGGAAGAGCACCCAGATGTTGGAGGCGAACTGCACCGCCGGGAACATCGCGCTGCGGAACTTGAAGAACGCATAGGCCTGAGCGTGCTGGAGAGCGTGGCCGACCTCGTGCGCAGCGACCGATGTCGATGCGATCGAGACCCCGCGGAACACCTCAGGCGAGAGGTGGACGGACTTGCTTCGGGGGTCGTAATGGTCGGACAGGGATCCGGGCGTCTCCTCGATGGGAACCTCGTTGAGTCCGTTCGAGTCGAGGATGCGACGGGCGACCTGCGAGCCCGTCATGCCGTTGGCAACGGGCACTTCGAGGTTGCGAGCAAACGTGCTCTTGACCCGGTGTTGCGCCCAGAAACCTATGACCATGGGGACGATGAAAGCGATCAGGAACGTCATGCCGAGATGGTAACCGCCGGGGTCTCGCGCCTCGCAGGGCTTCCCCGCGAATACGCGCGTTCTTAACTCTCCACGCGCAGCTGCTGGCAGGCGACCGCGTCGGCGAACGCCTGCTCCAACTGGGCTGAAGCCTCCCCGAAGAGCGAGGCCGATTGGAGCGCCGCCACCATATCCTGCACCTGGGTGAGGAGTGCCTGGAAGTCGTCGCCGAGCAGCGCTAGCGCGCGGATGAAGTCATCCTGATCCTCGGCGGCAGCCGCGTCGGAGGCCGCGCCCTGGAGGGATTCGTAGCTCTGCTGGAGCCCCGCGGCCGCGTCGCCGAGCGCCTGTTCCACCTGGTCGCCGTTCTCGACCTCGGGCGGGCCGAGTTCCTGGAGCTGAACGACGAGCTCCGACGTTGCCGCCTCCGCCTCGTCGAGCGTCTCCCGGAGGGACTCGGGCGTAAGCGTCCCGCCGCTCACGTCCGCGAGTGATGTGATCGACGAGCGCCAGCTGGAAAGGCTCGCACAGACCGAGTCGGCCCACTCGGTCGGCGAGGCCTGCGGATTTCCGTCCTCGCTCAGCCGCACGACGAGCACGACGAGCACGACCGCGCCGATCCCGAGGACGATCGCGGCGGTGAACCAGCCCCGGCGCATCGGCCGCCGAGTCTAACCTTGGACGCCGTGACCATCGACGATCGCGCTCGACGAGTTGCGGATCTCCTGCATGAGGCGGCTGAGACCCACCACGTGGTCTACCGGATCACGGACGGAGACGATCCGGACTGGGCCTCCTGGTACGCCGACTGGCTGCTCGACCTCTCGGAGCTCTCCGAGGTTCTTGGCACACGGCCGGTGCGAAGCAATCTCGTCCACGCGCTCGTGGAGCTCGACCGGCGCCATGCGGCGGAGGCTCCAGACGAGCAGTGGGAGCCCTGGTACGCGACACGACTCGTCGAGTACTTTCCGGTTTGACGTTCGAGGCTGAGCGCTACCCTTGGCCCGCGAGCCCGCGTAGCTCAGGGGATAGAGCACAGGTTTCCTAAACCTGGTGTCGGAGGTTCGAGTCCTCCCGCGGGCACTCGCTCGAGCGATGGTGACCACGGAAGGTCATTGCTTGCCCGATGGCTCAGGAGGGCGACGGTTCGGCGGCGGCTTCGTCGACGGCCGCCTTGACATCGCGGTACCGGCGACGCGCCTCTTCGAGGGTGTCGCCGATGGCGGTGAGGCCGATCCGGCCGGCGACCGCGATCGCGCTGACCATGTGCAGGACGACACCGGTCTCACTCTCGGAGTCCCACCCGAGCCCGCGCTCGGCCACGACGTCGAGGAGATCGTCCGGGGTGAGAGACCGGTATGCCGCAGAATCGAGATGGTCGGTCGCGGCGTAGTGCTTGATGTCGCCGTACCTCGTCCGGTACTCGGCGGCAAGCGGGTCGTAGGCCCCGTCGGTGAGCGTCGTCAGGGCGAACAGCGGGTGCGTCGTGCCGCCGCAGCGCAGGTTGATCTCGAGCGCGTACGGACGCCAGCCGGCCTCGCCGTCCTCGACGGCGGCGAAGTCGATCGCAGCCCGGCCGATGACGCCCTCCCGTGCGAGACGGCGCCCGACCTTCAGCGACTCCGCCGCGATCCGCTCGGCGTAGGCGGCATCGGCCGGGAAGTGACAGCCGAAGTACGTGTGGCCGTGGAGCCCGCCGAGGACCTGGTCGTGCGTTGACATGACGTCGACCTGTCCGGCGGGGCTCATGCGCAACTGCACGCTGGGACTCCGGAACACCTCTCCTTCGATGCGCTCCTCGACGATTCCGCCCTCGTCGTCGAGCGCAGCGAGGTACTGCTCGACGGTCAGCTCTTCGTCCTCCAGCTCGACGGCGGCATGGAGGTCGCGGCTCGCCTGCTCGAGATCGAGCAGTGCGTTCCCGAGCCCGCTCACACCCCGGTCGAGCTTGAGGACGGCGCTCCGGGCCTCCGGACTGCGCGCGCGGATCTCACGGAGCGCCTCCGAGAGATCGTCGGCACCCGCGATGTCCAGGCCGATCGGGTGGGGTACGTCCTCCTCGGCGAAGACGCGGCGGCTGCCCGTCTTGGAACCGAGCCAGTTGAGCTCAGGATCGCTCCCGTAGATCGGGATCTCGAGCCTCTCGGCAAGCTCGACCTCGTCGGGCGTCATGCAGAACGGGAGGATCATCGCGAACTCGGGCTTGCCGACGAGCTCCTTGATCCGCCGAATGGCACCCGGCCGGGCGAGGAGCTTGCGTGAGAGCGGTTCGTTGCGCCCGTCGACGAGCGAGACGGGGACGAAGCGCGCGCGAGCTTCGGGCGTATCGAGCTCTGGGACGAGCCCGAAGTAGTAGTCGACCACGCGCGGGTGAATCGGCTGTGACGTGACGTAGACGACGCGTGACCTGGGAGCGCGGAGAAGGCTCAGCACCATGCAGAGAAACCGCTCCTCGTACGCGGGGAACACGGGAATGAGCTGGTCCGGAACGTCGAAGCTGATCGAGTGGACGACGACGACCGTGCGCTCGACGTCGATCGAACGCAGCGTCACCGTCGGCCAGAACTCTCGAAACGTCGCCTGGAGCTCGGCGAAGGTCGCTGTCGCCACGGAAGGACGCTACTTCAGAAGAGACGCGCATTGCTAGCGTGCAGGGGTGGCGACGTCGCTCGACGACAGGGTGATCGCGGTTGCCGGCGCAGGCGGACTTCTTGGCCCGAACGTTGTTCAGCTGCTCGCGTCGAAGGGCGCACGGCTGGCGCTGGCGGGTCGCGACAAGGCCCCTCTTGACGCACTCGCCGCAGAGTTGAGCGACGGGGCGGATACGGCCTCAGTCGACCTCCTCGACGTCGAGGCCACACGGGGGTGGGCACGCGGGATCGTCGAGCGCCACAGCCGGGTTGACGGGCTCGTCCACCTCGTCGGCGGCTGGTGGCCGAGCGCTCCGATCGAGGAGGCCTCGCTCGAAGACGGGGGCCGTTTTCACGACCTCCTCATCAGGACGTACCAGCACACGACCCAAGCATTCGCGCCCCATCTCCTGGCGAGCGGCCGGGGTCGCGTGATGATCGTCTCAACGAGCCAGGCGCAGGCCCCGACCCATACGAATGCAGCCTACGCAGCCGCGAAGGCAGCGGCAGAAACGTGGACGCTCGCGCTCGCCGACCGTTTCCGCGGAACCGGGGCGACTGCAAACATCATCGTCATAGGATCGATCGTCACGCGAGCGATGCGACAGGAGAGCCCGGACAAGGACTTCTCCACGTTCACTCGCGCGGAGGAGATCGCGGAGGCGATCGCCTACCTGTGCTCGGACGACGCAGCGTCGATGAACGGCCAGCGCGTCACGCTCCGCGGCGCCGCCTAGTCTGCAGCGCTCGGCGAGCGAGGCGCTCACGCCGAAGCTGCAGCAGAGGAAGCAGCGCGACCGTGCCGAGCGTGACCCAGAGGTAGAGAGCCGGCTCGTCGAGCAAGAGGCAGAGACCGAGGACGGCGAGCTGCGTCGACAGCCCGAGGTTCGCGAGGACGGTGACAGTTCCGCGATCGTTGTACGCGAAAGCCACCACCTCGGAAGCGGGTTCGCCCGAGAGTGTCTGCTCGAGCCTCCTCGCCGAGAGCTGCCGGACGAGCCGGTCCAGGGGTGCGAACGCGATGCGGTAGATGGCCTGGAGGAGGCTCTCGATCCGACCTCCCGAGGTTGCGGGAGGCGACTGCGCCACGCCGCGCACCTCTCGATACAGCTCCGAGAGGTTGTAGTCGGCCGCGAGGACGAGCGTCAGCGCGAGAAATCCCGCGAGCGCGAGCCACGGCTGTCCGGTCGCATGACCGAGCGCGGCGAAGAGCGCAGCGTTCACGACGAGATCGGCCTCGGTGTCCAGATACCGGCCCGCGAGCGTGACTCGATTGGTAACCCGCGCGAGCTGTCCGTCGGCGTTGTCGAGCACCGTTTTCACCTGCAGGAGCACGGCCGCCACCACGAGCTCGCCGCGGGCCAACGCGACCGCTCCGGCGAGACCTGCTGTCGAGTTCGCGAGCACGACCGCGAGCGGGGGGATCCGTAGGCGCAGCAGCCACGGTACGAGCGCGCTGGCCAGCGGTCCGAAGATCCATTCCAGAGCGATCTCGCGGCCGGCACGACGCTCGTGCAGGGATGCTCGCGGCGAGACCTGCGGGTTCTCCGTCGAGCTGCTCATCCCCGTGTCGCCGATCGTAGATACTGCGTTCGTGGCCCCTGAGGGATGGAGCGAGGTCGACGACGCGCTCGAGCGCACGTTTCAGCTCGAGAGCTTCGTCGAAGCCCTCGCGTTCGTGAACCGCGTCGGCGAGCTTGCAGAAGCCGAAAACCACCACCCGGACATCGCGATCCAGTACAACCGCGTGACGATCCGCTGGTGGACGCACACGGCCGGCGGGATCACCGACCGCGACCGCGACCTCGCAGAGAAGACGAGCGGACTCGCTCCCTAGCGCTTCGCGCTAGCTCGACGCTGTCGAGAGCACCCGCGCATAAGCAAGCCGTGTGAGGTCGCAAAGTGACAAGTTGTCACTTGGATAGGGTGACCGCGTGAAGCGGAGGGCTCGCGTGACGGTCTACGAGGTGGGACCGCGCGACGGGCTCCAGAACGAGCCCGACAGCCTCGCACCCGGCGTCCGAGCCGAGCTCGTTCGGCGCGTCGTCGCAGCCGGCGTACGCGCCGTCGAGGTCGCGAGCTTCGTCGATCCGCGCCGCGTGCCGCAGATGGCGGGAGCGGAAGAGGTCGTCGCAGCTCTCGACCGACGCGACGACGTCGCGTATGCGGGTCTGGCGCTCAACGAGCGCGGCTACGAGCGACTCGCAGCCGCCGGGCTCGACGAGGTGCGTTTCGCGTTCGGCGTCACGGAGTCGTTCAACCAGCGGAACCAGGGATCCTCGGTCGAGGAGTCGCTCCAGGCGGCAGCCGAAATCGTGTCTCGCGCGCGCGAGACCGGCCTTCGGTCCACGGTGACGCTCAGCGTCGCCTTCGGCTGTCCGTTCGAGGGGCCGGTGAGCCCGTCTCGGGTGCTGGACGTCGCCGAGCGAGTCGCAGCGCTGCAGCCCGACGCGCTGGTCCTTGCGGACACGATCGGAGTCGCCGTGCCCGGAGAGGTCCGAGAGCTCGTCGGCGGAGCGGCAAGGCTCGGACTGCGGGTCGGAGGGCACTTTCACAACACGCGCAACACGGGATACGCGAACGCGCTAGGAGCGCTCGAAGCGGGGGCGACCGTCCTCGATGCTTCGGTGGGTGGCCTGGGCGGATGCCCGTTCGCGCCGAAGGCGACGGGGAACATCGCCACCGAGGACCTCGTCTACGTCCTTCACCGAGAGGGTGTCGAGACGGGAATCGACCTCGACGCACTCATCGCGGTCTCCGTCTGGCTCGAAAGCGTGCTCGGCCGCCGACTCGAGGGGCAGCTCTACCGCGCAGGCGTGTTCCCGGCGACGTAGCGACGCCCCGCCGGAACCCGCGTCGTCGAACCGCGACCTCTCTCGCTCTCAGGAGTTTCCCGGGCAACGCGCGGGGAGGATCGTTCCCCGTACCTCGCCGAGCTCGAGCTCCCCCGCGCGGCCACGGAGGATCACCTCGTCATCGTCCTCGAGGAATGCCCGCGTACTGCCGTCGCCGAGACGAATCGGGTGAGCGCCGTTCCGCGTGAGCTCGATGAGCGAGCCCTCGCTGCCCTGCTCCGAGCCCGAGATGGTGCCGGACGCGAAGAGATCGCCCGTTGCGATCGAGGCGCCGTTGACTGTCGCATGGGCAAGCTGTTGAGGCATCGTCCAGTAGAGCCCGCGCGCGTTCGTCCGGGAGACGACCGTTCCCGAGAGCTCCACTTCGAGCTCGATGTCGAGTGCCCAGTCTCCCCCGACCCGCAGGTACGGAAGAGGCTCCGGGTCTTGCGCGGGCGCCGCGACGAAGCGGTCCTCGAGGAGCGCAAGTGGCGTCACCCAGATCGAGACCGACGTGGCGAAGGACTTCCCCAGGAAGGGGCCGAGGGGCTGGTACTCCCACGCCTGGATGTCGCGCGCGCTCCAGTCGTTCACGAGGACGACGCCGAAGACGTGATCTCGGAAGGCCGATCCGGCGACGGGCTCCCCGAGGCGACTCCCGACCCCGACGACGAACCCGAGCTCGAGCTCGATGTCGAGGCGTCGAGTCGGGCCGAACCGCACCTCGCCGTCGTCAGGCCCTTTCGCCTGGCCGCACGGCCGCACAACTGGAGTCCCGCTGATGACGACCGTGCCGGAGCGGCCGTGGTAGGCGACGGGGAGATGCCTCCAGTTCGGAAGGAGCGGTTCCGCATCGGGCCGGAAGAGACGGCCGAGGTTGGTCGCATGCTCGAGCGAGGAGTAAGCGTCGACATAGTCGCCCACGACGAACGGGAGGTGCGTCGTCGCCTGTTCGAGTGGAATGAACTCGGCGCCGCGCGTGACGAGCCGGTCGATTCGTGTGAGCGTGCTCTCCCAGGCCGAGCGTCCGAGCGCGAGAAACGGGTTGAGGCTCGTCGCCTCGAACACATCGCCGAGGCCCGCTGCGGCGAGGTCGAGGACACCTTGCCCGACCCGAAAACCGACTCTGGGCTCGTCCCCGTCGAGGGAGAAAACCCCGAATCCGACTCCCCCGGTCACAGTGGGAGCACCCCGAGCGCCTCGAGCTCCTCGACCGGCTCGAAGAAGCTGCAACTCCCGATCGAGTGGAGTCTCTCGCAGCGCGCGGCCGCGAGCTCGCCGGCGGAGGCCGAGCGGCCGCGCCACGAGAACGACTCCGCGTCCAGCTCGAAAGCGGTGGGGTCCGTCTCCTCGAGCGCGCACACCTCGTCCCCGAAGACAACCGCTGCCAGCAGGTTCAGGAATCCGTGCTCGCCGTCCGATCGGACCACATGGTGGAGGCCCGCCGTCGCCTTGAAGACGACCTCCCGCTCCCGGCACGAACGAATGAACAGCGCAAGCGATTCGGCATCCGGCACTGCAGCGCCTCCGCAACGGACCTTCGCGCGGAGACCGAGCTCGGCTACGTGGTCGAGACGGTCCTCGAGCGTGTCGTCGAGCGGCGTCTCGACGTAGACCTCGCGGACATTAGGGACCCCAGCCCCGGGGTCGAAGGAGGGACGGGTCTCGGCGGCTTCCACCCTCGGATCGTCGGCGAGTGTCGCGTCCAGCACAACACTAATCCCTCGACCGAGGTCCGGCAGCTCGGAGAGCTGCGACGCGAGGCAGACGAACCGCCCGAGCATGAAGGCGTTCCGGCTCACCCGAGCTCGCGCGTCCTCTTCGAGAGCGTCCGGGAGCGGCAACGACGCCGGCGGAAAGAGCGGCGCGTGATCGATGAGCTCGCCCAGCAGAGCTACCCGGGCGTCACCGTGCCTGTCCATCGCGCCGCGGATCTTCGCAGAGGCTCGGTCACGCACCGGCGGCCTCGGCCTTGCGCAGGCCGAGAAACGCCCACGTCCAGAACGCCACGCCCATCCCGATCGCGAGCGCGAAGGCGCCGAGGACGTGAGGGGCATCTCCGGCGATGAACCCGCGGCCGGTCTCGAGCAGGTAGGTCACGGGGTTGACAGACGCGACGCCTTCGATCCACCCCTGCAGGAGCTCGAGCGGGACGTAGACGGGCGCGAAGAAGAGGACGAGGAAGACCGGCATCTGCATGAGCGGAGCGGCCTGGATCGTCCGGAAGCGCATGGCGATCCCGCCGGCCCAGAAGAAGCCAGAGAAGTTGACGAGCAACGCGAGGACGTAGAGGCCGAAGAGGTCGACCACGCCTCCCCCGACGTTCATTCCCACGGCGAGCGCGACGACGGTGAGGACGACGGCGACGACGAGCCAGCGACACATCGCGGCGAGCGCATAGCCGAGGACGATCCCGCTGCGATGCGGCGCAGCAAGTAGCAGCCGCTTGGCGAACCCGCCCTCGAAGTCCCGCGCCAGACCGAACCCCGTGAAGACGCCGCTGAAGGCAGCCGACTGGAGCAGCACGAAGACGAACTGGAACGCCGTGTAACCGGGCTCGAAGTCGAACCCCGGAATCTCGTTCAGCTGCGAGAGCCCTCCGGCGAACGCGGTGAAGAAGAAGAGGGGGAACAGCATCGTCGGGAGCACGATCTGCGGATTCGTGAGGGCGTTCTTGAGCGTCCGCCAGGCCACACCCGAGACGACGTCCCACATCCTCATGTGCGCGTCATCCTCGTTCGCAGTGCCCGCGAGGCGAGCATGAGCGAGACGATGCCGAGGGCGATCACAAAGCCGAACCCGAGCGCGAGCGCCTGCGGATCCCAGCCCGTGATGATGAGGCTGCGGACGCATTCGATCATGTACGAGACCGGGTTGAGCGTCGCCGCGATCCGGAACCACTCGATCCCGATGAGATTCCGTGGGGCGTTCATGGAGGAGATGAAGAGGAAGACGAAGAGGACCGGGAAGAGCGCCTGGATCGTCTCGCCCGAGCCCGTCCTGAAGGCCAGCCACGCACCGAGAGCGCCGAACGACAACGCCACGATCGCCCCGTAGACGAGGAGAACGAGGATCCCGGCGAATCCCGACTCGAACCTCACCCCAGCCGTGAGGCCGACGGCGATGTAGAAGAGCACCTGGACCATTCCGAGGACGACGACGCCGGCGAGCTGTCCCGTGAGGAGCGCCCAATCGCGCAGGGCCGTCAGCGCGAGGCGGTTGATGAATCCGGTCTGGACGTCGCGCGCGAGATCCGTGCCGGCATTCATCGTCGAGAAGAGCGCGCCCTGGATGAACGGGACGGCGAACGCGAAGGCGAGGAACGACGTGGTGGGGAAACCCGGCAGATCGGTGGACGAGCGAAGGCCGCCGGCGTTCACCGCCATGAGCGCGACCGGGAAGACGAGCGGCGGAATGACGCTCGCCGGCTGGCGAGACGTCCGGACTATCGAGCGACGCGCGATCGCCCCGACCTGGGGCAGGCTCCTCATCGCCGACCCTTGTCCTGCTGCTCCGTCTCGGCCTCCTCCGTCGCGCCCTCGAGGGTGCGCCCCGTCTTGGCGAGGAAGACGTCGTCGAGGGTAGGCGCGCGAAGCTCGAGATCGGCGATGTCGACGCCGTTCTGGTCGACCGCGCGCACGATGTCCGTGAGCCCGAGCCCGTCCCGAAGCCGCACCGCGACGTCGCGAGTCGTGGCGAGCGGCTCGCCGAAACGCGCGAGGAACTCGGAGATGCGCGGCCGGTCCTCGTCTCGATGCGGAATCGCGTGCACGCTCGGCCGGCCGATCTCCGCCTTCAGGTCGGCGGGCGTGCCCTCCGCGACGAGCTTCCCCTGGTCGATGATCCCGACTCGGTCCGCGAGGACGTCCGCCTCCTCGAGGTACTGGGTTGTGAGGAACACCGTCACGCGGTCTTCCCGGCGCAGGAGCGAGACCTCCTCCCAGAGCGCCGTCCTGCTCTGCGGATCGAGGCCCGTCGTCGGCTCGTCGAGGAAGAGGATGCGCGGGCTGTGGATGAGCGCGAGCGCCAGATCGAGGCGCCGCTTCATGCCTCCGGAGTAGCCCGAGACCTTCCGGTCGGCGGCGTCGGCGAGCCCGACCCGGTGGAGCAGTTCCTCCGCGCGAGCGGAGCGCTGATCCTTGCGCACCCCCTGCAGCGTGGCCTGGAGCCGGAGGTGATCGCGGCCGGTGAGGAGCGGGTCGAGCGCGGCCTCCTGCAGCGCGACGCCGATGAGCGAGCGCACCTTCGGCCCGTCCTTGACGACGTCGTAGCCGCCGACGCGCGCCGTTCCCGCGGTCGGAGGCAAGAGCGTCGTGAGAACATGGACGGTGGTGTACTTGCCGGCCCCGTTCGGCCCGAGGAATCCGTAGATCTCACCCGGAGCGACCGAGATGTCGATCCCGTCGACCGCTCGCGGGCCCTTCTTGTATTCACGGACGAGCCCCTCGACCTCGATCCCGTTGTCGGGTTCCACCGTCCAACACTAGCGGCGGCCCGTCTGCTCTCAGAGTGGCTCGAGGGGGAGCTTCGCCGCGACGACCGGCTTCCCACCGCGCTGGTACGCGACGTCGACGGAGTCGTTCTGGCGGTAGGTCCCGGCGATCCCGACCCACATCGATGTCCAGCGCCAGAAGCCGAGCTTGCCCTCGCTCTTGAGCTCACGGAAGAAGAG
>DATAEF010000096.1:0-7264 GCA_036258155.1 Gaiellaceae bacterium | reverse complement strand
CACCGGGATCAGGCGCGGCGAATTGCAGGCGCTTCGCTGGCGCGACGTCTACCTCATCGATTCGGTGCTCCGCGTGAGGGACGCGAAGACGGAGGAGGGCATCCGGGCGATCGCCCTCTCCCCCGCGCTCGCTGAGGCACTCTGGCAACACCGCCGCCAGTCCAAGTTCCAGGGCGACGACGAGCGCGTCTTCTGTCACCCGACGCGGGGAACCGTCTACCGCGAGGACGTGTTCGCGCCACAGTTCCGAGCGGCGCTGCTCGAGGCCGGGATCACCGACTACGTTCGACCGTTCCACGATCTCCGTCACACCGCACTCACGCACGATGCCGCTGCAGGAGCAAGTCCGATCGCGTTGATGGCGAAGGCGGGGCACACGGACATGAAGGTGACCCGCCGCTATCTACACCTGGCCGGGATCGTGTTCCGCGACGAGGCCGAAGCCCTCGAGCGTCGTCTTGGACTCGGAGTCGAGGAACCCGCGGAACTTTCTACCCCACTTTCTACCCGCCTGAGCGAACCTGAGCCGATCGAGGGCGACCTGAGCCGCTTGGAATAGCGGGTTCCCGCCTGAGCGGGTGTGGGTGCAGAGAAGAGGATCTTCTGCGCGGTGACAGGCCCCACCCCGGGGAGCTCGTCGAGCTGCTCGGCCGTCGCCGACGAGAGACTCGGCTTGGCCCCGACCCCCGCCGCCGTTGGACCCACGGCGGCACCGGGCACGGAATCACTCTCCGCCGACTCGACGCCTGCGGGCGAAGCGGATCGGCTCGGAACGAGGACCTGGACACCGTCGACGAGGGGTGCAGCGAGATTCAGCGCGGCGAGCTCGGCGGCGCCCGTTGCCCCTCCGGCGCGAGCAACGGCATCGGCGACTCGTGCTCCCTCACGAAGGCGATAGAGGCCCGGCCTCCGCACCGCACCGACGACGTGGACGACGAGTGCTGGCCGAGCAGGCGTCTGGGCGATCGGCTCGAGCGGTGCGACGACCTCGGGTGAGCTCGCCGTACCCGCCTGCGCGAGCCTGTGTCCGGCAAGGGCAAGGACGACGAGCAGCACGCTGAGAGCGACGAGCGCGGTCGAGCGCGAGACGGCGAACGGCATGCGGCCATCGTCGCCTCGAACCCGCTACAGGTGGTTCACGGCTTCGTCAACGATGCGTGAAAACGCTAGTCGGACCCGCCGGGTCGGACCCCAGCCTCACGTGACGAAGCTGACGAGCTTGCCCGGGACGACGATCGTGCGCGAGACCTCGCCGCCGTCGAGGTACGACTGTACGCGCGTCGACGCGAGCGCCAAGGCAACGAGCTCCTCCTTGGATGTGTCCGGCGAAACATGCAGTCGGTCCCGAATCTTTCCGTTGACCTGTACGGGGATCTCCACGGTCTCGACTGCGAGCAGCGCCGGATCGGCCTCGGGCCAGGGCTCCTCCCACAGGCGTTCGTGGCCGAGCCGCTCCCACAGCTCCTCGGCGACATGGGACGCATAGGGCTGAATCAAGGTCACGGCCGTCTCGGTTGCGAATCGTGCAGCGGGATCCTCGGGCGCGCGCTGGATCTCGTTCACGAGCTCCATCACGGCGGCGATCGGGGTGTTCAGAGCAAAACGGCGCCCGATGTCGTCAGTGACCTTGGCAATCGTCTGGTGCGCCTTGCGTGCGAGTGCCGTGTCCGGGACGGGGTCGACCTCCGGCTTCACCGCCTGCTCCATCACGATGCGCCACAGCCGGTGCAGGAACCGCACGATCCCCTCGAAGCCCGAATCCTGCCATTCCGCGTCCTGGTCGACGGGGCCGATGAACAGCAGGTACATGCGCGCGGCGTCGGCGCCGTACCGTTCGACGTACTCGTCGGGGGAGATCGTGTTCCCCTTGGACTTGGACATCTTCGCGCCGTCCCGGTAGAGCATTCCCTGCGTGAAGAGGCGGGCGAACGGCTCGCGGAACCCGACGAGGCCGAGGTCGTTCAGGACCTTCACGAAGAACCGCGCGTAGAGCAGGTGCAGGATCGCGTGCTCGATGCCGCCGATGTACTGGTTGACCGGTAGCCAGTAGTCGGCGACGGCGCGAGAGAACGGCTCGCGGTCGTTCTGTGCGTCGGCGTAGCGGATGAAGTACCAGGAAGAGTCCACGAAGGTGTCCATCGTGTCCGTCTCGCGTCGCGCGGGGCCTGCGCAGCGCGGACACGTGGTCGCGACCCAGTCCTCAGCGGCCGCCAGCGGAGAACGCCCCTTCGGCAGGTACTCGTCGACCTCCGGCAGCAATACGGGGAGCTCGTCGTCCGGCACCGGCACGATCCCGCACCCCTCGCAGTGGACGACGGGGATCGGGCAACCCCAGTAGCGCTGGCGGGAGAGGAGCCAGTCGCGAAGCCGGTAGCGGATCGCCGCGCGGGCGGCCCCTCTTCCGGCGAGCGACTCGACGATCGCTCGCTTGCCCTCGGGCGCAGGCATCCCGCTGAACTCACCCGAGTTGACGAGCACCTCGTTCTCGGTGTGCGCGACGAAGGCTCCGTCGACCGCCGAACCGTCTGCCGGAGCGACGACCTGTCGGATCTCGATCCCGTACCGCTCGGCGAACGCGTAGTCCCGCTCGTCGTGCGCGGGGACGGCCATGATCGCGCCCGTGCCGTACTCCATCAGGACGTAGTCCGCGACCCAGATCGGAATACGCTCGCCGTTCACCGGGTTCGTCGCATAACGGCCGGTGAAGACGCCGTCCTTCTCCTTCTCCTCGCGTTCGACAGTCGTACGCGCAGCCGCGTGGCGCGCGTAGTCCAATACGGCCGACTCATGCTCCGACCCTTCGACGAGCCGCGACACCAACGGGTGCTCGGGGGCCAGCACGAAGAACGTCGCGCCGAACAACGTGTCCGGTCGCGTCGTGAAGACCTCGATGTGCTCGCCGAGATCCTCGACATCGAAGACGACGTCGGCGCCCGCGGAGCGCCCGATCCAGTTCCGCTGCATCGTCAGAACGCGTTCGGGCCACTCCTCGAGCAAGGACATCTCGTCGAGGAGGGCGTCGGCGTAGTCCGTGATCTTGAAGAACCACTGCTCGAGGTTCCGTGCCTCGACCTCCGCACCACATCGCTCGCAGCGACCGTCGACCACCTGCTCGTTGGCGAGCACGGTCTGGTCGTTCGGGCACCACTTGACGGGTGCCTCCTTTCGGTACGCGAGACCTTTCTCGAAGAAGCGCAGGAAAAGCCATTGCGTCCAGTGGTAGTACGAGGGCTCGTGGGACGAGAGAACGCGGCTCCAGTCGATCGCCCAGCCCATCCGCTCCATCTGCCGGCGAATCGCGGCGATGTTCCGCTCGGTCACATCACGCGGATGCCCGCCTTCCTTGATCGCGGCGTTCTCGGCCGGCAGCCCGAAGGCGTCGAACCCCATGGGGCGCATGACGGCGTACCCGTGCCGACGCCGGAAGTGAGCCACGACTTCGCCCAGCATGTAGTTGCGGACGTGTCCCATGTGGAGGTCGCCGGAGGGGTAAGGAAGCATCTCGAGCACGTACGTCTTCTGGGCGTGTCGCTCGAGCTCGTCAGGCTCGGGGTTCGGTACCTCGAACGCGCGCTGCTCGCGCCAGATTCGCTGCCACTTCTCCTCGATCGCCTGTGGGTCGTACCGTTCCATCGTCTGTCTCATTCGCTTCGGGGAACAAAAAAGCCTCTCGCGCGAGAGGCTCCGTGAGAACGCCCGCGGCTCCCGCCGCGCTCGCTCCCTAGCCTATGCAAGAAGCTGCTGCACTAGGCCGAAAAGGGTAACAGGCAGAATCGCCCGATGCTGGAGCTCTTTCCCGATTCCGCCCGTGTCGAGCAGGGCGAGCTGGTTATCGGCGGCACGCGTGCGAGCGAGCTCGCCGGGCGCTTCGGGACTCCGCTCGTCGTCTACTGCGAGCAGACCCTCCGCGCGCAGGCCCGGGCCTTACGGGCGGCAGCAGGGGAAGACGGTCGCGTGTTCTACGGGACGAAGGCGTTCCCGAACGTCGCGCTCCTCCGAGTGCTCCGCGAGGAAGGGATCGGCGCCGACGTCGCGTCCGCCGGCGAGCTCGCGTTCGCTCGCGCAGCCGGTCTCTCGGGCGACGAGCTCGTCGTGCACGGAAACAACAAGGACGCAGCGTTTCTCGAAGAGGCCGGGAAGGAGAGAGCCCTCGTTGTCCTGGACGCGCCCGACGAAGCCGAGCTCGCGATCGCCGCGGGTGTCGAGCACGTGCTCGTGAGGGTGACGCTCGGCGTCGATGCGGACACGCACGAGGCGATCGTGACGGGGCATCACGGGTCGAAGTTCGGCCTGCCACCGGCACAGGCTCGGGCTTTCGTCGCCGACGCGCTCGGGCGCGGGCTCGACGTGCTCGGGCTCCACGTCCACGTCGGCTCGCAGCTCCCGGACTTCACAGCGCAGGAGGAGACGATCCGCCGTCTCGCCGAGTTCGCGTCGGAGAGCCGCGACGCTCTCGGTTGGGAGGCACGAATCGTCGACCTCGGAGGTGGTTTCGGGATTCGCCATCACCCCGAGGAGGACGTCCCCGAGGCGGCCGCGCTCGCGACCGCCGCAGCGGCGACCGCGCGCGAGGCGTTCGTCACAGCGGGGCTGCCCAGGCCCGTCGTCTGGCTGGAGCCCGGACGCTGTCTCGTCGGCCGCGCCGGCGTCACGCTTTACCGTGTCGGTGCCGTGAAGCGGCTCGACGACCGAGCCTGGGTCGCGGTCGACGGCGGAATGTCGGACAACCCTCGCCCCCAGCTCTACGGTGCGCGCTACACGGCGCTCAGCGCGGAGCGGGCGGACCAGAAGTCGGACGAGACCGTCAGCGTCGCCGGCATGCACTGCGAGTCGGGCGACGTGCTCATCGACGACGTTGCGCTTCCCTCACCGTGCCGAGGAGACCTGCTCGCGGTGCCTGCGACAGGCGCGTACACGCTGGCGATGAGCTCGAACTACAACGGCGTCCCGCGCCCCGCCGCAGTCCTCGCTCGAGACGACGAGGCGCGGGTCATCCGCAGCCGCGAGTCGCTCGACGATCTCCTGGCGCTGGAGGCCTAGAACGCGATCGCCGGTCAATCGGCCGGGTCCGGCTCCCAGCTCAGCTCGACGACGTAGCCGTCCGGGTCGCGGAACTTGACGCTGACGTAGTCGGGCTCGTTCCACATCCCTACGATCTCGACGCCGTCTGCGACCAGCCGGTCGTGGAAGGCGTGGACGTCGTCGGGCGAGGGAAGGCCTCGACCGAAGTGGAGGAAGGTCGGCAGCGAGATTGGCTCGCTCGTCTCCCCGAGGGCGAGCGAGAAGTCGCCTGAGTGCATCATCAGGACGCCGTCCGAGCGCGGCGCAGGCTCGGCGGTGAAGCCGAGGTACCGCCCGTAGAAACGGCGTGAGCGCTCCTGGTCCGAGACGGCGAGCGCAAGGTGGTCCATCTCTAGCGGACGGCGAGCCCTGGGCGGACGAGGCGAGGCGGGGCGACGAGCCGTGCGTCCTTGACGGGCGGGTTGAGCGGCTCGCGCAGCGGCGCAGCGCCGAACGAGGCGTGAACCCGTTCCTCCGGGGGCTCGCCGTAGAGAGTCGTCCGCTGACGGGGGATGCGACCGGCCGAGCGGATCAGTTCCTCCATGCGCTCCGGCGGCATTTCCTGCCCGTGGGCGGCTCCCGCCGAGCGCGAGATCGACTCGTTCATGAGCGTCCCACCGAGGTCGTCGACCCCCGCCGCGAGCGCCTGGCGCGTCCCCTCGGGTCCGAGCTTCACCCACGAGGCCTGGATGTTCGTGATCTCCGGATGCAGGGCCAGCCGCGCCACCGCATGGACGAGGAGCGCCTCGCGGAATGTCGGCCCGCGCCGGGCGCGACCCTGGACGTACATGGGAGCCTCCATGGGCACGAACGGAAGCGGTACGAACTCGGTGAACCCGCCCGAACGGCGCTGCTGCTCCCGAGCTCTCAGGAGATGACGCGCCCAGCTTCGCGGCGTGTCCGCGTGGCCGAACATCAGGGTCACGTTCGAGCGCAGCCCGACCCGATGAGCCGCGTCGTGCACGGCGAGCCACTGTGCCGTCGTCACCTTGTCGGGGCAGATCACGCGGCGTACCTCGTCGTCGAGCACCTCGGCTGCCGTCCCGGGAAGCGAGCCGAGCCCGAGGTCGCGCAGCCTCGCGAGGTACTCCTCCAGCGAGAGCTCGAGCGTCGCGGCGCCCTGCCACACCTCGAGCGCCGAGAAGGCGTGGACGTGGATCCCGGGCACGGCGTCCCTGATCGCCCGCACGACGTCGGCGTAGTACTCGCCCGTGAACGCAGGATGGATCCCGCCCTGGAGGCAGACCTCGGTCGCCCCGCGCTCCCACGCCTCTTCGCTGCGACGAACGATCTCCTCGAGCGGCACGAGGTACGGAGCTCCGCGCAGGTTCGCCGCCAGCTTCCCCTTGGAGAACGCGCAGAAGCCGCAGCGGAAGTAGCACACGTTCGTGTACTGGATGTTCCGGGTGACGACGTAGGTGACCTCGTCGCCGCAGACCTCGCGTCGCAGCCGGTCGGCGGCGGCATACACGCGCGCCGCTTCCTTCCCGCGCGCCTCGAGGAGCCGCGTGATCTCGTCTTCGCCGAGCTCGCCGCCCGAGTGCTCGAGCGGGAGCGCCTCGCGGCGCACGACGAACGGCACCGAGCCCGGCTCGCCAGGCGCCCACGCGTCGTCGCGCGCGAGCCCGGTCGCGTCGGCCGCGCGGCGGACGTACGGCGCGACGGCGGGGTCGACCCAGCGATCGAGATCGGCGACGTAGTCGGGATAGACCGGCAGTCGCGGCGCGAGCTCGAGCCCACGCGAGCGCGTGGCCTCGGCGAGGCGTCCGATCTCCGGCCACGGCGCCTCGGGGTTCACGTGGTCGATCGTCACCGGCGAGACGCCGCCCCAGTCGTCGATCCCCGCGTCGAGCAGGCGCGGGAAGTCGCCGAAGGCGAGGTTCGGCGGAGCCTGTACGTGCCATGACGAGCCGAGCAGGATGCGCGCGACGGCGATCGTCCAGAGGTGGTCGTCGAGTGACGGCTCCGGATGCGAGGCCATGCGCGTACCGGGCTTCGCGCGGAAGTTCTGGACGATGACTTCCTGCACATGCCCGTGCTCCTCGCCGAGTGCCCTGAGCGCGAGCAGCGCGTCGATTCGCTCCTCGCGGGTCTCCCCGATGCCGATGAGGATCCCGCTCGTGAACGGGATGCGAAGCTCGCCCGCGAGCCGGATCGTCTCGAGGCGACGCGCCGGGACCTTGTCCGGGGAGGCCCAGTGCGG
>DATAEF010000095.1:0-24829 GCA_036258155.1 Gaiellaceae bacterium | reverse complement strand
TGCTGGCCGTCCTCGTCGTCCTTGGACACCGGCTCGCGCAGAGCGGAGCCGCGTCGGGCGCGTCCGAAGTAGTGGCGCCGCTCGAGCCGGTCGCGGACGGGTCCGGCTCGGGACGCGGCGCCTCCGAGAGCTCCGATCGCGCCCTCGTCGTCCACGTCGTCGGCGCCGTCCGCCGTCCCGGCCTGCTGCGGCTGAAAGAGGGCGCTCGGGTCGCCGACGCGGTGGCCCGCGCCGGCGGGGCGACCCGGCGGGCCGATCTCGCGGCACTCAACCTGGCGGCGCCGCTCGTCGACGGCACGCAGGTCCTCGTCCCGCTCCGCGCCGCCACCGGTCTCGGCGGCTCGACGGGGCCTGTGGGTGCGGCGGCCGAGTCCGCGAGCGCTGCGGGAGCCCCCGCCGCAGGCGCTGCCCCGAAGGTGAGCCTCGGCTCGGCGACGTTGGAGGAGCTCGACCAGCTGCCCGGAGTGGGGCCTGTCACCGCGCAGAAGATCCTCGACTACCGAGCCGAGCATGGGCCTTTCAGGTCGGTCGAGGACCTGGACGCCGTGCCGGGAATCGGCCCGGTGCGGATCGAGCAGCTGCGCGACCTCGTGACCCCGTGAGGCGAGTCGTCGAGCAACACTGGCCGTCGCTGCTGGTGGGCTCGGCCTGCGCCGGGCTCGCGGCATCGAACGTCGTCTCGGTTCCGGGGCTCGTGCTCATGCTCGCCGGGGTGATCGGACTGGTGGCGGTGGCGGCGTTCGCAGGCGGCGTACGCATCGTGGCGCTTGCGGCCGTCCTCGCCGTCGGAGGCCTGTGGTGGGGCGGCCTCCGCCTCGAGGCAATGGGCGCGAGCATGCTCCAGGGGAGGCTCGGCGAGTCGGCCTCTGCCGAGCTCGTCGTCACCGGACCGGCCCGGACGACCACATGGGCGGTCCGTGTCCAGGCCCAGGTGACGCGGTTCGGCGAAGCGCGGCTCCGGGAGCGGGTGCTGCTGGTTCTTCCGGTGGGACGCTCGCCGCCGCGCGGGGCCATCCTCGAGACGGTCGTTCGCGTTCGCGAGCCGCGCGTGGCCGAAGGTGGATTCGACGAGCGGGCCTGGCTGGCGCGCCAGGGAATCCATGTCGTGCTGCGTGCTGGCTCCTGGCGCCAGGTCGGTGCTCGGGGTGGCATCCCCGGCCTGGGAGATCGCCTCCGTGATCGCGTGGAACGCGCGGTCGGGCGAGGGGCGTCCGGTGTGCACCGTGCGCTCGTGCTGGGCGTCGTTCTGGGCGAGGACGAGGGACTCCCCGAGCGGGTCCGCGAAGACTTCCGAGCGTCCGGCCTGTATCACCTACTGGCCGTCTCCGGGCAGAACGTCGCCTTCCTCGCACTCGGGATTTACGCCCTCGGGTGGCTTCTTCGCCTCCCTCGAGTGGCGCGCGAGCTCGCCACCCTCGGTGGCATCGGCCTCTACGTACTCGCGGTCGGCTGGCAGCCGTCCGTGGTCAGAGCCGGGGTCGCGGGGGCGCTGGCTTCCCTCGCTTGGCTCGCGGCACGCCCGCGTGACCGTTGGCACTTCCTCGCTCTCGGTGCGCTCGTGCTCCTCGTATGGGCGCCGACATCCGTGCTCGAGCCCGGGTTCCAGCTCTCGTTCGCGGCCGTCGCGGCGATCTTCGTCGGTGTCCCGCGCGTTCGCGCTCGCCTCCAGGGCTATCCGGTACCCACCTGGCTGGCGGACGGCCTCGGAGTGGCGACGGTCTGCGGGCTCGTCACGGCTCCCATCGTCCTCTTCCACTTCGGCGAGGCTCCGCTGTACACGGTTCCCGCCAACGTCCTGGCTGAGCCCGCGGTCCCGATCGTGCTCGGGATCGGGCTCCTCGCGGGTGTCGTCGATCCCGCCGCGCCCGGTGTGGCGGCCGCGCTCGCGTGGCTCGCCGGCTGGGCGGCGGCGTGGCTCGAGCTCGTCGCGCGACTCGTCGCGTCGTTACCGTCCGCGCAGATCGGGGCCACGACCGCGCTCGCTCTCGCCGCTGGCATCGCCCTCGTGGTGCTGGCGTGGCGCCATGAACTTCGACGTTCTCGTACGCGCGGGCCGGCTGCGGTCCTGGGCTTCGTCGGTGTTGGAGCCGTCCTTGCGGTCGCGGGGTGGACCGCGCTGCGTCCCGCGCCGGTCTGGGATCAACCCGCCGGGTTGCGGGTGACGTTCCTCGATGTCGGACAGGGAGACTCGGTGCTGCTCGAGACTCCGAGCGCCCGCGTGCTCGTCGACCAGGGCCCGCCCGAGGCGGACGTCGCCGGACAGTTGACGCACATGGGCATTCGCTCGTTGTCGGCGCTCGTTCTTACGCACCCTCAGCGTGACCACGTCGGTGGCGCCGCGGACGTCATCCGGCAGCTCGGCGTCGGCGCTGTTCTCGACCCGGGGCTCGTCGCGACGGGCCCGGAACGGGAAGAGGCCGTCGCGGCCGCGCATGAGCGTCGCGTTCGGCTTCACGTCGTACGGGCGGGATCGGAGTTCAAGGCCGGCGGTCTCGTTCTTCGCGCGCTCTGGCCGCCCGATCCCGGCTCACCCGCGGAGGATCCGAACCTCAACGCCCTCGTTCTGGTGGCGACGTACGGCGAGACAGACGTGCTCCTCACCGCGGATGCCGAGTCCGAGGTTACGGCGCGACTGCCGCTCGGCGAGGTCGAGCTCATGAAGGTCGCACACCACGGGTCCGCCGATCCAGGGCTCGCCGACGAGCTGCGGATCGTCCGGCCTCGAGTGGCGGTCATCTCGTGCGGGAGGAACAACGACTACGGCCATCCGCGGCCCGAGACGCTCGCAGCCCTGGCCGCGTCGCCCGGGCTCGCGCTCTACCGAACGGATTTGGACGGCCGCGTCGTCGTCGAGTCCGACGGCCGCCGACTTCGAGTCCGCACGTACGGCTGAACCTCTAGGCTTGAGCCGCGTGGCCGACGCTCCCGACAAGCCCGTGTATCTGCTCACGGGCAGCGATCGCCCGAAGATCGAGACGGCGCTCGCGCGCCTGCGGAACCACTTCGTGGCGGAGTCGGTCGACGTGTCGAGCGCGCTCGACACCTCCGGTGACCAGGCAGTCTCGCTCTGCAACGCGGCAAGCCTCTTCGGTTCCACGAGGCTCGTCGTCGTCGAGGACGTGGACGGGGCGCGCGACTCCGACGGACGGCGCAAAGGCGGCTGGAAGGCCGCCGACGTCGAGGCGGTCAGCGCGTACCTCTCGAACCCCGCGCCCGACACGGTCCTAGCGCTGGTGGGAGAGGATGTCAAGAAGACGACGGCGCTCTGGAAGGTCTGCGCGAAGGCGGGCCAGATCCTGGAGTTCGCGGTCGCCAAGAAAGGCGTCCAAGGCTGGGTCGCGGAGCAGTTCCGGCTGCGGGGGGTCAGCGCGGAGCCGGAAGCTTCGGCGCTGCTCGTCCAGCTTGTCGGAGACGATTCGAGGTCGCTCGCGTCCGAGGTGGACAAGGTCGCGACCTGGGCGGCGGGTGAGCCAGTCGGAGAGCGAGAGATCGAGATGCTGGTCGTGACCACGGCCGACGCGCCGACCTACGTGCTGACCGACGCCTGGGCAGGGCGCGACGCAGCGCGCGCCCTCGCTGCGAGCGAGACGATCTTCGAGCGCGAGTCAAGGGCCCGGCGAGATACGGCTGCTCGTCTGGCAGGTGCGCTGGGCGGCCATCTGGGACGTCTCCGCGCACTGAAAGGGCTGGCGACCCAGGGCGTCAGGCCGAAGCAGGCTGCCGAGCGACTGAAGTTGCACCCCTTCTACGCTGAGAAGCTGCTGAGCCAGGCCGAGGGCTTCTCGGCCGAGGAGCTGGACGACGCGGTCGTTCGTCTCGCGGAGCTCGACGGATCCCTCAAGGGGCAGAGCCGGCTCGCCCCGGATCTCGAGGTTCAGCGCGCCGTCGTCGAGCTCACCCGTCGTCCGGGTGTGGCGCGCGCGTCGTAACGCTTCTTAGGAGGAAGGGGCGGCGGCGATCTTCGCGGCCTGCGACTTCTTCCGAGCGGCGGTGTTGCGATGAAGAGCCCCACGTGTGGTCGCGCGGTCGATCGTGCGGACGAGCTCGCGATGCTCGCTCGCGATGCGGTCGGCATCGCCTTCCGCTGCAGCGACCTCGAGCCGCTTCGTGAGCGTCTTGATCGTCGAGCGGTAGCGGAGGTTCTCGAAGCGCTGCCTCGCCTGGATCCGCACGCGCTTTTTCTGTTGCTGGATGTTCGCCATTCGAAAGAGACGCCCGCGGCTGCGGGCCGCGCGATGGTAGCAGGACCGACTGGGAGAATCGGCCGGGACGTAGAGCTCCTAACGCAATGAGAAGCTCGGGCTGATGGAGAACCCTTCGGATACGGCAGCGCCACCGCTCCACGAGGAGGGCGGCGGCCAGACCCGTCGGATCGCGCGCTCAACTGCGGTTTTCTCGCTGGCGACGGCGGTTTCGAGGGTGCTCGGCCTAATGCGCGAGATGGTCAGTGCGTACTACTTCGGCGTTGCCGGCGCGATCAACGCATTCACGGTCGCGATCCAGATCCCGAACCTCGTCCGCGCGCTCGTCGCCGATGCCGCGCTCTCGGGCGCGTTCGTCCCGGTCTTCAGCGAGCTGCTCGAGCGAGGCGAGAAGCAGCGCGCCTGGCGCGTCGCCTCGACGCTCTTCTGGCTGACCCTCCTCGTCCTCGGCGGAGTCACGGCGCTCTTCATCTTGCTCGCACCGCTTCTCATGCGGCCGTTCGGGGATCCGGGCGGCGACTTCGACCTCGCCGTGGGGCTTTCCCGTGTGCTTTTCCCGATCGTGGTGCTGCTCGGGCTCTCGGGGATCGTCGTCGGGATCCTCAACACGTACCACCACTTCGCGCTGCCGGCGCTCGCCCCGGTCGCATGGAACCTCGTCATCATCCTCGGGCTCGTCATCGGAGTCCCCCGCATCGACGACGAGAGCGGCCAGCTCTACCTCTACGCCGGCGTTGTCGTCCTCGGAACGCTCGTCCAGCTGCTGTTGCCCATCCCGTGGTTGCGGCGGCTCGATGGCAGCCTCACGATGGTCATCGACTGGCGGGATCCTGCGGTTCGCCGCGTGCTCGCGCTGATGCTCCCGGTGACCCTCACCATCGGACTCGTCAACGTGAACTTCCTCGTCGACACGCTGTTCGCGTCGCGACTCCTCGATCCCGAGCTCGCTCCTGCCGCGATCGACAAGGCCTTTCGGCTGTACATGCTCCCGCAGGGCATCTTCGCGGTCGCGGTGACGACCGTTCTCTTTCCGTTGCTCGCGCGCCTCGCCGCCCGGGGTGACGCGGCAGGGCTCCGCCGGACGCTCGACGGAGGATTGCGCCAAATCGCGTTTCTGCTCGTCCCCGCGGGCCTGCTGTCGATCGTCCTCGCAGAGCCGATCGTCCGTCTCGTCTACGAGCGCGGAGAGTTCACCGCCGAGGACACGGTGATCGTCGCCCAGTGCCTGCAGGCGTTCTCGCTCGGGCTTGTCTTCAACGGCTGGCTGCTCATCCTCAACCGCAGCTTCTACGCTGTGCAGACGAACTGGACGCCGACTGCGATCGCCCTCGGCGCCGTCGGGCTGAACGCGCTGCTCGACGCGGTCTTCTACCGTTTCGGGATCTGGGGAATCCCACTCGCGACGTCCACCGTGAACCTCGCGGCCGCAACCGTCCTCCTCGTGATGATGCGGCGGCGCCTCGGGCTCGAGCACGTCGGTCGAACTGTCGGAGTCGTTGCGCGGGTCGTCGTCGCAGGCGCTCTTGCTGCAGCCGCGGCATTCGCCGCGTGGTACGCGCTCGATGCTTGGCTCGGAGAGTCTCTGCTTGCCCAGCTCGTCTCGCTCGGAGCGGGCTTCGCCGCCGGCGGTGCCGTGTACCTCGGAAGCGCGCGGGCGCTGGGCCTGCGGGAGCTCGAGGCGCTGCTACTGTTGCGAGCCCAGCGCTCGGAGCCCTCCAGCGAGCGCTGAAGTCCTATGGAGCAAGACCGCATTCGCAACTTCGCGATCATCGCGCACATCGACCATGGAAAGTCGACGTTTGCAGATCGCGTTCTCGAGCTGACGGGCGCCCTCTCCGAGCGGGAGATGCGCGAGCAGGTGCTCGACTCGATGGAGCTCGAGCGCGAGCGCGGCATCACGATCAAGGCTCAGGCGGTACGCGTTCGCTGGCGCGGACACGAGCTCAATCTCATCGACACTCCCGGCCACGTCGACTTCACGTACGAGGTCTCCCGCTCGCTGCAGGCATGCGAGGGCGCGCTGCTCGTGGTCGACGCCGCGCAGGGAATCGAGGCGCAGACGCTTGCGAACGCGTACCTCGCGATCGACGGGCAGCTCGAGATCGTCCCCGTCGTGAACAAGATCGACCTGCCGCAGGCCGACCCCGACGGCGCGTCGCGCGAGCTCGGCGAGTTCCTCGGCGAGTCGCCTGAGCGGGTGCTGCGAATCTCGGCGAAGACCGGAGAGGGCGTGCCGGAGGTCCTCGACGCGATCATCGAGCGGATCCCCGAGCCGGCCGGCGAGCCCGACGCGCCTGCGCGCGCCCTCGTCTTCGACTCCTTCTACGACCAGTACCGTGGCGTCGTCGCGTTCGTGCGGGTCGTCGACGGGCACTTCGAGACACGCGAGCCGCTCCGCGCGATGGCACAGGGCACGACGTTCGAGGCGGAGGAGCTCGGCGTCATGTCGCCGGCCCGCGAGCCCGTGCCGTCACTCGGCGCCGGCGAGGTCGGCTACGTCGTCACCGGGCTCAAGGACGTGTCTCGTCTGCGCGTGGGCGACACGCTCACGTCACGTCGCCGCCCAGCTGTGGACGCGCTCCCCGGCTACCAGGACGTCAAGCCGATGGTCTTCGCGGGGATCTTCCCGACGGACTCCGACGACTACCCGGAGCTTCGCGACGCGCTCGAGCGGCTGAAGCTCAACGACGGGTCGCTCTCGTACGAGCCGGAGACGTCGCAGGCGCTCGGCTTCGGATTTCGATGCGGGTTCCTGGGCCTCCTGCACATGGAGATCGTCCGCGAGCGCCTCGAGCGCGAATTCGACCTCGACCTCCTGATCACCGCGCCGACCGTCGCCTATCGGGCGCTCACCCGTGCGGGCGAGTACGTCGAGGTGCACAACCCGGCCGAGATGCCGCGCGAGCTCGAGGAGGTCGAGGAGCCGTATGTCAAGGCGTCGGTGATCGTCCCGAAGGACTACGTCGGCGTCGTGATGGAGCTCGCAAACGACCGGCGCGGAAGCTTCGACCACCTCGAGTACCTGAGCGAGGAGCGCGTGCTGCTCTCCTACGAGCTGCCGCTCGGCGAGATCGTCCTCGACTTCTACGACCAGCTCAAGTCGCGGACGCGGGGGTATGCGAGCTTCGACTACGACCTCGCGGGGTTCAAGCCAGGCGAGCTGACCCGAGTGGACATCCTCGTCGGCGGAGAGCAGGTGGACGCGCTCTCGCTGATCATCCATCGCGATTTCGCCTACGAGAGAGGCCGGCAGCTCGTCGAGCGGCTGCTGCAGGAGATCCCGCGGCAGATGTTCGACGTCCCCGTCCAGGCTGCGATCGGCTCGCGTGTGATCGCGCGCGAGACGATCAAGGCGCGGCGCAAGGACGTGCTCGCGAAGTGCTACGGCGGTGACATCACGCGCAAGCGCAAGCTGCTCGAGAAGCAGAAGAAGGGCAAGAAGCGGATGAAGCAGGTCGGCGGCGTCGAGGTCCCGCAGGAGGCCTTTCTCGCCGTCTTGAACCTCGACTCGGAGCGAAGGCGTTAGCCATGGGTCACGTTCGGCACCTCTACGTCCATCTCCCGTTCTGCGCGCACCGGTGCGGGTACTGCGACTTCGTCACCGTGGTGGGACGTCGCGAGCAGCACGGCTCCTACGTCGATGCGCTTCTCGCCGAGCTCGAGCTCGAGGACCACGTGCTCGCCGACCCGCTCGAGACGGTCTTCCTCGGCGGGGGGACGCCGACGTTCACCCAGCCTGCCGAGCTCGCGCGGCTTCTCGAGCGGCTGCCGCCGGCCGAGGAGGTGACGGTGGAGGCGAACCCGGAGACGGTGACGAGCGAGCTCGCGGCGCTGCTACGGGAAGGAGGCGTCAACCGAGTCTCGCTGGGGGCACAGAGCTTCCAGATGCACCTGCTCTCGGTGCTCGAGCGGCGCGCGACGCCCGACGATGTCCGGCGGGCCGTGTACGTTCTCCGTGATGCCGGATTCGACAACAGCTCGCTCGATCTCGTATACGGCATCCCGAGCCAGAGCCCCACCGATCTCGAGCACGACCTGGCGGAGGCGCTGGCGCTCGAGCCTGAGCACCTCTCCTGCTACGAGCTCGAGGCGAAGCCCGGGACGAGGTTCACCCACGCTCACGGGGAGGAGCTGGCCCGGCAGGCCGAGGCGATGGAGGACTACTTCGAGCGGGTCGTCGACACGCTTACGCGGGCGGGCTACCGCTGGTACGAGACCGCGAACTTCTGCCTCGCGGGCGATCGTGCGGGCGGGCGAGACCTACGGGCACGCCACAATCTCGGCTACTGGCGCGGGCACGACTATCTCGGCATCGGTGTCGGTGCGGTCTCCACGGTTTCGGGCGTGCGTCACCGAAACGCGGCCGGCCTGACGCGCTACGTCGCGGCGCTCGACGCGGGCGAGCATCCGCCGGCCGAGCTCGAGATCATCGACGGCGAGACCCGCGAGCGGGAGAAGCTCATGCTCGGCTTGCGACTCGACGAGCCGCTCGCGATCGTGGAGGTCGCGGACGGCCTCGACCGTGCCGCGCTGGCTCGACTGGTCGCCGGCGGGGTCGTTTTGCTCGGCTCGAACGGTCGGGGCGAGGAGATCAGCCTGACACGCCGTGGGCGCTTCCTCGGCGGCGGTGTGACCGCCGAACTCCTCGCTGAAGATGCTGATAGGAGAGTCCCGCTAGCCGAGTGACGGCCTACGAAGCGTCCAGCGCCAGAGTGGAATCAGCGGGATCCCCGGCTACCATCGGAAGCGGGATGCAGCTCACGCCACGCAAGCGCGAGATTCTTCGCCGGGTCATCGAGGAGTACGTCGCCAGCGGCCAGCCGGTCGGCTCCAAGGTGCTCGTCGAGCGGTCGGGGCTGCGGGTCTCGGCTTCCACGATTCGCGGCGAGCTCGCGGAGCTCGAGTCCCTCGGCCTACTCACGCACCCTCACACCTCCGCCGGCCGGACGCCGACCGAGAGCGGTTATCGACTCTATGCGGAGGAGCTCGTGGAGGCCGTGGAAGGGCGCCCGGACGTCCTCGGCGTCGACCTCAGAACGATGCGCGACGAGATCGAGCAGGCGCTTCGCACGACGACCGAGATGCTCTCGCAGACGACGCGTCTGCTTGCGCTCGTCTCGGCGCCGTCCCTGGAGACGGCGTCGATTCGTCACATCGAGGTCCTCGCGCTCTCCCCGACGAGCCTTATGGTGGTGGTCATCACGTCGACGGGTGGCGTGACCAAGCGGCTGTTCCGACTCGACCGGCCGGTCGACCCCGGCCTCGTGGCCTGGGCATCGGAGTACCTCGAGGACCAGCTCGTGGGCGAACGCCTTGGCTCGCGATCGGTCCGGCGTCGCCTGGAGGCGCCGGAGCTCGCGCCGCGCGAGCGCTCCTTCCTCGAGCTCATCGGCCAGACGTTGCTCGATGTCGGCTCGGAGGCACGGCCCGAGGTGTTCGTCGGAGGAACGGCAGGACTCCTCGGCGACGCGCGCGTGGAGGAGGTCGAAGCGACGATGCGACTTCTCGAGCTGCTCGAGAGGCGCGCGGCGGTGCTCGAGCTCGTCAGTGAGGCGCTCGAGCCGCGACGCCCGGTCGTCCACGTCGGCCCCGAGGTCGGTGGTGGCCAGCTGCATGCCGTCTCGCTCGTCGGCGCGACGTACGGGATTCGAAGCACGCCGCTCGGAGCCGTCGGCCTCGTCGGGCCGCTCCGGATGGACTACGAGAAGGCGATCCGCACCGTGCGGGCCGCCGCATTCGAGCTCTCGCGGTTCGTCGAAGACGTCTACGAAGAGGCCTGAACCGAGTGGCGACCGCGGAGACGGACTACTACGAGCTTCTCGGCGTGTCCCGAACGGCGAGCGACTCCGACATCAAGCGCGCCTTCCGCGCGCTGGCGCGCGAGCTCCATCCCGACGTCTCGAACGCCTCGGACGCGGAGCAGAGATTCAGAGAGGTCGCCGAGGCGTACGAGGTGCTGTCCGATCCGGAGCGGCGAGCGACGTACGACCGGTTCGGCAAGGCGGGTCTCAAGCGCGGCGGCTTCGAGCCGACGTTCGCCGACTTCGGCAGCCTGGCGGACGTGTTCGCCGCGTTCTTCGGCGAGGACTTTCTGGGTGGAGTGAGTGCGGGGCGGCAGCGCGCGCAGCGTGGAGGCGACCTGCAGGCCGTGGTCGAGATCGACCTCGAGGATGCGTTCACGGGTCTCGCGGTCTCCGTACCGCTCGACGTCGCGTTGCCCTGCGATCATTGTGGAGCCAGCGGGGCCGAGCCGGGAACCGCGGCGCGGGCATGCCCCACGTGCTCCGGCATGGGCGTCGTGCGGACGGTCTCCCAGAACATCTTCGGCCAGTTCGTCCAGCAGCGGGCATGCCCGGACTGCGGGGGCGTAGGGGAGGTCCTCGAGCAGCCGTGCCGTGTTTGCCGAGGCGACGGCCGTGTCGTCGCCCGACGGCAGCTCGAGGTCGACGTTCCGAAGGGGATCCACGATGGGCAGCAGATCAGGGTCAGGGGAGAGGGCCACGCCGGATTCCGAAGCGCCGAGCGCGGCAACGCGTTCGTGGTCGTGCGCGTCCGCCCCGATCCGCGCTTCGTGCGCGACGGCGACGACTTGCACACCGCCGTACGGCTGACGATGGTCGATGCCGCTCTCGGCGCGACGACGAAGGTTCCGACTCCCGCGGGCGACGTGGATCTCGAGGTCCGCGCGGGCACGCAACCCGGCGAGGTCCGTTCGCTCGAGGGTCAGGGCATGCCGTCGCTTCGAGGGTCGCGACGAGGCGATCTCTACGTCAGGCTCGACGTCGCGGTGCCCACGCAGCTCGACGACGAGCAGCGCAGGGTTCTGGAGGACTTCGGCAGCAACCTCGGCCCGGACGCGTATGACGCGCCCGACGACGAGGACGAAGGGTTCTTCCGTCGCCTCAAGAGCGCCCTTCGCTGAGCACCGAGCTCCGTCGGGTCGCGACGCGAGTGTCCCAATCCGACGCGGAGATCGCACGCGCACGCCTGCTCGAGATCGTGCCCGGCGGGTTCGAGGAGATAGCGGGCGGCGGCTGGATCGAGCTGGCGGCGTACACGGACAGGGCCGGCGAGGCCAGGATGCGCGACACGTTCGCCGACGTCGTCGTACGCCTCGTCGCGGGCGGATGGGAGGATCGCTGGCGAGAGTTCCATCGGCCGGTGCACATCGCGGGGCTCTGGATCGGCCCCCCGTGGGAGTGGATGACCGAGACGGAGCCCGCGGTCGTCGTCGATCCCGGCCGCGCCTTCGGGACCGGGGCTCACCCGACGACCCGTGCGTGCATCGAGCTCCTGGCGCGACTCGAGCGCGGGCGCCTGCTCGACGCGGGCTGCGGCTCGGGCGTCGTCGCCGTCGCCGCCGTGCGCCTCGGGTACGTACCGGTCGTCGCGCTCGACGCTGATCCGGTGGCGGTCGAAATCGCCCGCGCCACGGCTCTTCGGAACGGCGTCGACGTGGAGGTCCGACAGGCGGACGTGCTCGTCGACGAGATCGGAGGGTCGGACGTGGTCGTGGCCAACATCGAGCTTGGGGTCGTCGAAGCGCTTCTCCGCCGGCGGTCAGCTCCGACCGCGGTCACGTCTGGATACCTCGCGTGCGACGTACCCCGCACGGCCGGCTGGGCCCCGGTCGCGAGACTCGAGCTCGAAGGATGGGCGGCCGACGTGTTGGTGGCCAAGTGACCAGTGTTACAAGTCAGCGCAGTCCGTCGTCGCCGTTGCTCCGGCGCTGGCGCGAACTAAGCTAGTTCCTTCCGTGGCGACGTTCTCGGTTCGATTTCTCGGCTGCAAGGTCTCCTTCGCGGATGCGCAGGCCGTCCGCGAGCGGTTGCTCGCGGACGGGCACACGGAGGCGCGCCGGGGCGCGGAGGCCGACGTGGCGGTGGTGAACACGTGCTGCGTCACACACGAGGGCGTTTCGAAGTCACGGCAAGCGGTTTCGCGAGCCGCGCGGACGCACGACCGCGTCTACGTCACCGGCTGCGCCGCGAATCTCGACAACGCATTCGATGCCATGCCGCAGAACGTGGCGGTCGTCGCGCGTCCGAGCGAGGAGATTCCGAGCGCGATTGCGGGCGACGTCGGCGCCATCGCGTGTGTCCAGGCGAACGCGCGCCTGGAGCGCACGCGCGCGTTCGTGAAGATCCAGGACGGTTGCTCGTTCTCGTGCGCGTTCTGCGTGATCCCGCTGGTACGCGGAGGCACGCGCAGCCGGAGCGCTGAAGCGGTTCTGCGCGAGGTTGCGCGGCGTGTCGGCCAAGGACACCCGGAGATCGTCCTGACGGGCATCAACCTCGGGTGCTTCCGAGATCGCGGCGCCGGGTTCACGCTGGCCGGACTCGTTCGTGAAGCCGGCGCCGTTTTGGGAGTCGAACGCCTTCGGCTCTCGTCGATCGAGGTGAATCACCTCTCGGGCGAGCTCGTCAGCGCCCTGCGCGACACCGCGTCCGCATCTCCACACCTGCACGTACCGCTGCAGTCCGGAGACGACGACGTCCTCCGAGCCATGGGACGCCGCTACACGTCGGCGCAGTACGTCGCGAAGCTCGAGGCCCTGGGCGACTTCAATCTCACGACCGATGTGATCGTCGGCTTTCCCGGCGAAACCGAAGCTGCGTTTCGCCGGACGCTCGAGCTCGTCGAGCGTGCCGGGATCACGAAGGTCCACGTGTTTCCGTACTCGCCGCGTCCCGGGACGGCGACGGCCGCCGTCGACTCCGTCCCGCCGCACGTGAAGAAGGAGCGAAGCAGCCAGCTCCGTGCGCTCTCGGATCAGCTGTGCCACCGGCGCTGGGAATCGAAGGTGGGATCGACCGACCGTGTGCTCGTCGATCGGCCGGGCCGTGGGTACGGGTCGGATTACACGCCGTGGCTGCTGGACGCCGAGGTGGGCAGGTTCGTCGATGCGCGCGCGATCGCGCTCTCGAAGGAGGGCATCCTTGCCGTCGCCGCGTGACGACTGCCTCTTCTGCCGACTCGTCGCGCAGGGCGACCACGTGCACAGCGCCGACGGCTTCGTCGCGATCCGCGACATCAACCCGATCTCCGAGACGCATCTCCTCGTGCTTCCGCAGCGACACGTCGACACGTTCAAGGAAATCTCCGACTTCCCGGACGACGAGGCAGGGCGAATGCTCCGCTTCGTCGCGGAGACCGCACGTGTCGCCGGACTCGAGGACTATCGGGTCCTCGTCAACGTGGGCGCCGGCTCGGGCCAGACGATCTTCCATCTCCACTGGCACGTGCTCGGGGGACGACCCGACAGAGAGCGAATCGCCCGCGCGCTCGAGGAGACCGCATGAGCAGCGCTCGCCTTCGGCTCGCGTTCGAGGGGGAAGCCATGTTTTCGGAAAGCGGCCCATGAGCTTGATCAAGCGGATCGAGGACGAGCTCAAGGCTGCCCGCCTTGCGCGCGACGAGGATCGCCGTGACGCACTCAGCCTCGTCCTGCACGCGCTGCAGGCCGCCCAGAAGGAGCTTCAGCGGCCGCTCTCGGACGACGAGGAGCTGCAGGTGCTTCAGCGTGAGCGCAAGCGCAGGCTCGAGGCAGCCGAGGCATTCCGCGCCGGCGGGCGCGAGGAGCAGGCCGACGACGAGGAGTACGAGCTCGAGATCCTCGAGGAGTTCATGCCGGAGCCGCTCTCGGAAGAGGAGATCGAGGAGATCATCGACGACGTCATCTCGGAGGTCGGCGCCACGAATATCCGCGACATGGGGAGGGTCATGGCGGGTGTCATGCACCAGGTCTCGGGCCGCGCGGACGGCTCGACCGTTTCCCAGCTCGTCAAGGAGAAACTCGCCTGATGCTGCACGCCCCCGGATGCGTCTTTCGCGGTCGGGGCCCGGCTTCGCGCGCCGCCTGACTCCCTCCCTACACTGCGCCTGATGCAGCAGGTGCTGGATGTGTCGAACGAGGTCGCGGCCGAGCTCGCAGGCGTCGAGGATGGCGTTCTCGACGCGCTGCGGGAACGGCTCGACTGCACGGTCGCGCTGCGTGGAAACCGTCTGACGCTCGGGGGCGACGAGGGACACGTCGCGGCGGCGCGCGCGGTTGTCGACGAGCTCGTGGAGCTCGTGGAAGGGGGTCATCAGATCGGGCCCGACACCGTCGGTGCCGTGCTCAACGCGCTCGACCAGGCGGACGACCTGCGCGATGTGCTCGCAGACGTCGTCTGGCGGCATCGCGGCAAGAACATCACTCCGAAAACGGTGAACCAGAAGCGCTACGTGGATGCCATTCGAGCCGGGACGGTGACATTCGCGATCGGCCCGGCGGGCACAGGCAAGACGTATCTCGCGATGGCCCTCGCCGTATCGGCGCTTTCGGAGGGTGCTGTCGGCCGCGTCATCCTCACGCGTCCAGCGGTGGAGGCCGGTGAGCGGCTCGGCTTTCTCCCAGGCGACATGCTCGCCAAGGTCGACCCGTACCTGCGCCCACTCTACGACGCTCTCTACGACATGCTGGACGCCGAGCGTCTCGCCGGTTACATGGAGCGGGGGACGATCGAAGTCGCACCGCTCGCGTTCATGCGCGGGCGCACCCTGAACGACTCGTTCATCGTCCTCGACGAGGCGCAGAATACGACGCCCGAGCAGATGCAGATGTTCCTCACGCGACTCGGGTTCGGCTCGAAGATGGTCGTGACGGGGGACGTCACACAGGTCGATCTCCCGCGCGAGCAAGCGTCCGGGCTGATCCAGGTGCGGGAGATCCTCGCGGGGATCGACGCCATCGCGTTCGTCGAGTTCGGGAACGACGACGTCGTTCGGCACAAGCTCGTGCAGCGCATCGTCGAGGCATACAAGCGCCACGCCGAAGAGACCGGCACCGCGCGTCGCCGGTGATCGACGTCGAGTCGGTGAATCGAAGTGGCATGCTCGTCGACGAGCGCGCAGCCGTGGAGCTCGTGCGGCGCGTGCTCGCCGCCGAGGGGGTCGTTGACGGAGAGCTCGGATTGTCCTTTGTCCCCCCGGACGAGATGCGTGCGCTGAAGAGCGATCACCTGGGGATCGACGAGGTGACCGACGTTCTCTCGTTTCCAATCGACGGACGTGCCGCGCTTCCCGAAGGAATGCCGCGGGCGCTCGGCGATGTCGTCCTCTGTCCGCAGGTCGCCGGCTCGCGGTGGCGCGGGCCGCTCGTCCACGGGCTTCTCCATCTGCTCGGATACGACCACGGCGACGAGATGGAAGCCCGAGAACGGGAGTATCGGGCGCAATGACGAGACATCGGGCCCCGTCGCTCTTCCAGAGCTTCAACAACGCTGCCGAGGGGATCGTCCATGCGGTGCGCACGCAACGGAACCTCTGGATCCACTTTGCCGTGGCGGTGCTGGTTCTCGTCTCCGCGATCGGCTTCGGTGCGAACAAGCTCGAGCTGGCGGTGCTGCTGCTGGCGATCACCTTCGTGCTCGTGGCGGAGCTCGTGAACACCGCAGTCGAAGCGGCTGTCGATGTCGCCTCGACGGCCTTCGATCCCATGGCGAAGCTCGCGAAAGACATGGCCGCGGGCGCGGTCCTCGTCGCGGCTCTGAACGCCGTCGCGGTCGGATATCTCGTCTTCTCGGGCGAGGTGGCCACGCGGAGCTCGCGCTTCCTCAACCGTCTTTCCGACGCGCCGGCAGAGCTCACGCTCGTGGCCTTCGCGGTCAGCGTCATCGTCGTCGTGGCCATCAAGGCCTACACAGGGCGCGGGACGCCGCTCCGCGGCGGGCTTCCCTCAGGGCATGCGGCGGTCGCGTTCGCGGGCTGGATGGCGGTGACGCTGATCCTCGACAACTCCGCGCACCGATTCCTGATCTCCTCCGTGACCTTCATCATGGCCTTGCTGGTGGCCCAGACCCGTGTCGAGACCGGTGTCCATTCGTCGTCCGAGGTGGCGAGCGGCGCCGTGCTCGGAGCGCTCGTCACTCTCCTTCTCTTCCAGGCCTTCGGATGAGCAACGCCCGCCTTCGGCTCGCATTCGCCAGCGCTGTTTGCCCCCGCGAGGCTCCCTTCTCCCTGAGAACGTGGGGAACCTCCCGGTTCCCAACGCTCCTCGACGCTCACTCCGCAAGGGTCGCGCCGTGAGCCTGCCGGTGTGGGACAACGAGCTCCTCGCGGTTGCGGATGCCGCGGCTGCGCGCGCGTACGCGCCGTACTCCAACTTCCACGTCGGCTGCGCCGTGCTCGCGCGTGACGGGCGGGTGATCGAGGGTGTGAACGTCGAAAACGCTGCCTATCCGCTCGGGGTCTGCGCCGAGCGGACGGCTCTTTCCCGTGCTATTGCGGAGGGATATCGGCCCGGGGACTTCGTCACGGCCGCGATAACTGCGTCTCCATGCGGCGCCTGCCGGCAGTGGCTGCACGAGATGGGCGTCGAGCGCGTGGTGTTCCGCAACGGCGCGCGTGTGGTGACGATGACCCCGGACGAATTGCTGCCTGAGTCGTTCGACTCGTCGAACCTGCAGTGACGCTGTGGACGAACCGGCGCACTTCTGGCGCTGACCCGTTTCCCATACGCATGCACTTGGATACGATCGCAGTGGGTGGTGGGTCGGGGTGCCCCATCAGGACGGCAGCATGAAAAGCGGGTTCGTGGCGGTCGCGGGGCGTCCGAACGTCGGCAAGTCGACGCTCGTCAACGCGCTCTGCGGCGAGAAGATTGCGATTACGTCCACGGTGCGGAACACGACTCGTCGTCGGCTCTTCGGCATCGCGAATGGCGTCGACTACCAGCTCGCGCTGGCCGACCTTCCTGGTTTCCAGCGCCCGATCGACCCGCTCACCGAGCGGATGCAGCAGACGGTGGATGCCTCGTTCGACGACGTCGATGCCGTGCTCCTCGTAGTCGATGCTCGGGTGCGGATCGGCGCCGGCGACCGGTTCGTCGCCCGCCGCGTGTTCGGGCTCGAGAAGCCGGTCATCATCGCGCTCAACAAGATCGACCGCCTGAAGGCGGGTCACATCGCCTCCCAGATGAAGGTCGCGGCAACCCTCGGTGACTTCCACGCGCTCCATCCGGTGAGTGCGCTCACGAAGGACGGCGTAGCCGAGCTGCGTAGCGACCTCGTGTTCCTTCTCCCGGAGGGCCCTGCGTACTTCGATCGTGAGCAGGCCACCGATCTCGCGGTCGAGGAGCGAGTTGGGGAGGTGATCCGTGAGAAGGCGCTCCATCTGACGCGCGAGGAGGTGCCACACGCGCTCGCGGTCGAGATCGAGGAGCTCGGAGAGAAGCGGGTCCGCGCGGTTCTCTACGTCGAGAGCGAGTCCCAGAAGGGGATTCTGGTCGGCAAGCGCGGCGCAATGGTGCGCGAGATCGGCACTCGAGCCCGGCCCGAGGTGGAGTCTCTCGTAGGCCATTCCGTTTTTCTCGAGCTCGCGGTGAAGGTGCGGCCGAAGTGGCGGCGCGACCCGCGAATGCTCGAGCGCCTCGGCCGTTGATCCGAGTTACTGATCCGTCGGGTGCCCCGTGGATCGCTCTGCGCTTGTGGTTCGGCCTGCCCAGGTGGTCCCGGGTGGAAGGCCTGGCTCGAGGGACGGGCTGATCTCCAGGCGCTGCCCGATCCTGGCGTTTTCGCCGACAGCACATCGTCGGTCGTTGTCGCGATCGCTGTTGCTGTAGCCGCCGTCGTCCTCCTTGCGGTCCCTCTGGACTTGCTACTCCCTCTCGCTTTCATAGCTGCCGGGGTCCTCGCCGCAGACATCGCTCTCGGCGCGGGACTCCGGGTGCATTGGAGGAGGACGCACGGCGTCGCGAGAGATCGCGGATGATCGAACGGGCTCGGCGGGCCGCGATGTGCCTTCTACACTGAGGCGGTGGCGAAGGCACCTGCACTCATCGGCGGGTTCGAGCTTCCGTCGGGGCCGAGACTCCCGCGCATCGGCTCAGTTGATGCGGTCGCGCTCGAGCAGCGCGCGGCAACGCTGGCGACGCGCTCGATCAAGCGCGAGTCGAAGGTGCAGGCCTTGCAACTTGCCATTCGGATGATGGACCTGACGACGCTCGAGGGTCAGGACACGCCCGGGAAGGTCGCAGCCCTCTGTTCGAAGGCAATGCGGCCGCACCCCGCCGACCTCTCGGTCCCACCGGTCGCCGCGGTCTGCGTCTACCCCAACCTCGTCGCGACCGCGAAGGAACGTGTCGGAAGGAGCGGCGTCAAGGTCGCGTCGGTCGCGACCGCGTTCCCGTCGGGTCAGTCCCCGACCGAGATCAAGCTCGCTGAGACACGAGCCGTGGTCGAGCTCGGTGCTGATGAGGTCGACATGGTCATCGACCGCGGCGCCTTCCACTCGGGTCGCTACGCGAAGGTGTACGACGAGATCGTCCGCGTGAAAGAGGTGTGCGGCGACGTCCATCTCAAGGTCATCCTCGAGACGGGTGAGCTCGGGACGTACGACAACGTCCGCCGGGCGTCGCTGCTGGCGATCGCTGCCGGTGCGGATTTCATCAAGACGTCGACCGGGAAGATCAACCCGGCCGCGACCCTGCCCGTGACGCTTTGCATGATGGAGGTCGTCCGTGACGTGTACCTCGAGACGGGTCACATGGTGGGGATCAAGGCGGCGGGAGGCATACGAGCCTCGAAGCAAGCGGTCCAGTATCTCGTCACGCTCTACGAGACCCTCGGCCGCGAGTGGATGACGCCCGACCTGTTCCGCTTCGGCGCCTCCTCGCTCCTGAACGACGTCCTCATGCAGCTTCGCAAGGAGAAGACGGGGCGGTATCAGTCCGGCGACTACTTCACCATCGACTGATGGCCCAGGTCGAGAAGCGCTCGTCCTCCGTGCCTGCGCCTCTCGAGTGGGAGTACGCCCCTGCGCCCGAGGCCCGCGACATCGTCCAGATCCGCAAGCGCTACGGGCTCTTCGTCGGAGGCACCGAGGTCGAGCCTCTGACAGGGGAGTGGTTTCCCTCGATCTCGCCCTCCACCGAGGAGCCGCTCTTCGAGGTCGCGCTCGCGGGTGAGGAGGACGTCTCGCTCGCGGTCGGCTCTGCGAGGGATGCGTTCGAAGACGGCTGGTCGGACCTCGCTCCTTCGGAGCGTGCGAAGTATCTCTTCCGGATCGCGCGGATCCTCCAGGAGCGTTCGCGCGAGCTGGCGGTAGCCGAGTCCCTTGACGGTGGAAAGCCGATCCGCGAATCGCGCGACGTGGACATCCCGCTCGCGGCGGCGCACTTCTTCTATTACGCGGGCTGGGCTGACAAGCTCGAGTACGCCTTCCCGAACCGGATCCCGAGGCCTCTCGGCGTTGCGGCGCAGATCATCCCCTGGAACTTCCCGCTGCTCATGCTCGCGTGGAAGATCGCCCCCGCGCTCGCGTGCGGGAACACTGTGGTACTGAAGCCGGCCGAAACGACTCCTCTGACCGCGATGATCTTCGCGGACGTCTGTCGCCAGGCCGAGCTTCCTCCCGGTGTCGTCAATCTCGTGACCGGCGACGGATCGACTGGGGCGCATCTCGTTCGGCACGAGGGAATCGACAAGCTCGCCTTCACGGGCTCGACCGAGGTCGGGAAGCTGATCATGCGCGAGCTTGCGGGCAGAGATGTGCGGATGACGCTCGAGCTGGGTGGCAAGGCCGCGAACATCGTCTTCGACGACGCCGCCCTCGACCAGGCGGTCGAGGGGATCGTGAACGGCATCTACTTCAACCAGGGGCACGTGTGTTGTGCCGGCTCGCGCCTGCTCGTGCAGGAGTCCATCTACGATCCGCTGCTCGAGAAGCTCAAGCGACGGCTCTCGACGCTGCGGGTCGGTGACCCGCTCGACAAGAACACCGATGTCGGAGCAATCAACTCGAAGGCGCAACTCGAGAAGATCCGGGAGCTCGTGGCGAGCGGCGAGGAGGAGGGCGCGGACATCTACCAGCCTGCATGTGACCTTCCCGAGCGTGGGTACTGGTTCGTGCCGACGCTCTTCACCAATGTCGCACAGAGCTATCGCATCGCCCAGGAGGAGATCTTCGGGCCTGTGCTTTCGGTGCTGACGTTCCGGACGCCCGAAGAGGCGGTGGAGAAGGCGAACAACACGCCCTACGGGTTGTCGGCGGGGGTATGGACAGAGAAGGGCTCGCGGATTCTGTGGATGGTGGAGCGCCTGCGGGCCGGGGTCGTGTGGGCCAACACGTACAACCGCTTCGATCCGACCTCCCCGTTCGGCGGCTATCGAGAATCCGGCTTCGGTCGGGAGGGCGGACGCCACGGCCTGGAGCCGTATCTGAGGCTCGACGAGTGAGCCCCACGTGAGCGCGGCGCGTGCTGCTCTCTTCCCATCCCCACCCTGGGTGGGGTGTTCGGCCACCCTCCACCCGACGCCGATCGTATCGAGGAAACTGCGACCAGAGAGCGTCTCGACTGCGCCAACTCCGCGCCGATCGTTCCCCACTGCGACCAGCGGAGAAGCGCTCCAGTGAGCCGGCTGTCGGTAAGGAAGACGTACAAGCTCTACATCGGCGGCGCGTTTCCCCGCTCGGAGTCCGGTCGTACCTTCGAGGCCGACGGCCAGAACGTCGCGTGTGCATCGCGCAAGGACGCACGCGACGCCGTGCGCGCGGCTCGCGCCGCCCTCCCGGCCTGGGCCGGCCTGACGGCCTACAACCGAGGCCAGATCCTTTACCGCCTCGCCGAGATGATGGAGGCGCGCGCAGCCGATCTCGAGCGCGCATGCTCAGGCCGGGAGGAGGTCGAATCCGCGATCGACCGCATAGTCTGGTACGCGGGCTGGGCGGACAAGATCGCGCAGGTGCTCGGAAGCTCGAACCCGGTCGCCGGTCCCTACTTCGACTTCACGCTTCCCGAGCCAACGGGGGTCGTTGCCGTTTTCGCGCCCTCGGAGCCGGCCCTCGGCGGTCTCGTCTCGCGTCTTGCGCCTGCGCTCGTCGGGGGAAACACCGTGGTCGCGGTCGCCGCCGAGGAGCATCCCACGGCCGCGATCGAGCTGGCGGAGGCGCTCGCGACGTCCGACCTCCCGGGCGGCACCGTGAACATCTTGACGGGATTCCGAGACGAGCTCGCTCCCTGGCTCGCAGGGCACATGGACGTCAACGCGATCGATGTGACGGGTGTCACGGGACACACCACGGAGCTCGAGCGGCTGGCCGCGGAGAACGTCAAGCGCGTCGTTCGCTCGTCCGCCGACCAGCAGAGCCCGTCCGAGATCCAGGCGTTCCTCGAGTTCAAGACCGTCTGGCACCCGATCGGTCTCTGACTCCGCCCGAGCTCGCGGGGGATCCATGCCCTGACGAGTGGCGAGCCGCCCGCGGAGATCAGCCCCTGGTCGCGTAGACGGCCTGGCGGAGGCTCGCGCCAACGGGCTCCGAGGCGAGGACCCAGACGACCTGCGGCCGCTGGCCCGCGTAGTGCACGGAGATGTAGTCGCCAAGCATTCGTCCGGAGGTCGTGTCGGGCATCCAGGCAAGCTGCATCGAACGTGCGGAGAGCCGCCGCGCCGGATCCCAGCGCGTCACCTCGCCTCGCGACTCGACGAGCTCGACGTCCACCCCCGCAGGCCCGACTCGGTGGTACGCGATCGCAGCGCGACCCGTTGTCGCGTCGATCCCGATCGCAGGGAGAACGGCATTTCTCCCAGCGGTCACGGGCACCCGGTTCGTCCATGAGGAGCCGTCGGCAGAGGTCGCGACGTAGACGTCGTTGGCAGGGGCGCGCGGCCCCTGGCAGTCGTGCCACGTCGCCCAGACCCGTCCGGCGGAGTCGACGTCCGCCGACGGCAGTGGGAAGGCGCGAAGGCCGCGTATCCGACACGAGAGCGCCCCGACCTCGGCGATCCGGACCGGCGGACCGAACGAGGCTCCACCGTCAACGGAACGCGACGCCGCGATCGCGACCGGCTGGGCCTCCCAGTGGTAGACGACGACGAGGTCGCCGTTCGGCCGGACGACGGGAAGCACGCCAACGGCCGGCCGCGCGCCGATGTCGGTCGGCGGAGACCAGGTCAGCCCGCCGTCGTTCGTGTACGTGACGGCGAGCATGTCGGCGTCCGAGGAGTGTGTGTACGTGAGGTAGCAGCGTCCGTAGAACGCCGACCCCGGAGCGTTGTCGCACGCGATCCAGTTCTTGTCGAAGGCGATGCCCTGCGGCGCGACCTCCTCCGCAGCGACGAGGGCGTTGTCCCAGGACGAGCCGTCGTTCGAGCGGTTGATCGCGAGTCGCGTCGTCCGCCCGTCGAGCGCCAGCGTCGAGATGAGCCAAACACCGTGCGCTTTGTCATATGCGACGACCGGGTCGCTGGCGCGCGCGTTCGGGCCGGCCGGACGGCTCGCGATCGTCAGGCCGGGCAGGAGGCCGCTCGTCCACGTCCGTCCGTCGTTCGCCGTGACCGCGTAGCCGATGTTCGTGGCGGCACCGTCGAACCGCCGTCCGACCTGGAAGGTCGACACCGTCGTCCGCCCGAAGGTGAAGCTGTCGGGCTCGACCTCCGTCTCGTGTTGTGAGTCCGCGTTCGTGTACGGATCGCGGGAAAGGCGTCGCCCGACGAGCTCGCAGTCGCCTGCCACGATGTCCAGCGGGTCGGCATTCACGACGTCTGCGCCGGCACCGCACTGGACCGAGTCCCGCGCTCCGTCGTACTCGACGGAGACTCGATCGTTTCCCGGCCCGGCGGTGACGCGGTCCTGGCCCGGTCCTCCGACGAGGAGATCGGACCCCGCGGCACCTGAAAGACGGTCGCTTCCCGCGCGGCCCGCCAACGTGTCCGCGCGCGAAGTGCCGACGAGCCGATCGTTCCCGGGGGTGCCGACGATCGTGCGGGCGGCCGCTGTCGCGGTGCCGAGCAGGAGCCCGGCCAGGACGAGCGCGATTGTCCGCATTCCAGTGCTACGACGGCCGCTGATTCGCCGAGTTTGCAGGAGAGGCTCGATTCGAAACTCACACGGGCTCGGATGACGGCGACGATCCGGCTGGGCCGCGACCGGCCCCCGGCGGCGCGTCGATTTCGCATCAAGCCTCACGCCGACTACGATCCGATGCCGTGAGCAAGCTCAGTCAGGCGATCGCCGAGGGCGACGGGATCTCGATCCTCGTCGAGGTGGCGGACGCCGCGAGCGCTGCGGCGGCTGAACGGCAGGGCGCCGACGGGCTCGCCGCGCGAACGGGCGCGAGCGCGGTCCGCGCGTCCTCGCAGCTCCCACTCCTCCATTTCGGCAGCATGTTCGACGCGAGCGGGGTGGCGGCGGACGCGGTCGTGATCCGCTCCGATCTCGCGATGTGGGACGAGGCGCACGCACTCGGGCTGGAGCCGGTGGTGCGGGTGTCGGAGTCGGACGACATCGAGCGCGCGCTCGAGCGATTCGATCCGGGTGTGTTCCTCCTTTCGGCGCCGCCGGACTCCGATGACGACCCGCTCGCCCTCCTGCTCGGGCTCCTCCACGACGTTCCGGCGGGAAAGCTCGCCATCGCCGAGCTGCACGACGCGACGGCCGAGGACGTCGCCGAGCTCGAGCGCTCGGGAGTCGACGCGGTGCTCGTCGCGCCTGCAGACGTCGCGGCGCTCGTCCCCGACGACCCGCCCGACGTCTAGCCAGAGAGAGGAGCACGCTCTCGTGCGGATCGGAATCCTGACGGGCGGCGGCGACTGCCCTGGGCTGAACGCAGTGATCCGCGCTGTCGTCCGACGTTCGACTGACCGCGGGCACGAGATGGTCGCAGTTCGGGACGGCTGGAAGGGCCTTACCGACGGAGTCTTCTCCCCGCTCGGCCGGCGCGAGGTTTCCGGGATTCTCCCGCGCGGCGGCACGATCCTGGGTACCACTCGTACGAACCCATACAAGATCGAGGGCGGCGTCGAGGCGACGCTCCGCACTTTCGCCAGTGAAGGGCTCGAGGCCCTGGTGGCCATCGGCGGAGAGGACACGCTGGGTGTCGCTGCGCGCCTGCATCGAGAGCACGACTTCCCCGTCGTCGGGGTTCCGAAGACGATCGACAACGACGTTCCTGGGACGGATTACACGTTCGGCTTCGATACGGCCGTCACGATCGCGACCGAGGCGATCGACCGACTGCATTCCACCGCCGAGGCGCACAACCGTGTGATGGTGGTCGAAGTGATGGGCAGGCATACCGGTTGGATCGCAGTCATGAGCGGGATCGCCGGCGGAGCCGACGTAATCCTCATTCCGGAGCAGCCGATCACCGTCGAGGAGGCCTGCGCGGAGCTCGTGAAGCGCCACGAGAGCGGGAAGGACTTCTCGATCGTCGTCGTCAGCGAGGGGTACGAGCTGACCTACGAGTCGGGCGAGCACCGGCTTGTCGCGGGCGTTGCGCGGGACACGGACCAATTCGGCCACGTCGTCCTCGGTGGTGTGGGCGATGCACTGGCGCGGGATATCGAGGAGCGTACGGGATTCGAGACACGCGTCACTGTCCTCGGCCACGTGCAGCGTGGAGGGTCTCCGACTCCGAGGGACCGCGTCCTCGCCACGCGCTTCGGTCTCAAAGCAGCCGACCTCGCCCACCACCGGAGCTTCGGCCGCATGGCTGCGCTGCACGGTGACGACGTGGTCGACGTGCCGCTCGAAGACGCCACTCGTGGGCTGAAGACCGTCTCGGCCGAGTGGTACGAGGTCGCCCGCGCATTCTTCGGCTAGGCCGACCCGAGGACCACGAACGCGAGCGTCGCCAGGTCTACGAC
>DATAEF010000094.1:0-24789 GCA_036258155.1 Gaiellaceae bacterium | reverse complement strand
GCACGAGGTGCAGAGCCCGGGTGAGTCCGAAGAGGACGTCCTCGCCGCGCTCGACGCTGCCGTCGCGGCGTTCCTCGACGAGCGCGTGGCCGCGATCGGATTCGGCATTCCGTCGAATCTCGAACGTGGCACTCGACGCGTGCTGCATGCGACGAATCTCCCGCTCGAGAACATCGACTTGGTGGCACGCTCGCGTCAGCGCTTCGGGCTCCCGGTCGCCGTCGAGAACGACGCAAGCGTCGCCGCGCTCGCCGAATGGAAAAGGGGAGCCGGACGAGGCTCGAACAATCTCGTGATGTTCACGCTCGGAACGGGCGTCGGAGGCGGAATCGTGATCGACGGGAGGCTCTTCCGCGGATGGGCCGAGCTCGGGCACATCGTCGTCCAGGAATGCGGCCCACCGTGCACGTGTGGAGGGCGTGGGCATCTCGAGGTGCTCGCATCGGGCCACGCGGCCGACGGGGCTGCATGCGAGCTCTACGGACCGGACGCCGATGCGCATCTCCTCATCGACAGGGGGCACGCGGGCGACGCGGCTGCTGTCGAGGCGCTGGCGCGAATCGGCGCGTCGCTCGGGGCTGCGATCGGATCGCTCGTGAACATCTTCGATCCGGATCTCACCGTCGTGGGTGGCGGGTTCGGAGCCGCTGCGGGTGAGCTCGTGCTCGGCCCTGCGCGTGAGGCGGCCCGGCGTGAGGCGATCGCGCCTGCAGACGAGACTCTTCGGGTCGTTCCGGCGGAGCTCGGGGCCGAGGCGGGGCTCGTCGGAGCCGGGCTCGTCGGCTTCGAGGCCCTCGTCGAGCACTAGGGGCATGCCGCTCGCGGTCTGCGCAACCCCGATCGGAAACCTCGACGACGTCACGCTGCGCGTGCTCGAGGAGCTACGCGCGGCCGATGTCGTCCTCTGCGAGGACACGCGCCGGACGCGCATCCTGCTCGACCGGCATGGCATCGAGGCGCGTCTGGTCAGCTATCACCGGCACAACGAGGCGTCGCGTGCCGCCGAGGTGTTGGATCGGCTTGCGCGGACAGAGCGGGTCGCGCTCGTCTCCGACGCGGGCTTGCCGGGGGTCAACGATCCGGGTACTCGGCTGATCCGAGCGGCGGCTGCCCATGGTTTCGACGTCACGGTGCTTCCCGGTGCGTCGTCCGTCGAGACCGCACTTGTCGCCAGCGGGCTCGCCGGCGATCGGTACCAGTTCGTCGGGTACCTGCCGCGTCGGGCTGGCGAGCTCGACGCGCTCACGCATTCGATCGCGCGCTGGCCGGGGTCGGTGGTCGCGTTCGAGTCGCCCCGCCGGCTCTCGGCTTCTCTGGCCGTGCTCGCCAAGGCGATGCCCCAGCGGCCGGCGGCTGTCTGCCGCGAGCTGACGAAGCGGTACGAGGAGGTTGCGCGTGGAACGCTGGACGAGCTTGCCGTGCGGTTCGCGGCTCCTCCGCGTGGCGAGATCACGATCGTGCTGGGCTCGCCCGTGGATGATCGTGCGAAGGAAGCGCTGCCCGCTGAGGCGCTGGAGGCTGTGGCCGAGCTCGTCGCCGGCGGGATAGCGCGCCGGAAGGCAGCCGACGTCGTGGCGAGACTCACCGGCCACTCCAGGAACGACCTCTATCGCGGCTCTCTGTAACAAGACAGTCAATTGCGTTGCTCCCGCGCGAACCAGGCGCTACCGTCGATCCATGTTCACTCGACGGGCAACGAGAGGGGCTGTCGTCGGTAGCGCGGCATTCGTCTGCGCGCTGGTTCTGACCCCCGCCTCCTTGGCGTGGGCGTGGCCGGCTGACGGGCCGGTCCTGCGCGAATTCGCACTCGGCGACAACCAGTACGCAGGTGGGCAGCATCGTGGCGTGGACATCGCGCTCGGCGACGCGTCTTTCGTGGCCGCGCCGGCGAGTGGCGAGGTCACCTTCGCGGGACAGGTTCCCACGCACGGACTCACCATCACGATCTCGACCGGAGACGGTCACAAGGCGTCTCTCACCCACCTCGGTCCGTTGCAGGTGAAGCGCGGCGCGCATGTTCAGGAGGGTCAGGCGATCGCCGAGCCCGGCCCGTCCGGGGAGCCCGAGCACGCCGTGCCGTACGTCCATGTCGGTGTCCGTGTCGGGGACGGCGACACCTACGTCGACCCGCTCTCCTTGCTTCCGCCGCGAGGTGCCCCCATCAACCCTCCGCCGGCACCCGTGGCGCCGCCCGCCCCATCTCCACAACCAGCGCCCGCACCCGCACCTGCTCCCGCGGCAGCGGCCCCGCCCGCTGCGCCGTCGCCCGCTCCACCCGCCCCGCCTGCGACAGCGCCTCCGACTCCTGCGGCGCCGCCGGTCGCTGCCGAGGCGCCCGACACAGCGCAGACTCCGGCTCCGGACTCGCCACCCGTGGATGCACCTGGGGCGGACGGATCGACGCATACTCCGGTCGCGGCGGCGAACCCCGTGCGGGCCCGGCCGAACCCGTCCGCTGACCGACCCCGCGTCGCGATGGCGGTGGACGCGCCGACCTTCGGGACGCCGGCCACGAGTAGCGCGTCAGCGCCGAGGGTTGTCGACACCGAGCGGCGCGTGAACTTCGTGCGCGGGGGCGCTCAGGCATCGACGCGCGTTTCGCCGCGCGGGCAGCGGGCCGGGACGGATGCTGCGACCTCGAGCCTGCAGGGGAGCGCTCGTGCCACTCCACTCGTTCGCCTCGTCCCGTCGGACGCGTCCCCACGGGACTCCGAGCCGCAGCGCCCTGCCTCGTCCGCGACGCACCTGAGCCTCCCCGTCGCCATCGCAGGCTCGCTCGCCTGTGCGCTGCTCCTCGGGGGACTCGGAGCTAGACGGGTACCGCGAAAGCGACTCCTTATCATTGGCCACCGTGAGTCGGGCGAAGTCTCCCAAGAAGATTCTCGTGGCGGTCGCGTGGCCGTACGCGAGCGGGTTGCGCCACATCGGCCATGTGGCGGGGTTCGGCGTGCCGTCGGACACGTTCGCGCGCTATCACCGCCTCCGCGGGAACGACGTCCTCATGGTGAGCGGGACCGACGAGCACGGAACCCCGGTCATGGTCGCCGCGGACGCGGCGGGCGAGTCCCCGCGTGAGACGGCAGATCGATTCAACGAGCTGATCCGGGAGGACCTTCGGGACCTCGGGCTGTCGTACGACCTCTTCACCCGCACGACGACGGTGAACCACTACGAGGTCACGCGTGACATCTTCCGGACACTCTTCGAGAAGGGGTACGTTGTCGAGCGCGAAACGCTCGGCGCATTTTCTGCTTCGAGCGGGCACACGCTTCCCGATCGCTACATCGAGGGCACTTGCCCGATCTGCGAATACGAGAGCGCGCGCGGTGATCAGTGCGACAACTGTGGCAACCAACTCGATCCGACAGACCTGATCGATCCGCGATCGAAGATCGACGGCACGCCGCCGGTCTTCCGCAAGACGAAGCACCTCTTCCTGGATCTGCCGGCGTTCAAGGAGCAGCTCACGGAGTGGATCGAAGGACAAGATCACTGGCGTCCGAACGTCAGGCGCTTCTCGCTCAACTTCGTTCAGGAAGTCAAGCCGCGGCCGATCACGCGAGATCTCGACTGGGGCGTGCGGATCCCGGTCAAGGGCTATGAGGAACGCGACGACAAGCGGATCTACGTCTGGTTCGACGCGGTGATTGGCTACCTCTCGGCGTCGATCGAGTGGGCCCAGAACCGCGGTGAGCCCGACGCATGGCGCGACTGGTGGCAGAACCCCGAAGCCGAGCACACGTACTTCATGGGGAAGGACAACATCGTCTTCCACACGGTGATCTGGCCGAGCATGCTGCTCGGCTACGGCGAGGGTGGCGTGTTCGGCGCGGCCCGCGGCCCGCTCGAGCTGCCGGACAACGTGGCCTCGAGCGAGTTCCTGACGATGGAGGGGAAGAAATTCAGCGCCAGTCGGGGCGTGCAGATTCTCGTGCGTGACTTCCTGAGTCGGTACGACGCGGATGCGCTTCGATACTTCCTCACCATCGCGGGGCCGGAGACCCAGGACACCGACTTCACGTGGTCCGAGTTCGTCCGCCGGAACAACGACGAGCTCGTCGCAACGTGGGGCAATCTCGTCAACCGTACGCTGCAAAGCTCCTACAAGAACTTCGGCGTCGTGCCCGAGCCCGGGCCGCTCGTCGAATCGGACGAGCGCCTCCTCCGAGCGGTCGACGCGGGATTCGAGTCGGTCGGTTCGTTGATCGATGGTGCTCGTTTCAAGAATGCGCTGCAGGATGCGATGCGCCTTGCGAGCCTCGGAAACCAGTACGTCGCCGAGCAAGCTCCATGGGCGAGTCTTGACACCGACCGGGAGCGCGCGGCGACCGTCCTGTACGTAGCCCTGCGAGCCGTGGACAGCTTGAAGGTGCTGCTGGCGCCGTTCCTCCCGTTTTCGGCGCAGCGGCTGCACGAGATGCTCGGATACGACGGCACGATCGCAGGGAACCTCGAGTTCGCGAGGATTCGCGAAGGAGATGCGGAGCATGTCGTGCTCACGGGCGACTACCGAAGCTGGACTGGACGTTGGGAGCCGAGCCAGCTTCCTGCGGGTCAGGCACTCGTCGAGCCGACGCCTCTCTTTGCAAAATTGGATTCGGACAAGGTCGTCGCTGATGAGCTCAGGCGGATGGAGGCTGGCTTACACGAGCTCCACGACGAAAACGACCAGGAGATGCCGGCGGCGTGACCGACTCGCACGCGCATCTCGACGCGTGCGACGAGCCGGCCGCGACCCTCGTCGAGCGGGCGCGCGCGGCGGAAGTGATGCGCATCGTCACGATCGGGACCGGCATCGACTCGTGCCGCGCCGCACTCGGGATCGCGGATGCGCACGAGGGCGTGTTCGCCGCCTTGGGCGTCGATCCGCATCAGGCCGCGACCCCCGAAGCAAAGCGGCTGGGCGAGCTCCGTGACTTGCTCTCCCATCCGAAGGCGGTCGCCGTGGGTGAGACGGGGCTCGACACCGTTCGACGGTTCGCGTCGTCCCTCGAGCAGCGCCGGCTCTTCGACGCACAGCTCGCGCTCGCCGACGAGCTCTCGCTTCCGGTCGTCGTCCACAGCCGCGAAGCTGCCGACGAGACCGCCGCCGCGCTCGAGCCGTTCAACGGCACAGTGATCCTCCACTGCTTCTCGTCGCCGGAGTTGCTTCCGGCCGCGCTCGATCGCCGGTACTACGTCTCGTTCGCCGGCAACGTCACCTATCCGAAGGCACCGGAGCTACGCGACGCCGCGACGGCCGTGCCCTCGGACCGTATCCTCGTCGAGTCGGACAGCCCGTACCTCGCACCGCAGCCGGTTCGGGGCAGACGGAACGAGCCCGCCTACGTCACTCACACGATCGCCGCCGTCGCGTCCGCCCGCGACGAGAATCAGCACGCCTTCGCCGCCCGAACAGACGAGAACGCGACCGCCGCCTTCGGCCTCCCGTGACCGTCGTTCCCAAGAAGGCTCTCGGCCAGCACTTCCTCGTCGACGAGAACATCCTCGGCGTCATCGGCCGGCTCGCAGACCTTCGGCGGGACGACGTCTTGCTCGAGGTCGGCCCCGGCCTTGGAGTCCTCACGCGCTACCTCGCGGCGCGTGTCCGTCTCGTGCATGCCGTGGAGCTCGACCGCGCTCTCGAGGAGCCGCTCGCGGCCACGCGAAGTGCCCACGAGAACGTGCGGCTGATCTTCTCCGACGCGCTCGCACTCGATCTCGGCGCCCTCGATCCGCAGCCTCGAAAGCTCGTCGCGAACCTCCCATACAACATCGCCACGCCGCTCGTGGTCGAGACCCTCGAGCGCGCGCCGTTCCTCGAGCGCTGGTGCGTGATGGTGCAACGTGAGGTCGCCGACCGGTTCTTCGCCGTCCCTCGCACGAAGCCATACGGCGCAGTGTCCGTCTTGGTTCAGCTGGCGGCGCGAAAGACCGGCTTTCACGCCGTGTCACCGACCGTGTTCCGACCGCGCCCGCGGGTCGAGTCGGCGCTCGTCGCGTTCACTCGCGTCGTCGGGCCACCGATCGCCGCCGTGCGACCCGTCGTGGAGGGCGCGTTCGCCCATCGCCGAAAGACGCTCGCGAACTCGATCGCGATCGCCGGGCTCGCTTCACGGGCACGCGTCGAAGCCGCGCTCGGCGCCATCGGTCGCACCCCGCAGGCGCGCGCAGAAGAGCTCGAGCCGAGCGAGTTCGTCGCGCTGGCGGACGCCCTCCGATGAGGCGGGCGCAGGCGTTCGCCAAGATCAACCTTGGGCTCGTGGTTGGCCCGCTTCGCGAAGACGGGAAGCACGAGGTCGCGACGGTGCTCCAGCGGGTCGATCTTGCCGACGAGATCGAGCTCGAGCCGGCGGATGCCTTGACCATCGTAGGGTTCGACGACGACACACTCGTACGTGGCGCCCTCGAGGCTCTTGCGGGCAATGTAGGCCTTGCTCCGTTTTGGCGGGTTCGCATCTGCAAGCGGATTCCCGTAGCGGCCGGGCTCGGTGGCGGGAGCTCGGATGCAGCGTGCGCGCTCGCCCTCGCCAACGCCGAGTTCCACGAGCCCCTGTCGCCCGCTGCGCTCCACGCGATCGCCGCCACGATCGGTGCGGACGTGCCGTTCTTCCTTCGTGAGGGAGCACAACTCGCGACCCGCGACGGCACCGAGCTCGGGGCCGTCGATCTTCGGACGGACTACGTCGTCGTGCTCGTCGTTCCGCATCGTCAGGCGAAGGGCTCGACCGCAGCCATCTATCGGTCCTTCGATACGCGAAACGGCGCCGTGGGCTTCGACGAGCGCCGCGCCGCTCTGCTCGACGTACTCACTCGAGTCGAGCATGTTCGAGACCTGGCCCGGCTGCCCAGGAACGACCTAGCGTCGTCACCGTTGGCCGACCAGCTCGAGGACCTCGGCGCCTTCCGCGCAGACGTCACCGGCGCGGGCCCGACCGTCTATGGCCTCTTCGAGCACGCCGCCGACGCGGAGCGCGCTGTCGCGGCAGTGAGTCGAGCGGGGACGACGTGGCTCGCCCGTCCGGTGTGAACGGAGATAGGCGCGGCGAGTGGCAAGATGACCTCCTGCCATGGGGCGTGGCCAAGTGGTAAGGCAACGGGTTTTGGTCCCGTGATCCCAGGTTCGAATCCTGGCGCCCCAGCCTCACGCTCGCCGACGCTCTCGGCGAGCCGACTACGCTGATCGAGCGATGACGGCCTCGACGTCGGCCACGGCACGTGCATCCGCGGCGTACGAGCGCCTCGAGCAGATGATCGCCGACGATCGTCTGGTCGTTCTCGACGGGGGCGTGGCGACGGAGCTCCAACGCCATCGCTCGCCTGCCGAAGACGGCGATCTCTGGGGGACGTGGGCGCTCTTTCGCGCGCCCCGCGCCGTGCTCGAGGTTCATCGAAGCTACGCGGCGACGGGGTGTCACGTGATTTCGACGGACACCTGGTCGATTCTCTCGGCTCCCGAGATCGGATCCGGAAGCGCCTCACGGCTCGTCGAGGCGCAGCACTGGATGGACATCGCACGCATGGGAGTTCGCCTCGCACGACAGGCGGTCGACGAGGCCGGCCGCGCCGGCGAGTGTGCCGTCGCATTCGCGATCTCGGAGGAAGCGAACTCCCCCGAGCGGCGCGAGACGCTCGAGTTGCTCACGCGAGCGCTCGCCGATGACCCGCCGGATCTGATCCTGATGGAGACGATGACGCTGATCCGGGAGCCCAGGTCGTTCGAGACGATCGAGCTCCTGCTCGAGACCGGGTTGCCGGTGTGGCTGTCCTTTCGCCGCTGCCGGCACGGGGTGTGCGGGGTGCAAGGGCAGCATTGGGGCCCGCCGGAAGGTGACCTGTTCGGTCGAGCAGCACGCCGCTTCGAGGAGATGGGTGTCGGAGCACTCCTCATCAACTGCCTTCCGGTCGAGCACGTTCCGGGCATGATCTCGTGGCTTCGGGACTTCACCACGCTCCCGCTCGGCGTCTATCCGAACCTGGGCGACTACGGGGGGCGCGAATGGCGTTTCGACGAGCTCGTCGGCCCCGCCGAGTACGTGACGCTGGCGCGTGGGTGGCGCGACGAGGGCGCGCAGATCATCGGTGGCTGCTGTGGCGTGACGCCAGAGCATGTTCGCGCCCTCGTCGCGGAGCTCGGGGAGACGAAGCCGGGACATCGGCGGCCACTCGTCGACGAGTTGCTGCTGGTCGAGCCGGACCGCGCAGCGGCCGAGATGTGGCGCGACGACCGCGGTCGCTCTCTCTATCCACTCCCGTTTCCGGACCTCGCGGTCGAGGAGGGAGTATTCGTGCCGACGACCGGCAGCTACCTCGTATGGAAGTCGCTCTTCACGAGCGGAGTGGGCGAGGGTCTCAGCTGCATGGACGTCGGCTGCGGTTGCGGCATTCTGGCTGTCCAGCTCGCACTCAACGGTGCGGAGCGAGTTCACGCGATCGACATCGATCGCAACGCGGTCGCGAACACGCTCGCAAACGCGTTCCGAAACGGCGTCTCCGATCGTGTGACCGGGGAAGCGGTCAACTTCTTCCACTGGGAGCCCCGAGAGCGGTTCGACCTCGTGGTGGCAAGCCTCTACCAGATGCCCGTCGACCCCTACCAGGAGCCGACCGGCCATCGGCCTCTCGACTACTGGGGACGCAACCTCATCGACCACTTCATCCGGCTCTTACCGAGCATGCTCGCTCCCGAGGGGACCGCGTTTCTCATGCAGCTGTCGATCATCGGTCAGGCGCAGACCGAAGCGCTGCTCGCTGAGCATGGGCTGGCCGCCCGCGTCGTCGACTACAGCTTCTTCCCTTTCGAGCCGGTCTTCGAGGAGAACCGCGCACAGATCGAGCGGGTCGAGCAGCTCTCCGACGCCTACCACATCGAGGTGGCTGACGAGGACGTCATGGTGGCGTACCTGCTCGAAGTCAGGCGCGTCGAGCCCGTGGCAGCGCAACCGTCGTGAGCGCGGCCGCGGCATGCGAGACTAGGTACATCGGGCGGCACAACCGGGCTCCCGGAGAACATCGAGCATGAATGCGAGACAGCCGACGCTCGGCGCGGTCGTGATGGCCGCGGGTCTCGGAACGCGGATGCGCTCCGATGTCCCGAAACACCTGCATCCACTGCTCGGGCGGCGGATGGTCGACTGGGTACTGGCGTCCGCGAGGGAGCTGGGCGCGGATCCGATCGTCGTGGTCGCCTCGCCCGCGACGGCGGACGACTTCAGCGGGCTCGAGGTCGCCGTGCAGGAGGCTCCTCTCGGGACGGGCGACGCCGTTCGCAGTGCGCGTAGCGCGCTCGAGGGTCGGGCCGAGAACGTGCTCGTGCTGTCGGGCGACACGCCGCTACTCACGACCGGGCTCCTCGGCGAGCTGGTGGAGACTCACGATCGCGAAGAGGCGTGGGCGACCGTGCTCTCCTTCGAGCCCGACGACCCGAAGCAGTACGGGCGCGTGCTTCGTAACGCCGATGGTGGGCTCGCCGCCATCGTCGAGCATCGGGACGCATCTGCCAAGGAGCGGGCCGTGCGCGAGGTCAACTCGTCCATCTACGTCTTCCGTGCGGATAGGTTGTGGCCGGTGCTCGATCGGCTCTCGCCGCACAACGTCCAGGGCGAGCTCTATTTGACGGATTCGGTCGCGCTCCTCGCTTCGGACGGAGGACGCGTCGCGGTGCACAAAGGAGGAGATCCTGTGGAGACGGAGGGTGTGAACACACGCGCGGAGCTGGCTGCTGCCGCCGCCGCGCTTCGCGACCGGATCAACCAGGAACACATGCGGGCCGGGGCCACGATCGTCGATCCCGAGACGACCTGGATCGACGCCGAGAGCGTGCTCGAGCCCGATGCGGTGATCCACCCGTTCACGGTCATTCGTGGCGCCTCGCGCGTTGCGGCGGGCGCGGAGGTCGGCCCTCACGCAGTGGTCGACGAAGCGATCGTCGGAGAGCGTGCCAGCGTAGGCCCGTTCTGTTACCTTCGCCCTGGCACGGTGCTCGAGGCGGAGGCCAAGGCGGGCACGTTCGTAGAGATCAAGAACTCAGTCATCGGCGAGCGGACCAAGGTGCCTCATCTCACATATCTCGGGGATGCCGACGTCGGTGCCGATACCAACATCGCCGCCGGCAACATCACCGCCAACCAGGAGCACACTCGCGTGAAGCAGCGCACGGCCATCGGGCGCAACGTCAGGACGGGTGTCGACAATACGTTTGTCGCCCCGGTCTCGATCGGCGACCACGCATGGATTGGAGCCGGCTCCGTCATCACCGAGGACGTCCCACCAGGGGCACTGGCGATCGCGCGCGCAGAGCAGGTGAACAAGGAAGGACGCGGTGGAAACCGGAACGCTTGAGCAAACCCTGCCCGGGCTCGAGGTTGATGTTCCTCGCGTCGAGATGACGACCGGGCACGCGATCCCGCTGACGCCGAAGAAGCGGCTGATGGTGTTCGCAGGCCGCTCGCATCCGGAGCTGGCGGCAAAGATCACGGAGCAGCTGGGCGTCGAGCTCGGCGAGATCGAGCTGACGACGTTCGCGAACGGGGAGACGTACTGTCGCTACTGCGAGTCGATTCGCGGCGCCGACGTGTTCGTCATCCAGACCGGATGTCGCCCCGTCGACCAGAACATCATGGAGCTGCTGTTCATGATCCAGGCGGCACGGCTCGCGTCGGCCAAGCGCATCACCGCGGTGATCCCGTGGTTCCCGTATTCGCGGCAGGACCGAAAGGCGAAGCCGCGGGAACCGATCTCGAGCAGATTGCTGGCGGACATGATTCAGACGTCCGGAGCCGACCGCCTGCTGACGATGGACCTTCATGCGGGACAGATTCAGGGGTTCTTCACCATCCCGGTCGACCACATGACGGCGCTGCCGCTGTTCGCACAGTACTTCCGCGATCTCGGCCTCACCGGGGATCGGGTCGTATCGGTTGCGCCGGACGCGGGCCGTGCGAAGCACGCCGTCCGTTTCGCAGAGATGATCGACGCGGACTTCGCGATCATGAACAAGACCCGACCGTCGCGTGACGTAGCCTCGGTCACCGAGATCACGGGCCGCGTCGCAGGCAAGATCGCGATCGTCGGCGATGACAACATCTCGACAGGGCACACGCTTCTCGACGGCGCGCGTGCGCTCACCGAGGCCGGCGCCGAGCAGGTCTGGGTGTTCGCGACACACGGGCTCTTTGCCACGGACGCACTCGAGCGATTCGCGAAGGCCGATCTCGCAGGGATCGTCGTGACGGACACGGTGCCCGTCGATCCCCTCAGGCGGCCCAAGAACATGACGGTTCTGACCGTCTCCGGCCTGCTTGCCGAGACGATCATCAACGTGTTCGCCGACGAGTCCGTGTCAGCGATCTTCGGCGGCGAGAACCAGCTGTTCTAGAGAGCGCGCGTCGCTACAATCCGCGGCCGTGTCCGGAGACAGACTCAAGTTGGAGGTGCGCGAGCGTGACGAGCTCGGCTCTCGCCGATCCCGGCGCCTGCGTGCGCAAGGGCTGATTCCCGGCATTCTCTACGGCAAGGGTCACTCGCGCGCGATCGTCGTTCCCGAGCGCGATCTGCGCGCCGCGATGACGGGACCCTCGGGATTGCACGCGATCCTCGACGTCGTCGTCGAGGGTCAGACGACCGTGCACCCGTCGATCCTCGCGGAGTACGAGCAGGACCCGATCCGAGGCACGATCTCGCACATCGATCTGCGCGAGGTGCGCCTCGACCAGCCAATCCACGCAACGGTGGTCGTGCATCTCGTCGGCGAGTCGGCCGGCGTGAAGACCGGAGGCGTGCTCTCGCTCGTGGGTCGCGAGCTCCAGGTCGAGGCTCTTCCTGCGGACGTTCCCGAGCACATCGACGTGGACGTGAGCCCCCTCGAGGTCGGAGACGTACTGCGCCTTGCCGACATCCCCCCGATCGACAGGGTCACCTTCCTCGACGATCCGCACGAGACCGTAATCGCCACAGTCTCGACCCCGCGCGGGTACGCGGAGCTCGAGGAGGCGGATGCTCTTGCGGCCGAGGAGGCCGCTGCCGAGGCTGCCGCCGAAGAGGGCGAGCCCGAGGAAGGCGCCGCCGAAGAGGGCGAGCCCTCCGAGTCCGACTCCGAGGAATAACGTGCGCATCTTCCGTCGGGGCGTTTCAGCCTCGACGCTCGACCTGCTGATCGCAGGCCTCGGGAATCCAGGTGCACGCTACGAACGCGATCGCCATAACGTCGGCTGGATGGTGGTCGACGAGCTCGCGCGCCGGCACGGCGCGACGTTCAAGTCGAAGTTCAACGGGCGACTGTCCGAGACGCGAGTGGGGGAGGCGCGCGTCGCGCTCCTGAAGCCCGAGACGTACATGAACGAGTCCGGCCGCTCGATCACGGCGGCCGCGCGGTTCTTCAAGGCCGCTCCCGACGAGGTGCTCGTCGTCCACGACGACGTCGACCTCGAGGTCGGACGGCTGCAGGCCCGTCTGGGGGGAGGGCTCGCGGGCCACAACGGTCTGCGCTCCATCTCGCAGTCGCTCGGCACGCCGGAGTTCCTCCGGTTGCGAATCGGAGTGGGTCGGCCCGGGCGCGGCGACCCGCGTGACGTCGCCGACTACGTGCTCACGCCGTTCGAGGCGCACGATGATCGTGACGGGGTCGTCGCGCGCGCTGCCGATGCCGTCGAGACGCTGCTGTCGGAGGGCCTCGAGGTGGCGCAGCAGCGTTTCAACTGACCAAGGCGGAGCACCTCGAGACGACACGGTTTCTCGACAGTGTCGTTTCCCACTCGGCACGGATTCTCCGATAACGTCGACGTAGGGCACCCGGGGTGCCCCTGGGGGTGGTTGGGCCCGTAAAGGTAGGTCGGCAGCGACACGTTGACCGCGTGAGTCGCTCGAGTCGGATGGGTCGGTGCGGCTCGAAGCCGCCGATACCATGACCTTGCGGGACGCCGTTCCCGCCAGCCGCATGGACCCGTCGACATCCGCGCTTTCCGGCCTCGTCCACGAGCTCGCCTCGAGCGAGCCCTTTCGCGCGTTCCTCGCCGACTTTCCCGTGGCCGCCCGCGTCTCGGAGCCCGCGCTTCCGCTCGTGCTCGCCGCGTTGCACGAGGAGCTCGCGCGACCCGTCGTCTGCCTGCTCGCCGAGGACGAAGAAGCGCGGGACACCGCTGAGGCGGTCGCCTGGTACGGCGATCCGACCCGCATTGCGCTCCTCCCGAGCCGCGGCGTTCGCGCCGGATCGGGACTCGAGCCACCGGCCCACCTCGTCGGCGAGCGCGCCCGCGCGCTCGACGTGCTCGCCGGCGGCGGCCTCGTCTGCGTCTCTGCGCGCGCCCTCGCGGAGGGCATGCCGCCCGTGCACGAGCGTCCCGAGGCCGTGCGGGTCGCGCCGGGTGACGAGCCTGGCATCGACGGGCTCGTGGAGGCCCTGACGCTCGCCGGCTACGACCGCGTCGAACGGACGGAGGAGCGAGGCCAGATCGCGGTGCGCGGCGGGATCGTCGACGTCTTCCCGAGCACGGGCCGCGAGCCGCTTCGGATCGAGCTCTTCGGGGACGAGATCGAGCAGATCAGAGCGTTCTCGCCCTTCACCCAGCGCGCGCTGCATCCTGTCGACGAGGCGGTGATCCATCCCGCGCGCGAACGGCTCCACGATCCGGAGGAGCTCGGGGCGGCCGCGGAGCTGCCGGACGATCGCGTACCGCTGCTCGAGAGAGCGCCCGACATCGTCTGGCAGGTCGACGACGTGAGGCAGCTCTGGGAGGAGGAGGGCCTGGAGCCTCAGCGCGTCGAGGGCGCGGCACGGCTCGAACCGCTCCCGCGGTCGCAACCGCACGTGTTCGAGGCGCAGCGGCCGGCCATCGCCGCGCGCGGGCTCGCCGAAGCCGAGAATGAGCTCGCGGGCATGCTTCGACAGGGACGTCGCGTCGTCGTCACGTTCCAGCACCGCGGAGAAGCTCAGCGCACCCAGCGGCTGCTCCGCAAGGTCGACGCCGCCCTGGACGAGGGCATCGAGACGCTCCCTTCGGACGCCTCGCTCCGTTTCGCAGTCAGCCCGGCGCGTCGCGGGTTCGTCTGGCGTGACCTCGGCCTCGCGCTCTTGCCGGACGCCCAGGTGTTCCGCAAGCGACCCCCGCGCGCCGACGCGAGGCTCGGCCGGGCGCTGCAGTCGTTCGCCGACCTACGCACCGGCGACTATGTCGTCCACGAGGATCACGGCGTCGGGAGGCTCCTCGGCTTCGAGATGAAGGAGGTCGCCGGAGTCACGCGCGACTACCTCTACCTCGCGTTCAAGGACGAGGATCGACTCTACGTCCCGCACGAGCAGCTTCCCAAGGTCTCCCGCTACATCGGGGCGGACGCGCGGACGCCGTCCCTCTCGAAGCTCGGTGGGAAGGCATGGCACAACCTGAAGAGCCGTGCTCGCGCGTCGGTGCGGGAGCTCGCCGGCGAGCTTCTGTCGCTGTACGCGAGGCGGCAGCAGGCGCCCGGTCATGCGCTCGACCTCTCGAGCGACTGGCTCGAGCGCCTCGAGGGCTCGTTCCCGTACCGGGAGACGGACGACCAGCTGCAGGCGATCGAGGCCGTGAAAGAGGACCTCGAGGCCCCCCGGCCGATGGACCGGCTCGTCTGCGGAGACGTCGGCTTCGGGAAGACCGAGGTCGCCGTTCGTGCCGCGTTCGCGGCGGCGCTGAACGGTCGCCAGACGCTCGTTCTCTGCCCGACCACGATCCTCGCCGAGCAGCACTGGAACACCTTTCGGGAGCGCTATCGCGACTTCCCGGTACGGGTGGAGATGGTGTCGCGGTTCCGCTCGAAAGCGGATCAGACGCGGATCCTCGACGAGTTCCGGGCCGGGAAGATCGAGGTCCTCATCGGCACGCACCGGATCCTGTCGCGCGATGTCATCCCGCAGAACCTGGGACTCGTCATCCTCGACGAGGAGCAGCGTTTCGGCGTCGCGCAGAAAGAGCTCTTACGCTCGCTCCGGCTCGAGGTCGACGTTCTCGCGCTCTCGGCGACTCCGATTCCCCGCACCCTCCACATGTCGCTCTCGGGCCTGCGCGACATCTCGATCATCGAGACGCCCCCAATCGGGCGCCGGCCGATTCGCACGACGGTCGGCGAGTACGACGACGAGCTCGTGAAGACAGCGCTCGAGCGCGAGCACGCGCGTGGGGGTCAGGCGTTCTACCTGCACAACCGGGTCGAGTCCATCGACGAGGCCGCGACGAAGCTCGAGCAGCTCTGCCCTGCTCTGCGCTTTCTCGTCGCGCACGGCCAGATGTCAGAGCGCGAGCTCGAGGAGCGGATGCACGCGTTTCTCGCCGGGGATGCCGACGTCCTCGTCTCGACCACCATCATCGAGTCGGGCATCGACATCCCCCAGGCGAACACGCTCGTGGTCGAGCGTGCCGATGCGCTCGGACTCGCGCAGCTCTACCAGATCCGCGGGCGGGTCGGCCGCTCGGATGTCCTCGCGTACGCCTACCTCTTCTACCCGGAGGCGTCGGAGCTCACACCCGAGGCGCGCGCGCGGCTCGCGACGCTCGCGGATCACACCGAGCTCGGTTCCGGCTTCCAGATCGCGATGCGCGACCTCGAGATCCGCGGCGCGGGCGACCTGCTCGGGCCCGAGCAGTCCGGGCACGTCGCTGCGCTCGGGTTCGAGCTCTACGTCGAGATGCTCGACGAGGCCGTGGCCGAGCTCTCCGGGAGCCGGCGCGTCGTCGCCCGCCCCGTTCGCGTCGACGCTCGCGTCGATGCGTACGTGCCGGCCGCCTACATCGCGGCCGAGGCGCTGAAAATCGACCTCCACCGCAGGATCGCCCTCGTCGAGGGCGAGGACGAGCTCAGGGAGCTCGTCGCCGCGACCGAGGATCGGTACGGGCCGCTGCCCGAGCCCGTCGCGAACCTGTTCGCGATCCAGGAGGCGAAACTGAAGCTTGCTCGCCTTGGCGCCGACTATCTCGTCTACCGCGCGGGGCGCGCGACCGTCGGGCCGCTCGCACTGGGCTCGGTCGAGGTCCGTGCGCTCGTCGGGAAGGAGCCGACGGCGATCTACTCGACGCAGAAGCGCGAGGTCTCGCTGCGGGTCGAGACCCTCGAACGCGCGCTGGAGCTTCCCGATGCTATTGTCCAGGCTCGCTTGGCCGCTTGAGTCGCGGCCTTTTTTGCGGGATTTCGAACCGATCGACCCGCATCCTTCGAACTGTCCGCAACGTCCGCCTAACACCGCCTCCGCTATAAAAACCCGGCCTCGATGAACCTCGTCCGCATCACCCTTGCCGTCCTGGGGGCGACTGTCGCTCTCGTCGTTTCCGCGTGCGGAAGCGCCGCCGACGTCCCGTCGGGCTCGGTCGCCGTCGTCGACGGCACCGAGATCTCGAAGGACGAGCTCGACCGGCTGTTCGCCCAGGCGAAGAAGGGCTACGAGGCGACGAAGCGGGAGTTCCCGAAGGCGGGAACGCCGGAGTACCAGACGTTCCAGACCCAGTACGTGGCGTACCTCGTGCAGCGGGAGGAGTTCAGGCAGGCTGCCGCCGACCTCGGGATCAACGTCACCGAGAAGGACGTCGACAAGGCCGAAGACGAGCTCATCTCCAGCCGCGACTGGACGCGGAAGGAGTACGAGAAGGCGTTGAAGGAGCAGGGCTTCACGGCCGCGGATTACCGGTCGACGCTCGAGACGTCGGTGCTCGCCCAGAAGCTGTACGAAGAGGTCACGAAGGACGTGAAGGTCACGGATCAGGACGTACTCGCGTACTACACGCAGAACCAGTCGCAGTACGGAACGCCCGAGTCGCGAGACGTCCGGCACATCCTCATCGCGAAGAAGAGCTCGGACGGGAAGGTCGACTTCGATGCGAGCAAGGCAAGGGCTGACGAGATATACGCCGAACTGCAGGCGGGCGGCGACTTCAAGGCACTCGCGAAGGCGAACTCCGACGATCCCGGCAGCAAGGAGTCAGGAGGCGAGCTGACGATCTCGCGCGGCCAGACCGTTCCCGAGTTCGACAAGGTGTCGTTCGAGCTGAAAGAGGGCGAGCTGTCGAAGCCCGTGAAGACGACGTACGGTTACCACGTCATCGAGGCAGTGTCGCCGGTGCGTCCCGCGAAGATGACGCCGCTCGACAAGGTGAAGGCGTCGATTCGGACCACGCTGCTCCAGAACAAGCGGAACGAGATGATGTCGACCTGGGTCGAGGATCTGCGCAAGAAGTACGACGGCAAGGTGAGCTACGCGGCGGGCTACGAGCCGCCGGAGGTTCCCGAGGCGCCGACCGAGACCCAGTAGGGTCTCCAAAATGAGCCTGGCCGAGGCGCTCCTCGACCTTCAGGAGCTGACGCGGCACCTTCGTCGGGAGTGCCCCTGGGACCGCGAGCAGACTGCGCGCACGATCGTGCCGCACACGGTCGAAGAGGCTTACGAGGTGGCCGACGCGGCTCTGGCCGACGACCCCGACGAGCTCCGTGGGGAGCTCGGCGACCTGCTCTTCCAGGTGTACTTCCTCTCGCTCCTCCTCGAGGAGAGCGGGCAGGGCGATCTCGAGACCGTGGCCCGCGAGGTTCACGCGAAGCTCGTCCGGCGCCATCCGCACGTCTTCGGCGACGGGGAGGCGCGTACGCCGGGTCGCGTCCGCGAGCGCTGGGAGGAGCTGAAGACGGAGCAGGAGGGGAGGGCGGGCGTCTTCCACGACGTCCCCGAAGCGCTGCCGGCCTTGCTCCAAGCGCGAAAGGTTCAGCGCCGAGCTGCGACCGTCGGCTACGACTGGCCCGATCTCGCCGGACCGCTGGCGAAGCTCCACGAGGAGATCGCCGAGCTCGTTGCCGCGATCGAGTATGTCGGGGAGCCCGCACCGGAGACGGAGGCTGATGTCGCGACGTTCCACGAGATCGGCGACGTCCTCTTCACGGCCGTGAACGTCGCTCGCAGGCTCAACGTCGATCCGGAGCTCGCATTGCGTGCGACGTCGCGACGCTTCACGTCCCGTGTCCAGCAGGCTGTCGAGTTGGCGGCCGCCGAAGGGGTGGACTGGCAGGCTCTCGACCTCGCGGCGCAGGACGGGTACTACGAACGCGCGAAGAGTCGGGCCCGATGACGGCGATCGCCCATGTCCATGCTCGCCAGCTGCTGGACTCGCGCGGCAACCCTGCTCTCGAGGTCGACATCCGGCTCGCCTCCGGCGCGTTCGGGCGCGCGGCCGTGCCCTCGGGGGCCTCGACCGGCGAGCACGAGGCTGCGGAGCTCCGCGACGGCGACGCGCGCGTGTATCTGGGCAAGGGCGTCCTGAAGGCGGCTGCAAACGTGAACGGCGAGATCGCCGCCGCGCTCGCCGGCTTCGACGCCGACGACCAGCGCGGGCTCGACAGCCGTCTCATCGAGCTGGACGGGACGCCGAACAAGAGTCGCCTGGGCGCAAACGCAATCCTCGGCTGCTCGCTCGCAAGCGCGAAGGCAGCCGCGGCCGACGCGGACCTCCCGCTCTACCGGTGGATCGGAGGGACCGGTGCGCGCACGCTGCCCGTGCCTCTGATGAACGTCATCAACGGAGGTGCGCACGCACAGAACCGCCTCGACCTGCAGGAGTTCATGGTCGTACCGGCAGGCGCATCGACCTTCTCCGACGCGCTTCGGATCGGCGCCGAGGTCTTTCACTCCCTGAAGGCGGTCCTCCACGAATGGGGCCTCGCAACAGGCGTCGGCGACGAGGGAGGATTCGCGCCCGACCTGGAGTCCACGGAGAAGGCGATCGCAGCGATCATCGAGGCCGCCGAGCGCGCGGGGCATGCCGAGCGCGTCGCGATCGCACTGGATCCTGCGGCGAGCGAGCTCTTCCGGGGCGGCAGCTACGAGCTCGCGGGCGAGGGTCGCGCTCTCGAACCGGAAGCCATGATCGCGTTCTACGCCTCGCTCGTTGACCGCTTTCCGCTCGTATCCATCGAGGATGGGCTCGACGAAAACGCGTGGAGCGACTGGAAGACGCTGACGGATAGCCTCGGCGACCGGGTGCAGCTCGTCGGGGACGACCTGTTCGTGACGAACGTCGAGTTCCTCCGCCGCGGGATCGAGCAGGCGGTGGCAAACGCGATTCTCGTGAAGGTGAACCAGATCGGCACGCTCACGGAGTCGCTCGACGTGATCGAGCTCGCGAGCAACGCCGGGTATGCGACCGTCATCTCGCACCGTTCCGGCGAGACCGAGGACACGACGATCGCGGATCTTGCCGTGGCGGTGAACGCAGGTCAGATCAAGACCGGCGCGCCGTCCCGGACCGATCGGGTGGCGAAGTACAACCAGCTCCTCCGAATCGAAGAGGAGCTCGGTGAGGACGCCGTGTATCCCGGCTGGGGCGTGTTCCGGGCCAGATAGCCTGGCAGGCGTGACCCGACACGAGCGCAGGACGAAGATCGTCGCCACGATCGGCCCGGCGTCGAACGACGAGCAGACCCTCACCCGCCTCGTCGAGGCAGGGATGGACGGAGCGCGGCTCAACTTCTCCCACGGCCGTCATGACGATCACCACGAGAGCGCCCAGCGCGTGCGTGCGGTGCAGGCGGAGGTGGGGCGGCCGCTCGCGCTGATCGCCGACCTGCAGGGGCCCAAGATCCGGATCGGCGATCTCGCCGCACCTGTCGATCTCGAGGTCGGCGACGCCGTGGTCATCGCCGGCCAGGACCTGTGCGGTGCGGACGACGTTCCGGTTGCGCCCGACGTCCTGGGGTCGGTCCTCGAGCCCGAGGACGAGGTGCTCGTCGACGACGGGCACGTTCGACTCCGCGTCGAGCGGGTGGAAGGGGGCCGAGCGCTGTGCCGCGTCGTCACCGGCGGGCTGGTCGAGCCGCACAAAGGAGTGAACGTTCCGGGCGTCCCGCTGCCGGTCCCGTCGCTCACCGAGAAGGATCTGGCGGACCTCGAATTCGCGCTCGAGCTCGGCGTCGACTACGTCGCGCAGTCGTTCGTCCGTACGCATACGGACGTCGTCGCGCTGCGGGCCAGGATCGACGAAGCCGGGTCGCAAGCATGGGTGATCGCCAAGATCGAGCTCAAGGACGCTGTGACGGCGCTCGACTCGATCCTCGACGTCTCGGATGCCGTGATGATCGCCCGCGGAGATCTCGGCGTCGAGATCGGCGCCGCGGAGGTTCCTCTCCTGCAGAAGCGGATCATCCTCGGCGCGCTCGAGCGCGGAAAGCCTGCGATTACCGCGACCCAGATGCTCGAGACGATGGTGCATCGTCCGGAGCCGACGCGAGCCGAGGCATCGGACATCGCGAACGCGATCCTCGACGGAACGTCGGCGCTCATGCTGTCCGCCGAGACGGCGATCGGCGAGTATCCGGTCGAGGCGGTTGCGACGATGGCGAAGATCGCGCGTGCGGTCGAGCCGAGCCTCGGCTACCGGCATCAACTCCCGGCTGCGGCCGAGGAGCCCACCGTGGGCCGCGCGATGTCGAATGCGGCGTGTGACCTCGCAGAGGCACTCGGCGCGACGGCGATTCTCGTGCCCACGTTCACCGGTCGCACGGCGTCGGCCGTTGCGCGCCTTCGCCCACGAAGGCCCGTCGTCGCGCTCACCCACGTGGTCACCTCGCTTCAGCACATGGCGATCGAGTGGGGCGTGACTCCTCTCGAGATCCCGGAGTCGACTGACGTCGACGACCTCTGGCGGCACTCGATCGAGGCGGCGCGCGAGGCCGGAATCGTCGAGGCGGGCGATCGGGTCGTCCTCACCGCGGGCACCGCCGTGAACATTCCCGGCTCCACCAACGTCATCAAGGTCGACATCGCCTGACGTTGGTCGCGGGCGCTCACGCTAGGAGCGCGTCAGGAACCTGACCGACGCACTTGAGCGGGAAGGGGCCGGCGCTCAGGCGTGGAACCTGGCGTCGTGGCAGGGAGGGCGACGGCAAAGGCTCCTGCGAGGAGGAGGAAGACGCACCCGCGCGTTCAGCGCAGGCGAGTTCGGCTTCTCTGGTTCGTCGCGGTCCTCGGCATTGCCACCTACCTCTACTACCGACCCCTCGCCTCCTACGTCGAGACCCGGAACGACCTTGCGGCGAGACGCGCGGAGGTCGAGGCGCTGAAGGTCGCTCGGGCGCAACTCGAGCTGCGTCTCGTCAACTCGATGAGCCTCGAGGCGACGGAGCGCGAAGCACGCCGGAGCGGCTACGTGAAACCGGGCGAGCAGCTCTTCGTCGTCAAGGGAATTCCAGCCTGGCGGCAGGCGCGCAGCGCCGTGCGAGACCGGCGCTCGTAGTCTTCACTCATGGACGACGGAGCCGTGGTGGCTCGGCAGCTCGGGCGACAGCCGCGGGCGTTTCGACGTGTAGTCAAGCGCTGCCCGTACGGTCTTCCGGCGGTTACCGAACAGTCGCCATACGAGGCGAACGGCAAGCCGTTTCCGACGACGTACTACCTCACCTGCTCGTACCTCGTCGCCGCGCTCGCCCGACTGGAGGCCGCTGGCGGTGTCGAGCGCTGGAGCCGGCTCGTCGGAGAAGACGCGGATCTCGCGCGGTCGCTGGCGAGTGCGACCGACGATCAACGCCGCGTTCGACGCGAGCTCGCACGCACGGTGAGTACTGCGCTCGACGGCGGTCAGTCTCTCGATCTCGGGATCGGAGGCGCGCGCTCGCCGGGGCGGCTCAAGTGCCTCCATGCTCACGTCGCCTACGCACTCGCTCGACCCGGCTACGAGCTCGGCGAGCGGATCCATGCCGAGGTGCAGCCCCCGTGGCCGCCGGGCGAGTGCTGCTCGGAGGCTCTCCGCGCGCTCGACTACTCTGCTCCGACGTGACGGCGGAGGTCGAGAGCGCACGACTCGAGTGGGAAGATGCGCATCGCGCCCTGGTGGAGGCGACGCCCGACGCGTCGCTACGTCATCAGCTCGAAACGGTGTCGAATGAGCTTCGACGCCGAGTCGGGGGGACGTTCACGTTGCGCGAGCTCGTGGACGAATACGCTCGTGCGGACGCCTGGGTGCGTGACGCTCTCGCGGAAGACGCGACGCCCGGGTGGCCCCGAACCCTCTCACTCGTCGAGGGCGCCGCCTTCCATCTCTACTCCCGCGGAGCAGTGGACTATGCGCCGTGACGATGGCTGAACGATCCGACCCGCGCGAGCGCGCCCGAGTGCGCGGTTCGGCTCGGGTGCTGCGCATCGTGTTCGCTGGCGCCGCGCTCGCGCTCGCGTTCCTTCTCGGAATCGCGTTCGCGCGAACGCTCGACGAGCGGCCCGAGGACGGCGCGTCGGTAACGAGCGTCCGAACGCTCTCGCCGCTGCCTCAGAACGGGCCGATGCGCACGGTCACGGTGACCGTCACCGCACCTTGACCTGGAATCAGAGCTCCTCGGAAGCCTCGAGCAGGCCGGCAAGGACGATCCCGACTGCGCATGCGAGGCTGATCCAGATCCCGATTCCCCGGCTTGCGAAGAAGAAGCTGTCCGGGATCGAGATGAGCCGCACGAGCACCAGGATCGTCGCGACCGAGCCGATTGCGATCGTGACGAGGCTCTCGGGTACGGCGGCGGGCAAGTCGACGCCGACCTCTCTGAGCACGATGAGCAGGAGGGCAGCGAGTCCGAGGAAGAGAACGGCTTTCCCGATCGTCCCCGTATGCCATCCGATGATCGAGACCGTCGTTCCGTTGCCCTCGCCCGTGTACCAGCCGGTCAGCGCGGAGAGCGCGAGGAGCAGTCCGAACAGGAACGTGAGGCGATCTCCGAGGCCAGAGAGGCCTCGGAGGTCGCCAAGACCCATGCGACCGCGGCCTCCCGAGCCCTCCATGGCGTGAAGAATATGGCTTCGCACCGGCTGGACAGCCTGCACCGCGCCGAAATCTGCTCCTAGAATCCGACCCATGGCTCGACCCGCGCCCACGTCCACTCCCGCGATTACCCCCGCCGAGGAGGAGCCTCCCCTCGATCCGGAGGCCGTGGAAAGGGCGTACCGGTTCCATCGTGCCCGGCGGGCGGCCAAGGCCAAGCGGCACCGGGAACGGCGATGGGCGGGTCTCCGCTTCTGGATCGTGCTCGCGCTCGTCGTCGCAGTGACGGCGGTGCTTGCGGCGCGAACGCTCGGAGAGATCGAGCGCGTCTTCGGGCTGTAGGCGTCGGAAGCTAGGTTGCTCGCTCGAACGGCGGACGAGAGGCCCGGGAGCCTCGCGCTCGGGGCGCTCGTGTTCGGCGCGGGGATCGGAGCTCTCGCGACCGAGATCACCGCCTCGCGACTGCTCGCGCCCTACTTCGGGTCCTCGACGATCGTCTGGGCGAACCTCATCGGGATCGTGCTCGCGGCGCTCGCTCTCGGCTACTGGCTCGGCGGCCGCATCGCCGACAGGCGACCGTTTCCGTCCCTTCTCGGCTCCATCGTCCTCGCCGCCGCGGTCTGCGTTGCCGCGATTCCCTTCGTGGCGAAGCCGTTCCTCGATCTCACCGTCGAGGGGCTGGACAGCGCATCCGCGGGCGCCGTCATCGGGAGCTTCCTCGCCGTCCTGATGCTCTGCGCGCCTCCCGTGGTGCTGCTGGGGATGGTGTCGCCGTTCGCCATTCGTCTCGCTGTCTCGTCCATCGAGACGGCCGGGACGGTCGCGGGACGTCTCTATGCCCTCTCGACCGCAGGATCGCTCCTCGGCACGTTCTTGCCTGCGCTCGTCCTCATCCCGGCCGTCGGTACGCAGAGGACATTCGTCGCCATCGCGGCGCTGCTGGCCGCTTCATCCTGTTTCCTGCTCGGCGCACGCTACCTCGTCGTCGCCGCCGCACTGGCGGCTCTCGTGGCCGTGCCGCCGGGCGCGGTGAAGCCGGAGGCGGGCCTCCTGCACGAGGAGACGTCGTACTACCAGTACATCCAGGTCGTCGAGAGGTCCGACGGCAGGCGCCTCCTCTCGCTGAACGAGGGCGTTGCCGTGCACTCCGTTTGGCGGCCCGACTCCGTGCTCACCGGAGGCGTCTGGGACGCGTTTCTCGCCATCCCGCCGCTGCTCGACCGCCCGCTCGAGCGCGTCGCAATTCTCGGCAACGCGGCCGGCACGACCGCGCGCGCCCTCGGCGTCTACTACCCGGAGGCGTCGATCGACGGTGTCGAGCTCGATCCAGCGGTGAGCCGCGTCGGCCGTCGCTACTTCGCGATGGACGAGAACCCGCGCCTCACCGTCCACGACGCGGACGCCCGCCCGTTCCTGCGCTCGAACGACGTCGAGTACGACCTGATCGTGGTCGACGCGTACCACCAGCCGTACGTGCCGTTCTACCTCGCTACGCGGGAGTTCTTCGAGCTCGTGAATGAGCACCTCGCTCCCGGCGGGATCGTCGCGCTGAACGTCGCGTCCGTGCCCGAGGACACGCGACTCGTCCGGGCAATCGGCACGACGCTCGCAGCCGAGTTCCCGCAGGTCGTCGAGTGGCCCGCCCTCCGGTTCAACACGATCGTGCTGGGGATGACCGAGCCGCTCTCGCCGGGCGAGCTCGAGCGGCGGCTCGCGAACGGGCCGGCCGCGCTCGCGCCGCTGCGGGAGTTGCTCGCTCGCGACGCGAGGCCTCTCGAGCCCTCCGGCCGGGCGTGGACCGACGATCGCGCCCCCGTCGAATGGGTGACCGACCGCATGATCGTCTCGTACGCGGCGCGGGGTGGGCGCCTGGACGAGGACTACCTGCCGACGCGGCCGTGAGCGGCCTAGCGTGATCGACCTTGCCCGCCGGGAACGGCGCCCGCTCTGCATCGGCCACCGCGGCGCGGCTGCGCTTGCGCCGGAGAACACGCTGCCCTCGTTTCGCGCGGCAGTCGCCGCCGGGGTCGATCTCGTCGAGTTCGACGTCCTCGAGCTCCTCACCGGCGAG
>DATAEF010000093.1:0-14316 GCA_036258155.1 Gaiellaceae bacterium | reverse complement strand
GTCCGTGAGCTCGAGGTCGATCCTTCGCTCCGCAAGGCGCTCACGGAGCCGCGCGAGCTGAAGCTCGACGATGTCGGCGAGCTGCTCGCGGGTCAACGCCTCGAATGTGACCACCTCGTCGATCCGGTTCAGGAACTCGGGGCGGAAGCGATCGCGTAGCTCGTTCGCCGAGCGGATGTTCGAAGTCATGATCACGACGGTGTTGCGGAAGTCGACGGTACGCCCCTGGCCGTCCGTCAGCCGCCCATCGTCGAGCAGCTGGAGGAGGACGTCGAAGACCTCCATGTGGGCCTTCTCGATCTCGTCGAGCAGGAGCACGGCGTACGGGCGGCGGCGAACGGCCTCGGTCAGCTGACCGCCCTCCTCGTAGCCGACGTAACCGGGTGGCGCGCCCACGAGTCGCGCAACCGTGTGCCGTTCCTGGTACTCGGACATATCGAGCCTGACGAGCGCGCGCTCGTCGTCGAACATGAACTCGGCAAGGGCCCGCGCAAGCTCCGTCTTGCCGACCCCGGTCGGGCCGAGGAAGACGAAAGAGCCGATCGGACGGTTCGGGTCCTGGAGACCCGAGCGCGCTCGACGTAGCGCGTTCGAGACAGCCTCGACCGCGGCGTCCTGGCCGATCACTCGCTTGTGCAGCCGCTCTTCCATGTGGATGAGCTTCTCGACCTCGCCCTCGAGGAGCCGCGACACCGGGATTCCCGTCCAGGAGGCGACGACCGCCGCGATGTCGTCGTCGTCGACCTCCTCCTTGACCATCGGCGCGTCGGTGCGGTCCTCGCGCTCGGACAGCTCCTTTTCGAGCTCGGGAAGAGCGCCGTAGCGGATCTCGGCCACGCGTGCGAGATTCCCGGAGCGCTCTTCGCGCTCCGCTTCCATGCGGAGCTCGTCGATCTGGCGCTTGATCTCCGCGACCCGCTGCAGCCCCTCCTTCTCGCGCGCCCAGCGAGCGGCGAGCTCGTCGCGCGAGGACTTCGCCTCCGCGAGCTCGCGCTCGATCGGCCCTCGCACGTCGTCCGACTCGTTGGCCATCGCCGCGAGCTCGATCTCGAGCTGACGCACGCGGCGCTCGGCCTCGTCGAGCTCCAGGGGCGAGGAGTCGATTTCCATGCGCAGGCGGGACGCCGCTTCGTCGACGAGATCGATCGCCTTGTCGGGGAGGAAGCGGTCGGCGACGTAGCGGTCCGAGAGCACGGCGGCCGCGACGAGCGCCGAGTCGCGGATCTCGACGCCGTGGTGCGCCTCGTAGCGCTCCTTGAGGCCACGCAGGATGGCGATCGTGTCCGACACCATGGGCTGCCCCACGTACACGGGCTGGAAGCGCCGCTCGAGTGCAGCGTCCTTCTCGATGTGCTTGCGGTACTCGTCGAGCGTCGTCGCGCCGACCGCGCGCAGCTCGCCGCGGGCGAGCATCGGCTTCAGGAGGTTGGCCGCGTCGACTGCGCCCTCGGCCGCGCCAGCGCCGACGATCGTGTGCAGCTCGTCGATGAAGAGGACGATGTCGCCGGCCGCGTTCTGGATCTCGGCGAGGACTGCCTTGAGCCGCTCCTCGAACTCGCCGCGGTACTTCGCCCCTGCGAGCAGCGCCCCGACGTCGAGCGCCCAGACGCGCTTTCCCTTCAGGCCCTCGGGAACGTCGCCAGCGACGATGCGCTGCGCGAGCCCCTCCACGATCGCTGTCTTGCCGACACCCGGCTCGCCGATGAGCACGGGGTTGTTCTTCGTTCGACGGGAGAGGACCTGGATGACGCGGCGGATCTCCTCGTCGCGGCCGATGACCGGATCGAGCTTCCCGCTCTCGGCGAGCGCGGTCAGATCGCGGCCGTACTTCTCGAGCGCCTGGTACGAGCCCTCCGGATCCTGGCTCGTGACCTTCTGCCCGCCGCGAACGTCCTGCAGGGCGACGAGCAGCGCGTCGCGCGGCACGACGTCGAGTGCGAGCAGGAGATGCTCAACCGACACGAACTCGTCGCCGAGCCCCCGCATCTCGTCGAACGCGCGGTCGAGCACGCGGCTGAATCGCGCCGACACCTGCGGCTGGGCGTTTCCGCCGGACGTGGTCGGCTGCTGGCGGAGACGCGCTTCCGCCTCGGCACGCAGCTCGCCGGCCGGAAAACCCGCGCGGTCGACGACCGTTCGCGGCAACTCCTGGTCGAGAAGCGCGATCGTGAGGTGGTCGGGCGTGAGCTCCGGGTTGCCCATCCTGCGCCCGAGCTCCTGCGCACCGGCGACGGCTTCCTGGCTCTTGAGCGTCAGTCGATTGAAGTCCATCTCATCTCCTCGGCGCAGGCAGCTTGGCCGGCTGGTACAGCACGACCTCCCGCTTGTAGGAGCGGTGCACCGAGGCGATCTCCGCACGGAGCTCGCGCTCGAGCCGGTTCATTCGGACACGCATTCGATTGAGCTCGTCCTGGAGCCGAAGGACGTGCTCCACGCCGGCAAGGTTGAGCCCGAGCTCGGTCGTGAGGCGCTGGATGAGCCGCAGCCGCTCGACGTCCGAGTCGGAGTAGACGCGCGTCCCGCCCGGAGTGCGGCCTGGCCGAACGAGCCCCTTGGTCTCGTAGAGGCGCAATGTCTGCGGATGCATGCCGACGAGATCGGCGGCGACGGAGATCATGTAGCGCGGCCGGTCAGGCATCAGCGACGCAACCCCCTCCAGCCGCGGTACCTCGCTAACGCAACGGCCACCAGGAGACCGCCCAGACTCATTGCGACTATGTCGCGCGCGCGGTCACCTTCGATGAAGACGAGGTTCACCAAGTTGAGGAGCGCGAACACCACACCGAAGGCGGCGGCCATCGGCATCCAGACACGCGTGTGGCCCTCAGTCATGCGAACACCTGCTCCCGCGGATTCTCGCGGGACACCTTCTGGTACCCCTCGAGCGCCTCGCGCTCGGCCTTCGTCAGCTTCTTCGGGACGGTGACCTTCACGCGGGTGAGGAGATCGCCTCGACCGTTCCCTTTGAGGTGGGGAGCACCGTGGCCCTTCACCCGGAGGAGCTTTCCGGTCTCGGTCCCAGCGGGGATCTTGAGAGCGACCGAGCCGTCGGGTGTCGGGATCTGCACGCTGGCTCCGAGCGCAGCCTCCGCGAAGGTGACAGGAACGTCCAGGACGAGGTCGGACCCGCGCCGCTCGAAGAGCGGCGAGGGCTCGACGTCGACTACCACATAGAGGTCGCCCGCCGGGCCGCCGTCGCGGCCCCCCTCACCCTTGCCCTTGAGCCTGACGCGCGTCCCGCTGCGAGCTCCTGCGGGAATCTTCACGGCGTAGCGCTTCGTAGTTCTCTCCCGGCCGAGTCCGCGACAGTGCTTACACGGCTTCTCCACGATGGTCCCGTTTCCCTGACAGCGAGGGCACGGCTGCGAGAAGGCGAACAGCCCCTGCGAGTCCGAGACGACTCCACGCCCTCCGCACTGAGGGCAGATGACCGGCGCCGTTCCAGGCTCGGCGCCTGTCCCGTGGCACACGGAGCACGCGGTCTCCGCTTCGACCGGAACCCGCACCTGGACTCCCTTGAGCGAATCCTCGAACGAGATCCGCACGTGCGTCTCGAGATCGTCGCCGCGAATCGGCTGGCGGGCACCTCCGCGCTGCCTCGCCCCGCCGAACATCCCCCCGAGCAGATCGCCGAGATCGCCGAAGTTGAACTCCTCGAACCGCACGCTGCCAGGGTCGGCCCTTCCGGGAAAGCCACGAGGGCCCGCAGAGCCGAACGTGTCGTAGGTGCGGCGCTTGTCCGGATCGGAAAGGAGGTCGTACGCGCTCTGGACCTCCTTGAACCGGTCCTCGGCGCTCGCGTCGCCCGGGTTTCGGTCCGGGTGGTAATCGCGGGCGAGCTTGCGGTACGCCTTCTTGAGCTCGTCGTCCGACACGTTCTTCGCGACGCCGAGAACTTCATACGGACTGCGGTTCACGCGCCGGCCTCCGACCTGTGAACGAGGAGGGGTGTCGGGAACCGGTTCATTCGGCGACGATCACCCGCGCCGGCCTGACGACCTTGTCGCCCAGCCGGTATCCGCGCTGCACGACCTCGAGCACCGAGCCCGGCTCGGCCTGTTCGCTCGGCTGCGTGAGGAGGGCCTCGTGGACGTGCGGATCGAACTGCCCGCCGGTCGGAATCTCGGCCAGCCCTTCCTTGACGAGCGCGCTTCGCAGCGCCTGTTCCACGAGTCGGACACCCTCGACGAGCGTCGCTTCCTCGTGACGCTCTGCGGCCTCCAGTGCGCTCTCGAGACCGTCGAGAACCGGCAACAGCTCACGAACGAGCCGTTCGTGCGCATGCGCGACGAGGCGCTCCTGCTCACGCGCCGCCCGCTTGCGGTAGTTCTCGAAGTCGGCCTGGACGCGCTGCAGGAGACCGAGGTACTCGTCGCGCTCCCTGGTCAGCTGGAGCAGAGATTCGACCGCGGAGGTCTGATCGGACCCCTCTTCGTCGTCCGGGGTCTGACCGGTCGGGTCAGACGCCTCTTCCGCATCCGGGGTCAGACCCCACGGGTCTGACCCCTCGTCGACCTTCGTGTCGCCGCGCCGCTTGGTCACGACTTCGCGGCCTCTTCCTCGTCGATGACCTCGAAGTCGGCGTCCTCCACGACCTCGTCGTCTGCAGATCCGCCGTTCCCCGACGCCTGCGAGGTGGCTTGCGCAGACGCCTGCGCGTAGATCGAGTCAGCGAGCGATCGGGATGCCGTCTCGAGCGCCTCGCTCTTGGCCCGGATGTCATTCACGTCGGAGCCCTCGACAGCCTGCTTCAGCTCCATGATCCGGCCCTCGATCGTCGCGGCCTCGGCCTCCTCGAGCTTGTCGCGGTGCTCCGCGAGCGTGCGCTCGGTCTGGTAGGCAAGCTGCTCTCCCGCGTTGCGCGCGTCCGCGAGCTCGCGAAGCCGATGAGCCTCCGCCGCGTGCGCCTCGGCGTCCTTGACCATCCGGTCGACTTCGTCGCTCGAGAGGCCCGAACCACCCTCGATGCGGATCTGCTGCTCGTTGCCCGTCCCGAGATCCTTGGCGGACACGTTGATGATGCCATTCGCGTCGATGTCGAACGAGACCTCGATCTGCGGCATCCCGCGCGGGGCCGGGGGGATCCCGACGAGCTGGAACTTCCCGAGCGTCTTGTTGAACGAGACCATCTCGGACTCACCCTGGGCGACGTGGATCTCGACCGAGGGCTGGGTGTCCTCTGCGGTCGTGAAGGTCTCCGACTTGCGCGTCGGGATCGTCGTGTTCCGCTCGATGAGCTTCGTGAACACGCCGCCCTTTGTCTCGATCCCGAGCGACAGCGGTGTCACGTCGAGCAGGAGGACGTCCTTGACGTCGCCCTTGAGGACGCCCGCCTGGATGGCTGCGCCGATGGCGACGACCTCGTCCGGGTTGACGCCCTTGTGCGGGTCCTTCCCGATCAACTCCTTGACCTTCTCCTGGACGGCCGGCATGCGGGTCATGCCGCCGACGAGGACGACGTGCTCGATGTCGGCAGCGGTCAGCCCCGCGTCGGCGAGCGCCTGCTTGGTCGGCTCGACCGTCCGCTCGAGGAGCGCGTGCGTGAGCTCGTCGAGCTTCGCGCGCGTGAGCTGGAGATCGAGGTGCTTCGGGCCCTCGGGTGTCGCGGTGACGAACGGGAGGTTGATCTGTGTCGTCATCGTCGACGACAGCTCGATCTTCGCCTTCTCGGCGGCTTCGTACAGGCGCTGGAGCGCCATCGGATCCTGGCCCAGGTCGATCCCCTGGTCGCGCTTGAACTCGGCGATCATCCAGTCGACGATCGCCTTGTCGAAGTTGTCCCCGCCGAGGTGGTTGTCGCCGTTCGTGGCCTTGACGTGGTAGACGCTGCCGCCCGCGCCGTCGTCACCGAGCTCGAGGACCGACACGTCGAACGTGCCGCCCCCGAGGTCGAAGACGAGGATGGTGTGCTCCGGACCCTCCTTGTCGAGCCCGTATGCGAGCGCGGCGGCGGTCGGCTCGTTGATGATGCGAAGGACGTTGAGGCCGGCGATCTTGCCGGCGTCCTTCGTCGCCTCACGCTGCGCGTTGTTGAAGTACGCGGGAACCGTCACGACGGCGTCCCTGACCGGCTCTCCCAGGTATGCCTCGGCGTCCGCCTTCAGCTTCTGCAGGATCATCGCGGAGATCTCCGGCGGTGCGTACTCCTTCCCCTCCGCCTTGACACGCACGTCGTCGTTCGGGCCTTCGACGACCTCGTAGGGAACGATCGTCATCTCCTCCGAGACCTCGTCGCGCTTGCGACCCATGAACCGCTTGATCGAGAAGATCGTGTTCTGCGGGTTCGTGACCTGCTGGCGCTTCGCGGGAGCGCCGACGAGCCGCTGGCCGTCACGCCCGAAGGCGACGACGGACGGCGTCGTGCGTCCGCCCTCGGCGTTCGGGATGACGATGGGCTCGGATCCCTCGAGCACGGCCATGCAGGAGTTGGTCGTGCCGAGGTCGATGCCGATGGTCTTTGCCATGGTCTCTCCTTTTCTTTAGTCGTCAGAGATCGAAAATCTCAGTCGAACCGTAGCAGATCACTCGCGAAAGGAGAACCAGAACGCTCCGAGAACCCTCTTGCGATGCCGATCTTCTCGGAGCGCCGGATCGCGGCGATGGAGCGCGCGGCGACGTCTGGCCGTGTCATCCCCTATCTCGCCGTCGTCACCGTCATCGTAACGCTCGGCGCCGCCGTGTTCGTCGAGGTGTTCTCACCGAACAGCTTCGACTCGTTCCAGGACGCGCTGTGGTGGGCCGCACAGACGGTGACAACTGTCGGCTACGGCGATGTCGTCCCGCAGACGGGCGCCGGCCGACTCGTCGCCGTCGTCGTGATGGTGTTCGGTGTCGCCGCGGTCTCCGTTACGACGGCGATCGTGACGTCCGGGTTCGTCGCTCGAGCTCAGCGCGCCCGAAACCAGATGGAGCTGACCGAGCACGCACCGGTGTACGAGTCGCTGGCGCGGATCGAAGAGCGTCTCGAGCGGATCGAGCAGCGGTTGGGTCAGCGGTAGACGCCGATCAGGACGGCGCCGGCGACAACGAGGCTCGCTCCCACGACAAGACGGGGGCCCACGCGCTCGGATCTTCCGAGGATGACGGCCGCCAGCCCGACTCCCCACAGCGACTCGGTCGCGACGAGCGGCGAGACCACGGTCACGAGGCCCCGGTAGTACGCCTCGAAGAGACAGACATATGACAGTCCGAACAGCAGGCCGGCAGGTGCGAACACCCGCGCGTCGTGCGCGCGGAGCGGAGCGCGGCTGACGACGACGAATACCGCCATGAGCGCGGCTCCCGCCGCGAGCGTTGCAAGCGCTGCGACACCCGGGGGCGCGTCGGTGTCGATCGACAGCCACCGGATCAGGTTGTCGCGAAACGCGAAGACGATCGTGGCGACGAGCGCCAGCGCGAGCCCGCGGCGCCGAAGGTGCGCCGGCCGTTCTCGCTCGGTGACCAGCAAGAAGCCGCCCACCACGATGAGGACGGCACCGGTGACGAGCGCCACCTCGAGCGGCTCGCCCAGGAGCGCGACCGCGATCACGATCGAAAAGAGCGGGCTGGTACCGACGACGACCGACGTCCGGGCCGCGCCGGCCTCGCGTACGGCAAAGGTGAAAAGGAACTGCGACACCCCGGGCCCGAGCAGCCCGGCGAGGAGAAATGGCCACACACCGGTAGAAGCCCCGCCCTGCGCAAGCGCGAAGGGCGATACAACGGCGATCGCCACGAGGACCGTGAACAGCGCACCGCCCTCCGCGAGCGCGCCGCGGCGAAACGCCACCCGCATCGCGACGGTCGTCGCGCCGAACAGGGCCGCCGATGCAAGCGCGAGGAGAACGGCGTCCATCGCTCAGTACCGCCGGGCGGCGATGCGCCGGAGCGTGCGCGCGGCCGCCGGCTCGGCGAGGAGGATGCCGGCCATCATCACCGTGCAACCAAGCCATCCCGCCCATCCCAGCACCTCGTCCGCAAGCAGCACGCCGAACAGCGCCGCGAACGGCGCCTCGAGTGTGAAGACGAGCGCGGCTCGCGCTGCAGTCGTCCGCGCCTGCACCCAGGTGGCGATGAGGTAGCCGAGCGCGCCGGCGAAGAGCCCCGTCACGAGGAGCGCCCCCCACACGGTCGCCCCGCGCGGCACCTCGAGCTCTCCGAGGGCGACGGCGATGACGGCGAAGCCGGCGAACGACGTCGCCATCTGCAGAAACGTCAGCGCGCGCGGGTCGTAGCGTGGCGCGTATCGCTCCATGGCGGTTATCTGGAACGCCTGGAACACGGCGTTCCCGAGTACGAGCGCGTTTCCCAGCGCGGAACCGCCCGGGACGCCGTTCAGGAGCAGGAGCCCGACGACCGCGAGCGCCACACCGGCCCAGAGCGCCCGTGGTACCGCCGTCCCGAAGACGACGAGCGCGAGCAGCGGCGTGAAGACGACGTAGAGCCCGGTGATGAAACCGGTACTCGCGACGGTGGTCAGCTCGAGCCCTGCCGTCTGCAGGCCGTAGGCAACCGCGAGGAACACGCCCACCCCGATCCCCGCGGCGTAGCCTCGTCGTGGAAGCGTCCGAAGCGACTTCCACGCGAACGGGGCGAGGGCGAGGGTCGAGATCGCGAAGCGCACGGCAAGGAACGCGAAGAGGGGGTAGAGCGCGAGCGCATCCTGCACCTGAACGAATGTCACGCCCCAGATAGCCGTGACGCCGACGAGCGCGAGGAGCGGGCTGCGTCGGCTCACGACGCGGATTCTCTACGCTCTTCCCGATGGGACTCACGGACACGCTCGGCCGACCGCTGCGAGACCTCCGCATCTCGGTGACCGACCGCTGCAACTTCCGCTGCGTCTACTGCATGCCGAAGGAGGTGTTCGGGCGGGACCACCGCTTCCTGCCGCGACGCGAACTGCTCACCTTCGAGGAGATCGAGCGCGCAGCATCGGTGTTCGTGGCGCTCGGCGTGCACAAGCTGCGAATCACCGGGGGCGAGCCTCTCCTCCGGCGCGACCTCGAGATTCTGATCGGCAGGTTGGCCGCGCTCGGCGACCTCGACGTCACGCTCACGACGAACGGGGCGCTCCTCGCGTCCAAGGCCGAGGCGCTCACGCAGGCAGGCCTGAGCCGCGTGACCGTGAGTCTCGATTCCCTGGACGACGAGGTCTTCCGGGCGATGAACGACGTCGACTTCCCGGTCGCGCGAGTTCTGGCCGGGATCGACGCGGCCGCCGGCGCCGGACTGCCGGTGAAGGTCAACGTCGTCGTCAAGCGCGGGCTGAACGAGGACTCAGTCCTGGAGATCGCGCGCCGGTTCCGCGGCACCGGCCACGCCGTCCGCTTCATCGAGTTCATGGACGTGGGCGCCACGAACGGGTGGCGGATGGACGACGTCGTGCCGGCGGCCGAGATCGTCGCAACGATCGGCGCCGAATTCCCACTGGAGCCCGTCGATGCCGCCTATCGCGGCGAGGTCGCCCAGCGCTATCGGTATCGCGACGGCGCGGGCGAGATCGGCGTCATCGCATCGGTCACTCAACCCTTCTGCGGCGACTGCACGCGCGCGCGGCTCTCGGCCGACGGCAAGGTCTACACCTGCCTGTTCGCGGTACGCGGTCACGACCTGCGCGCCATCCTTCGCTCGGGCGCGAGCGACGAGGAGCTCGACACGGCGATCCGCGCGATCTGGGAGCGGCGCACCGACCGCTACTCAGAGCTCCGGACCGAGGAGACCTCGAGCCTGCGCAAGGTGGAGATGTCCTACATCGGCGGCTAAGTGCTTCCCGCCGGAGTGCGGTCATGATTCGCCGGCGAGAACCGAACAGTCCGAAGACGCCGGGGAGCCCATATCGGGGCGACCGAGGACGAGGGGATGTGAAGCGTGCAGCCGCGCGAAGCGGGGCGTACTTCCGGCGGGGAGCACTGGCTACGCCGAGGGCTCGGCGGCCGCAACCGGCGCTGGCCGACGCCGGAAGAAGCCTCGCCCTGGCTGGACCACCGTGCGGCTCGAGCGAAGGATCATTGCGACGGACACGAGCACGGCGGCGCCTGCCACGACCATCTGCAGGGTGACGGACTCGTCGAGGATGAGCCAGGCGAGCGCGACGGCGACGATCGGGTTCACGTAGGCGTACGTCGAGACGAGTGACGTGGGTGCCGAGCGGAGAAGCCACACATAGGACGTAAAGCCGACGAAGCTACCGACCACGATCAGGTAGCCGAGTGCGAGTACCGCCTCCTGCGTCCAGACGGCTTCGCCGAGCTCGCCGCTGAGCGTCGCATATCCGGCAAGCAGGAGGCCTCCACACATCGAAGCGAGGCCGGCGGAGACGAGCGGGCGCCTCGGCAGCGGCGCTCCCCGCGAGTAGAGCGACCCCGCCGCCCAGCACATCGCACTGAGGACGATCACGAGTGCACCGAGCCGGTCGATCGAGCTTTCTCCGAAGGGATCGAAGAGGAACGCCAAGCCCACGAATCCGAGGACGATCCCGAAGTACGCGGACACGTCCAAACGGTGACCGAACCCGAGCCGGTCGAAGAGCGCCATCCAGATCGGGATCGTCCCGACCAGGAGCGCTGCCACTCCTGCCGGCACGGTTTGCTGCGCCCACGCCAGCGCTCCGTGACCGGTGACGAAGAGGAGGCCTCCGAAGACGAACGCCGCGACGATCTGCGGGCGGCCGATGCGGTCTCCGCGCGTGTCGCCACGCGGTAGGGCGATAGCGAGCAGGATTCCCCCGGCAACGAGATGTCGAAGCGCCATGGCGAGAAACGGCGGGAGATCCCGCACGGTGATCGCGAGCGCGATGAACGTCGAGCCCCAGACGACGTACACGGTCACGAGCGCAAGCCAGACCCTCACGCCGTGACGTGCCGTCATCCGATGAGGATGCCGCACCGCTGACGATCAGCTCAAGTCGAGTTCCGCGCTGTAACGATCACGAGCGCTGATCGGTGATCGTTTCGCCGGGCGTCGCCTCGGTGCTTTCGGCGTGACTGTGCATGGGCGCGTTAGAATCGGCTGCGTCGTGTCGAGCTTCGTCGCCGAGACCTCACGGCGCCTTCCCCGCGGCTGGGCGCATCTCGCCCTCCAGATTGTCATCTGGATGGGGTTCTACGTCGTGTACCAGATCGCCCGCGGCGCAGCCGATCGCAGCGTCGCCGACGCATTCCAGAACGGCGAGTGGGTTCTCCGTACCGAGCGGGGACTGGGGGCGCTCTTCGAGCCGGCCATCCAACGCGTCGTCGATACGTCGTCGATCATGGTGACGCTCACCTCGTTCACGTACTGGCTTTCGCAGTTCGCGGTCGTCGGCGTGACGCTGCTCTGGGTTTACTTCCGCCGCCACGAGCGATTTGCCGGCTTCCGCAACTGGCTCATCGTCGCGAACCTCGTCGGCCTGGTCGGCTACATCCTCATGCCGACGGCGCCTCCTCGGATGTTCCCCGAGTGGGGCTTCGTCGACACGCTGGCGCAGTACTCGTCGATCAACCACGACAGCGGTCTCATCGCCATGGCCTCGAACCCGTACGCCGCGATGCCCAGCCTGCACGCGATGGATGCACTGATCGTCGGCATCGTCATGTTCGGGCTCGTGCGCTCGCGTCTCGCGAAGGCCCTATGGCTCGCCTGGCCGGCGTGGGTCGCGTTCGCGGTGATCTCGACGGGCAACCACTACTGGCTCGACGTCGTCGCCGGCTTCGCACTCGCGGTGGCGACGGGACTCGTGCTTCACCGGCTCCGCACGCTGCGCCTGATCTCAGTTCAGGGTGATCGCCCGTCGCGAGGCGGATGAGGGAGGCCGTGAGGCACGGACGCAGGGAGCGCCCATATCCGCAGCGATATGGGCGCCACTGAGGACGCGGCATCGCGGGTTCCAGCGCCGCTTCGCGACATGGTCTCTCAGTCTGAAGGGGGCTCTACGCGCGCATGAGCGAAGACGAGTCCGGCGGCAAAGCCGCGCGCGTCAACCAGCTCGACCGAGTCAAGCAGGAGTACACGGCCGCCGCGCGCGAGATCCTCGCCCGGTCGATGCGCGGCGTCGCCAAGACGAAGCTGACGCCGGACATGCTGACCCTCGCGGGCGTGTCGCTCTGCCTCGCCGGCGCGGTCCTCGTCGGATTCGAGGACCGGAATGAGAAGCTCTACTTCTGGCTCGGCGGCTTCCTCTTCGTGATCGGGTCGATCGCAGACATCCTCGACGGCGCGCTCGCGCGGGCGGCGAGCAAGGGGACCATCTTCGGGGCATTCCTCGATTCCACGTTCGACCGTCTCGGCGAGGCCGCGATGCTGGCGGCGATCGGGCTCGTGTTCATGCGCGACGGCAACGAGGTCGCCCTCGTCGCGACGTTCGCCGCGGTCATCGGCTCGTTCCTCGTCTCGTATACCCGAGCCAAGGCCGAGGCCCTCGGTCTCCGCGCCGATGTGGGCTTCGGCTCCCGAACGGAGCGTGTCGTCCTGATCTCCGTGGGCCTCGCCCTCGCCCCGTGGGGTCTGCTGCAGTGGCCGATCTACGCCCTCGCCGCGATGGCGTGGGTCACGGTCGTGCAGCGGATGCTCTTCGTCCGCCGCCAGCTTCGCGAGCTCGCGGAGCAGACCGCTGCCTAGCCCGACGCCGTCGGCTCGAACAGCAGTCGATCCTCGTCGCCGACGGGCGACCAGGATCAATTCTTGAGCGGGAGCGACCACGAGAGTCTCGCTGCATCGATTCCCCGATCGCGACTCGTCGTCTGACGAGGGGGTCGGCCATATCCTTCACTGGGAGCAACCGAAGCGCGTCGCGGTTGACCTCGTCGCGTTCGTCGAAAACGATCCTCGCTGACACAGGTCTCATCGAGGTCTGCTAGGGTGATAGCACTTTGGCTGCTAGCAAATCTCAGAGAGCGGGCATCCTCGTAAGAATGCCCGCACCGTTGAAGGGGGCGCTCGTTCGCGAGACCGCCCGCCGCGAGTCAAACGTCAACGACGTGGCAGTCGGAATACTCGCTGAGGAGTTCGGCATCTCATACGCTCCCAGCGGCCGCCGCCGCAAAGTGCTAGCAGGAGGAAGCCCTGTCATTCTGCTCCGCGTTCCGCACGAGCTGAAGGACGAGATCCAGGCGGAGGCGTCGCGCCGCGACTCCAACGCGAACGACGTCATCCTCGCCGCGCTCGCTGATGGGCTCGGCGTCCCGTCAGCCAGTAGACGAAAGGAACCCATGACAAGCACGAACGGATCGAAGAACGGCGCTCGCGCGAAGGACAAGGTGCGCGTCGCGATCGTCGGCGTGGGCAACTGCGCCAACTCGCTTCTCCAGGGAGTTGAGTACTACAAGGACGCGAAGCCCGAGGACTCCGTCCCCGGGCTCATGCACGTCGACCTCGGCGGCTACCACATCTCGGACATCGAGTTCACGGCCGCCTTCGACGTGGTCAAGGGCAAGGTCGGCGTCGACCTGGCGGACGCGATCTGGGCGCACCCGAACGACACGATCAAGTTCGCGGACGTCCCGAAGACCGGGGTCAAGGTCTCGCGCGGGATGACGCACGACGGCATCGGCAAGTACCTCGCGCAGGTCGTGGAGAAGGCGCCCGGACAGACCGACGATGTGGTCGGGATCCTGAAGGAGACCGGCACGGACGTCGTCGTCAACTACCTCCCGGTCGGCTCCGAGGCCGCGACCAAGTGGTACGCGGAGCAGATTCTCGAGGCCGGCGTCGCGATGGTGAACTGCATGCCCGTCTTCATCGCGCGCGAGCCGTACTGGCAGAAGCGCTTCGAGGACGCCGGCTGCCCGATCATCGGGGACGACATCAAGTCGCAGGTCGGCGCCACGATCACGCATCGCGTGCTCACGACGCTGTTCGGCGACCGCGGCGTCCACCTCGATCGCACGATGCAGCTGAACGTGGGCGGGAACTCCGACTTCCGCAACATGCTCGAGCGCGAGCGTCTCGAGTCCAAGAAGATCTCGAAGACGAACGCCGTCACGTCGATGCTCGACTACGACATCGGCGCAGACAACGTCCATGTGGGCCCGTCCGACTACGTGCCGTGGCTGACGGATCGCAAGTGGGCGTACATCCGCATGGAGGGATCGTCGTTCGGCGACGTGCCGCTCAACGTGGAGCTCAAGCTCGAGGTGTGGGACTCGCCGAACTCGGCAGGGATCGTCATCGATGCCGTCCGGCTCGCGAAGCTCGCCTTGAACAACGGCATCTCGGGCCCGCTCGAGGCGCCGAGCGCCTACCTGATGAAGTCGCCGCCGAAGCAGATCCGCGACGACGAGGCTCACGAGCAGAGCGAGCGGTTCATCGTGAAGAACGCCCTCGCAAAGCGGAAAGCAGGCGCGAAGGCGTGACCGGAAT
>DATAEF010000092.1:0-1762 GCA_036258155.1 Gaiellaceae bacterium | reverse complement strand
CCGGTCAGTCCGTAGAAGATCGTGCCGAACGCGCCGTCCGCCGGCGAGAAGCCAACCCGCGCGTACTCGAGCATCTGGGTGAGCAGGAATGTGGAGCCCAGGGCGAGGGTCAGGACGAGCCCGGCCTGGAGACCCGCACGGTTGCCGCGCTTGATCGACTGGAGCGCCCAGTGGATCGTGAAGCTCGAGGTCACCAGGATGGCCGTGTTCACACCTGCCACGAAGACCGGCAGGTGGAAGGGCTCGAGCGGCCACTCCGAGTTCCCGTTGACGCGGATGAAGAAGTAGGCCGTGAAGAACGAACCGAAGAGCATGATCTCCGAGGCGATGAAGAGGAGCATCCCGAGGGTCGGCGCATCGACCCGCGAGCTCTTGTTGGCCTCGGGCGGGTGCAGCGCGTGATGGGTCTCGGCGTGAGCGCTCACTCGGCCGTCACCGCCGGCGGGTCCGCACCGACCTCCTCGGGCGAGATCACGACGTGCTCGACGGGAACATTGGCGTCGTTGTGCAGCCGCTGGACGAGGTCCTTGCGCAACCACGGCGATCGCGACGGCTCGAACGTCGAGACGATGACCTCGTCCACGCGCTCGTCCTCGATCGCCTGCATCGCCGCGGTGTAGGGGTCAGGGTGCGCGATCTGCCCGTGGGCGTCGATTCCGGCTCCTCGCAGCTCGGACAGTGCGCGCCGAAGCCGGCGTTCGGCCTCAGGATGGGCCGACTGGCTCGGATCGCTCTGCGGCGAGATGATCAGGAAGCTCGCTGGGCCGCGCTCGGCGCGCTCTCGGATCCTGTCGATCAGCACCTTGCCGACAACCGTCTCGTTGGCGACGACGAGCACGTTGCTGAACCCCTGCTCGCCCGAGTCATCGACGACGACGTGCTCGACGGGGACGTCACCCGCGGCCTTCTTGATCCGGTCGACGACGTTCTTGCGGAGCCAGCCCGACTTCTGGACCGGATGGGTCGAGACGATGACGTCGGTCGGAGGCGGATCGAGCATTCCGAAAGCGTCCTTGACCGCGGACTCGGGGTCGGTCTCGAGCACGAGCCCGTGCGCAGGGATGCCGGCTTCGCGCAGCTGCGAAAGCGTTCGATCGAGGCGTCGCCCGGCGGCGGCCCGCCGCGTGTCCTCGTAGACGACGTAGCCGGCCTCGGGGGTCGACACCGGGGCGAGAACGGTGACGAGCTCGACGTCCTGCTCCTGCGCCTTCCGCTTGACGGCGTCGATCAGCCCGCCGCCGGTGACGGTCTCGTTCGCAACCACGAGCAGGTGCCTCACCGGCGCACCTCCTCGGTCGCCGTCTCGCGATCGCCGTTCAGGATCGCGTGCTTCGCACCGGTCACGCCGTACTCGTACGGGTTTCCGACCACCTGGGGAATCTCGTCGAAGTTAAACGTCGGCGGAGGCGAGGACACCTGCCACTCGAGCGTGTTCGCCCGCCACGGGTTCGCCGGAGCCCGCGGGCCGCGCGCCCAGCTCACGACCATGTTGTAGATGAAGACGACGAACGACGCGCCGAGGACGAACGAGGAGATCGAGATGACGAAGTTCCAGTTGCTGAACTGATCCTCATACGTGTAGACGCGTCTCGGCTGGCCCTGGACGCCGATGATGTGCATTGGGAAGAAGGTCGCGTTGAAGGCGACGAACGTCATCCAGAAGTGCACCTTCCCGAGCGTCTCGTTGTACATCCGTCCGGTCATCTTCGGGAACCAGTAGTAGAAGCCCGCGAAGATCGTGAACAACGATCCGCCGAGGAGT
>DATAEF010000091.1:0-2581 GCA_036258155.1 Gaiellaceae bacterium | reverse complement strand
ACGTTGATCGTGAACTCGTCGCTCGACCCCGGGCCGCCGGTGCCGGGCCAGAACGGCCATTGGTGGAGCGAGATCATGAGCACGGTGCGGTCCTCGCGGAAGAGCGCCTCGGTCCCGTTTCCGTGGTGGACGTCGAAGTCGATGATCGCCACGCGTCCGAGGCCGAGCTCCTCCTGCGCGTGCCGTGCTGCAATCGCGACGTTGTTGAAGATGCAGAATCCCATCGCTGAGGAAACGAGGGCATGGTGACCGGGAGGCCGACCCAGCGCAAAACCCTCCGACTCCGCTGCCTGTATCGCACACCCCGCAGCGAGAACCGCTGCCTCCCAGGTCGTGGCGCACGCGAAGGTGTCCGGGTCGAGCCAGATCTCGTCACGCACCGCGCCGATGGCATCGATGTACGCACCGTCGTGTATCCGTTCGATCTGCGAGCGCTCGGCCGGCCGGCCGCGGACGAAGCCCGGGAAGTGCTCGAGGAGCGTCGCGAGCCGCTGTGGGCTCTCGGAGTGCAGGTGGTCGTCCGTCGAGTGCAGGTGCGCGAACGTCGGGTGGCTGATCACGTCCATGCGCCGGCCTCCTCGAACCTGCGGGCAACACCGGCAAGCCCGAGCTCACGCGCATGATCGGCGGCAGCAGTCCAGATGGGGGTCACGTCCGGAAGCGGCGGGAGGGGTGCCTCGCGATCCATCGCGGCGATGCGCCGGTACAAGCGAAGCGCGTCAGCCTCGACTGCGAACCGGCCGTCGGCAAGCATCGCCTCGAGCGACTCGTACTGGTTCAGCAGGTCAGCGGCCCGCTTCTCTCCAACACCGCGCGCTCCCGGTATCCGATCTGACGGATCGCCGCGAAGCGCGATGAAATCAGGAACCTGAGCAGGGTCGACGCCGTACCGCTCACGGACCTCCGCCGGACCGATGCGAGCCGGCGCAGCTCCTCGTACCGGCTGGAGGACCGTCGTCCGCGGACTCACCAGCTGGAAAGCGTCGCGGTCCGACGTCGCCACGAGCGTGTCCCCGCCGGCCTCCTCCTCGTGCGTGACGGCGGCAGCGAGGAAGTCGTCGGCTTCGTACCCCGGCTCCTTCGCGGTCGCGAAACCGGCCGCGGCCACGACCGCAGGCAAGAGATCGAGCTGCTCGAGCAGCTCCGCGTCGAACACGCGGCCGCTCTGATACGCCTCGAGCTCGGTGTGTCGGTAGGTCGGGACGTCGAGGGTGTCCCACGCGACCAACACGGTACGCGGGCGCTCGTCCTGCCAGAGGCGCAACAGCATGTTCGTGAAACCGACGATGGCGTTGCCCGGACCGCCGTCCGTCCGACGCATCGTCTTGGGCAGAGCGTGATACGCACGGTGCGCGAACGAGTCGCCGTCGATCACGAGCAGAGGTCTCATGACAGTGACCGCTCCAGCTCCGTGATCGCCTCACGCAAACGCTCGGTCGCGACCTGAGCAGCCCGCGACACGGGAATGCCCGAGAGATCGCCGAGCTCGACGGGAACGCCGTATGCGACCCGGAGCGGCCCGAGCCGAGCGAGGCGGTCGGTCCCCGAAATCCCGGCCGGGACCAGCGGAACGCCGGCCTCGAGCGCAATGCGCGCAGCACCCGTGTGCCAACGTGCCTCGTACTTCTTGCGCAACCCTTTTCGGCGCCGCGTTCCCTCGGGGAACATCACGACGACGTATCCCTCGCGTGCGAGCGCAATGGCGGTGCCGATGGCCTCTTCGTCGCGCTCGCCTCGACGGACGGGGAAGGCTCCTCCGGCCGTCACGATGAGGCGGAGGGGGAACCGGAACAGCTCTGACTTCGCCATGAACCGGAAGAAGCGATGCGGGAAGAACGGAAGCGCGAGCGGCCAGGGATCGAAGTTCGACCAGTGGTTGGCCGCGATCACGAACCCACCCTCGCGGGGCACGTTCGCGATGCCTGTCGCCCGGTGGCGAAACACGATCTTCACCACCGGCCAGCTGAGAGTCGCGACGAGGTAGTAGAGCCAGCTCGGACGATGCGGTCGGGCCACGCGCCGCAGTATCGCGGGATTGCGGCGGTCGGAACCAACGCTATCGTGTCCCGCCAATGCCCAAGCGCCTGGTCATCGTCGAGTCCCCCGCGAAAGCCCGGACCATTGCCGGCTACCTCGGTGGCGAGTACGCCGTCGAGTCCAGCGTGGGTCACATTCGCGACCTGCCGGACCGGGCCTCGGACGTCCCGGAGGCGCAACGGAAGCGTTTCGGCGCGCTCGGCGTCGACGTGAGCAAGGGCTTCGAGCCGTACTACGTCGTCGATCCCGGCAAGAAGAAGATCGTCGGCGAGCTCCGAAAGCATCTCTCCGGGGCCGACGAGCTCCTCCTCGCGACGGACGAGGATCGCGAGGGCGAGGCGATCGCGTGGCATCTCGTCGAGGTCCTGAAGCCGAAGGTTCCCGTCCGCCGAATGGTGTTCCACGAGATCACGAAGGACGCGATCGGCCGGGCGCTCGACGAGACGAGGGACATCGACAAGCGCCTCGTCGACGCCCAGGAGACACGCCGGATCCTCGACCGCCTCTACGGGTACGAGGTATCCCCGGTCCTGTGGAAGAAGGT
>DATAEF010000090.1:0-2479 GCA_036258155.1 Gaiellaceae bacterium | reverse complement strand
CGTGCTCGAGGCGCTTCGGCGGGAGGGCGCCATCCTGGGCGGGGAGCAGTCCGGTCACCTGATTTGCCTCGACGGTCATGTGACCGGCGACGGGCTCGCTGCCGCGCTCCTCCTCTGCCGCGCGCTCGAGGGGCGAACGCTCGCCGAGGCGGCCGCTGTCATGCCCCGGTTCGCGCAGGTCAAGGAGAACCTTCCTGTGCAGGTTCGTGAGCTCCCGGACGACCTGCTCGCGCAGGTTCAGTCGCTCAATCGCGAGCTCGACGGGGGGGCGAGGGTTTTGGTTCGCCCATCGGGGACAGAGCCTTTGGTCAGGATCCTCGCGGAGGCTGAAAATGAGCAGGAAGCGGCCTCCCTCTGTGCTAGGATCTCGGCTCTCGTTCGTCGAGAGCTCGGCTAGTCGACCGCGAAGAAGGGGTCGCTCGTAAGCCGGGCTCTTGTGCGTTTTCGAGGGGGGATTTGCGAACGCGGCCAACGAGCGAAGGAGGTCCCGGGTGTGCGGCATCATCGGATACGTCGGGCCGAGAGCAGCGAAGCCACTTCTCATTCACGGCCTCGAGCGCCTCGAATATCGCGGCTACGACTCAGCGGGGATCGCACTGCTCGAGAACGACGGGCTCGAGTACGTCCGCGCCGTCGGGAACCTTCAGTTCCTGAAGCAGGCAGCGTCGACGAACGGCTCAGGCTCGACGACCGGTCTGGGCCACACTCGCTGGGCCACGCACGGCGCGGTCACCGAGGGCAACGCCCACCCGCTGACGGCGTGCGAGGACGGGCATCTGGCCATCGTCCTCAACGGGATCGTGGAGAACTATCGCGAGCTCAAGCAAACGCTGAAGGCAGCGGGCCATGGCTTCAGCTCCGAGACCGACGCCGAGACGGTCGCGCACCTGATCGAGGGCCACTACGAGGGTGACCTGACCGACGCCGTCGTGAAGACCTACGACGAGTTGGAGGGCCACTTCACATTCGTCGTGATCCACCGCGACCACCCCGGCCTCCTCGTCGGTGCGCGCTGCCAGACGCCGCTCGTCGTCGGCCTCGGGCGCGATGAGAACTTCCTCGCCTCCAACGCTGCTGCCTTCCTCGGCGAGACACGCAACGTGGTCTTCCCCGACGACGGCGACATCGTCTCGATCACGCCGGAGAGCGTCGAGTTCGTCCGCGCCGACGGCAAGCCCGTCGAGCACGAGGCGCTCGAGCTCGACTGGGACGACGAGAGCGCCGAGAAGGGCGGCTACGAGACCTTCATGCTCAAGGAGATCTACGAGCAGCCCGAGTCGATCGCGGAGACGATCGGCGACCGCACGCGCCACGGAAAGCTCGTCCTCGAGGGCCTCGGCATGGACGACCAGCAGCTGGCCGACCTGCGCCGCATCGTCATCCTCGCCTGCGGCACCGCGTACCACGCCGGCGTCGTCGGCCGCTACGTGCTCGAGGAGTGGGCCCGGATCCCGGTCGAGCCGGACATCGCCTCCGAGTGGATCTACCGGAACCCGGTGATCGACGAGAACACCTTGGCGATCGGGATCTCGCAGTCGGGCGAGACGCGCGACACCGTCGGAGCGATGCGGCTCGCCCGGGAGAAGGGCGCCCACACCGTCGCGATCACGAACATGATGGGCTCGCACATCACCCGCGAGGTCGATTCGACGCTCTACACGCGTTGCGGGCTCGAGGTCGGCGTCGCGGCGTCGAAGACATTCACGGCGCAGGTCTCTCTGCTGTACCTCCTCGGCCTGAAGCTCGCCGAGATGCGCGGCACCCTGCCGCCGAACGAGATCTCCTACATCGTCGACCAGGTCTACACGCTTCCCAAGAAGGTTGCGCGGTTCCTCGAGGGCGACCATCCGATCGAGGAGATCGCTCAGCGCTTCTACCAGCAGGACTTCTTCCTCTACCTCGGCCGCCACATCGGGCTGCCGGTCGCGCTCGAGGGAGCGCTGAAGCTGAAGGAGATCTCGTACATCCCGACGGAGGCGTACTCCGCGGGCGAGATGAAGCACGGGCCGATCGCACTGCTCGAGGAAGGGACGCCGGTCGTCGTCGTCGCGACCAACATTCACGTCTACGACAAGATCGTCTCCAACATCCAGGAGACCCGGGCCCGCGGCGCGCACGTGATCGCGATCGCGACGGACGGGAACGAGGACATCCAGCACCACGCAGACGACGTGATCTACGTCCCGCGCACGCCGTCCTTCCTGCAGGCGGTGCTCGCCGTTGTGCCGTTGCAGCTGTTCGCGTATCGAGTCGCGCGTCTGCGCGGCCTGAACGTCGATCAGCCGCGGAACCTGGCCAAGACCGTCACCGTCGAATAACCCGTTCGAGGGACGCCCGTGGCGGCTTTCTCGCGGAAGCTGCGGGTATGTCTGCGGCCTTCTCGGGGCGCCAGCTGCTGCTGGCCGCCTCCGGCGCGTCCTACGTCGTCGTCTTCGTCGCGTTCCTGCTCTACGAGCGGCCCGGCCTGGGCTTGGCGCAC
>DATAEF010000089.1:0-12255 GCA_036258155.1 Gaiellaceae bacterium | reverse complement strand
TACGTCCATTCGGGAGACGACGCGGTGCGCCACCTCTGCCGGGTTGCGGCGGGTCTCGACTCGCTCGTCCTCGGTGAGTCCGAGATTCTCGGCCAGGTGGGCGACGCCCTCGAGGCGGGAACGGCCGCGCGCACCGTCGGCCCCGAGCTCTCGCTGCTCTTTCGTACCGCGATCACAGCGGGCCGCCGCGCGCGGTCCGAGACGGCCATCGGCGCGAACGCGGCCACGGCAAGCTCCATGGCGCTGGCCCTCGCAGAGGGAGTGCTCGGCGATCTCCGCGAGAAGCGCGCGCTGGTCGTCGGAGCGGGCCGGATCGGGCTGCAGACGCTTACAGCCCTGGTGGGTCGTGGCGTCGTTCAGATCGGGGTGGCGAACCGCACGCGCGAGCGCGCGGTCGAAGTCGCGGAGCGCCCTGGCGTGACCGCTTACGGCCTGGACGAGCTGGAGGACGTTCTCGCGTGGGCCGACGTCGCCGTGACGGCAACCGCCTCCGAGACTCCCGTCGTCCCTACCGAGGTCATGCGTCGTGCGATGTCCCAGCGGGAAGGACGGCCGCTCGTCGTGGTGGACCTGGCGGTTCCCGCGGATGTCGAGCGTAGCGCCGGGGACGTCTCCGGCGTCCGTCTCTTCGACGTGGACGATCTGCGGGTGGGGCTCGACCACGCGATGTCCTCGCGACTGCGGGAGGTCCCGCATGTCGAAGAGATCATCGAGGAGGAGGTCGAGAGCTTCCGCCGCCGGTACTTCGAGCTCGAGGTCGAGCCACTCGTCGCTGCGCTTCGCCTGCAGGCCGAGGAGATCCGGGAGCGGGAGGTCGAGCGCGCTCTGCGGGACCTCGACCGCGTCGATCCAGCGACGGCTCAACGAATCGAGCACCTGTCGCGCGCGCTCGTGACGAAGCTCCTCCATGAGCCGACCGTCAGGCTCCGCGAGCGGGCCAGCACGGGCGACTCGGACGAGGTCGCCGACGCCGTTCGAGAGCTTTTCGGGCTGACTGCGCCGCACGACCGGTGAGAGCTCCGCCGCGTCCTGCGGCGATGATCCTCGGCACTCGGGCCTCGCCGCTCGCCCGGGCGCAGACGGGCCGCGTGGTCGACTCGCTCGAGTCTGCGCACTCGGGTCTCACATGCGACGTGGCGGCGATCGTGACCGAGGGTGACCGGACGCAGGCGAAGGGCGAGCCGCTCCCTGCGATCGGCGGCAAAGGGCTCTTCACCCTCGAGCTCGAGCGGGCGCTCCGCGAGGGCGAGATCGACGTTGCCGTGCACTCGCTCAAGGACCTGCCGACGGAGCCCGCGCCCGACCTGGTCGTCGGTGCTGTGTGTCGGCGCGAGGATGCTCGTGACTGCCTCGTCTCACAGGCCGGGGTGACCCTGGCCGCACTTCCCGAAGGCGCGGTCGTGGGGACGAGCAGCCTCCGCCGCGAGGCGCAGTTGCGGACGCTGCGTCCGGATCTCGAGATCAGATCGATCCGCGGCAACGTCGACACCCGTGTCGGGAAGGTGCGCGCGGGCGAGTACGACGCGGCCGTTCTCGCGGCGGCGGGACTCAGGCGTCTCGGTCTCGAGAGCGAGGTCGCCGAGTGGCTTGCGCCCGAGGTGATCCTCCCGGCGCCTGGGCAGGGCGCGCTCGCGGTCCAGTGTCGAGCGCGTGACGAGCGAATGGTCGAGCTTCTCGCTGCGATCGACGACTCGGCGTCACGGGCGACCACGAGCGCCGAGCGAGCTTTTCTCCGTGCCCTCGGTGGGGGCTGCGCCGCACCCGTCGCCGCGCTCTCGACGGTCGCCCGCGCGCCAGGTGACAAAGTGTCACGAGGCATGCTGGTGCAGATGGACGCCCTGGTGGCCGCGGTCGACGGGTCCGAGCTCGTTCGCGTATCGGGTGACGGTGAGCCCGACGAGCTGGGCGAGCGGCTCGCCGGCGAGGCCCTCGCGGCGGGAGCGGACCGGATTCTGGCGGCGATCCGTGGCTGAGCGACCCCTGGCTGAGCTACCCCTCGCCGGACGCAGAATCGTCGTCACGCGGCCCGAGTCGAGGCCGCTCGCGGACTCTCTCGAGCTGCTCGGCGCCGAGGTCTCGATCGTGCCGCTCGTCGAGATCCGCCCGGTCGAGGATCCGCATGAGCTCGATGCCGCGGTCCAGGAGCTCCCCGACTACGAATGGGTCGTCTTCACCAGCGTCAACGGGGTGGCCGCGGTAGGCGAGCGACTGAGCACGATCGGTCCCGCGACGCGGATCGCCGCCGTCGGGCCAATCACAGCCGAGGCGGTGCGCGCGCTCGGGGTCGTGCCGTCGTTCGTCGCAGCGCGCGCCTCCGAGGACATCGCAGGGGGCCTCGGGTCGCTCGACGGGAAGCGCGTGCTCCTCCTGCAGGCCGACATCGCCGATCCCCGGCTCGCCGACGAGCTTCGAGAACGAGGAGCCGACGTCGACTCGGTCGTCGCCTACCGCACGATTCAGGTCGAGCCGACGTTGTGGGGAGTTCTTCCGCTGCGGATCGCCGACGCGATCGTTCTCGCGAGCGGCTCGGCGGTGCGGAGCCTCGCGACGATCGCGAGCTCGTTGGACGGGCTCGGTGACTCGACCGTTCTCGTCTGCATCGGCCCGAAGACCGCTGCTGTCGCGCGGGAGGTCGGCCTCCCCGTTGGTGCCGTCGCCGACGAGACGACCGCGGACGGCATCATTCGTGCCCTCGTGTCGCACTTCGGGGAGACATAGCTCGTGACCGGATTCTCGAGCGATCCGCTGGAAGCGCTCCGGCTCGTTCCCGGCGCGAAACGGCCGCGGCGGCTTCGGCGGACACCTGGGCTGCGCGATCTCGTCCGTGAGACGACGCTCGCGCCCGACGATCTCGTCCATCCCTTGTTCGTGGTCCCGGGCGCAGGCGTGCGCCGCCCGGTGGCCTCGATGCCGGGCGTGGACCAGCTGTCGGTCGACCTGCTCGGAGCCGAAGCGCGCGAGCTCGCAGCGCTCGGGATCAAGGCCGTCCTCCTGTTCGGGATCCCGAGCGAGAAGGATCCAGTGGGCCTCGAGAGCCATGCCGAGGACGGCGTCGCCCAGCAGGCGATACGGGCGCTCAAGGAGGACCTCCCCGAGCTCGTGGTGATGACGGACGTCTGCCTGTGCGAGTACACGGATCATGGGCACTGCGGCCTCGTCGGCCCCGACGGTGAGGTGCTGAACGACGAGACGCTCGAAGTCCTCGGTCGGATCGCCGTCTCCCACGGCGATGCAGGAGCCGACGTCGTGGCACCGAGCGGGATGATCGACGGCATGGTCGGAGCAATCCGCACCGCCCTCGACGGAGAGGGTCTCGAGCGGGTAGCGATCCTCTCGTACGCGGTGAAGTACGCATCGGCGTTCTACGCGCCGTTCCGAGAGGCGGCCGAGGGCACGCCTGCGTTCGGCGATCGCCGGTCCCACCAGATGGATCCGGGCAACGCCCGGGAAGCGCTCCGCGAGGCCGCGCTCGACGTTGAGCAGGGCGCCGACGCTCTCATGGTCAAGCCCGCTCTCGGCTACCTGGACGTGGTCCGCGCGGTCGGCGAACGCTTTCCGGAGCTTCCGCTCGCCGCGTACAACGTGAGCGGCGAGTACGCGATGGTCAAGGCCGCCGCCGCCAACGACTGGCTCGACGAGCGCGCAGTCGTCCTCGAGGTGCTCACGGGAATCAGGCGAGCAGGCGCCGATCTCGTCGTCACGTACCACGCGAAGGACGCGGCTTCGTGGCTCCAGGGACGAGCGTGACCGCGCGCGTCGACGACCGACCCGACGAGCAAGCGCTCGAGGGCGTCGATGTCACCGAGCACGGAGTGAGTGCCGAGGGCGAGACGACGTCGCTCGACCGGAGGCTCTACATGCAGCTCCATGCTTTCGGCGGGGCACACGACGCAGCGCCGCTCGGCTCGGCACTCGAGGCGGCGGGGATCGTCGGCGCCCTCTACAAGGACGTCAACGACCCGACTGGTGTCGCCCTGCTCACGGTGAGCGAGACGCCCGAAGCGTTCGTCTCGGAGCTTCGCAGCTTCCTCCAGTCGCCTCCGTTCGGGGAGCTCGAGCCGAAGCCGGAGCTTACGATGCTCGGCCGGACGTATGCGATCGGGCACGAGCAGGACCTGGAGGAGACCCTCGTCGAGCGACCGCGGCACCGCATCCTCAATCCCGCGCTCAAATGGGCGATCTGGTACCCGCTGCGCCGCGCAGGATCGTTCGAGCAGCTCTCGCGGACCGAGCAGAACGCCGTCCTCATGGAGCACGGGGGCATCGGGATGTCGTTCGGCCGAGCGGGCCTCGGGTACGACATTCGACTCGCCTGCCACGGGCTCGACAAGCTCGACAACGACTTCGTGGTCGGCTTGCTGGGTCCGGAGCTGCACCCGCTCTCCATCATCGTCCAGCGGATGCGCAAGACGAAGCAGACGTCGCTCCACATCGAGCGGCTAGGCCCGTTCTTCGTGGGCAGGGTGGCGTGGCAGAGCTCGGGGTGAGGGCGGCCCGCGGCGCGAAGGCGGACACCGAGCCGACAGCCCTGTTCCTTCGTGCCTGCCGCGGCCTTCCGGTGGGCAGGACGCCGGTATGGCTCCTCCGCCAGGCCGGGCGCTACCAGCCCGAGTACCGAGCGCTGCGGGAGAAGCACTCGCTTCTCGAGCTGATCGGGACGCCCGAGCTCGCCGCGCAGGTCACGCTCCTCCCGGTCGAGGCTTTCGAGCTCGACGCCGCGATCGTCTTCTCGGACATCCTTCCCCCGCTCGTCGGCATGGGTCTCGAACTCGCCTTCGTGACAGGCGACGGGCCGAGCATCGGAAACCCGATCACGAGCACGCGGGACGTCGACCTCCTGGGGACGCCTCCGGCCGAGGAGACGATGCCGGCGACGCTCCGCGCGATCGCGCTCGTCCGTGCCGAGCTCGAGTCGCGCGACATCCCGGTGATCGGCTTCGCGGGAGCGCCATTCACGCTCGCGAGCTACGCCATCGAAGGCGGAACGTCGAAGGACTTCTCCCGAACGAAGGCCTTCATGCTGTCCGAGCCGGCCGCCTGGAGACGGCTCCTTGGCAAGCTCGTCACCGTCCAGGCTGACTACCTCCTCGCCCAGGCGCGGGCGGGAGCGCAGGCCCTGCAGGTATTCGACTCGTGGGCTGGACGTGCGCTCGGTCGAGACGACTACGTCCGTTACGTCGCTCCGCACAACCGCGAGCTGTTCGCCGCTGTCGCCGTGGCAGGTGTCCCCGTCGTCAATTTCTCCCTCGGTGTGAGCTCGTACCTCGCCGAGGCGGCAGCGTGTGGCGGCGACGTCGTCGGGCTCGACTGGCACCTTCCCCTCGACGAGGCGTGGGAAAGGGTCGGCTTCGAGCGGCCGGTGCAGGGGAACCTCGATCCGGCGGCTCTGCTCGCACCCTGGCCGGAGCTCCGCTTTCGGATCGACGACGTCCTCGATCGCGCACGGGACCGGCCCGGCCATGTGTTCAACGTCGGGCACGGGCTCGTGCCACAGACGCCGGTGGACAACGTGCTCCGTCTCGTGGAGCACGTGCGAGAGCGAACATCATGAGCCTAGTGTCTGACACCACCCCGCCTAACCATGCGGGATTGGGGGGCGATGGTGTCAGACACCGTGTTCAGCTCCCCGTGGGTGTGCTCATCATGGCCTACGGAGGGCCGGCGTCCCTCGACGAGATCCCGGGGTACCTCGCCGACATTCGCTCGGGCCGTCCGACTCCGACGGCAGTTCTCGAGGAGATCACGGAGAACTACCGCGCGATCGGCGGCAGCTCGCCGCTTCTCCGGATCACACGACAGCAGGTTGATGCCATGGAAAGCGCGCTCGGCGACGGCTACCGGTGCTACCTCGGCATGCGCCACTGGGCGCCGTGGATCGAGGAGGTCGTTGGCGAGATGGTCGACGACGGCGTCACACACGCCGTGAGCCTCGTTCTCGCCCCGCAGTTCAGCGCGCTGTCAGTTGCGCGCTATCAGCAGAAGATCGCCGACGGGCTCGACCTCTACCGTGGCCGGATCGAATTCGACCACGTCCCGAGCTACCACGACGCGCCGGGGCTCGTCGATGCATTCGCGCGCAGAGTGGGCGAGGGTCTCTCGCGCTGGCCAGAAGCCGAGCGGGAGCGCGTTCACGTCGTCTTCAGCGCCCACAGCCTTCCGGTGCGGGTCCTCGCGGCCGGGGATCCCTACGACGCCCAGTGCCGGGAGACTGCCAGCCTGGTGGCCGGGCGCGCGGAGGTTCCCGCCGAGCGGTGGTCCTGGAGCTACCAGTCCGCGGGGCGCACGCCGGAGCCATGGGCAGGGCCTGACATACGCGAGCACCTCGAGGAGCTCGCTACGCGCGGCGTGCGCGATGTGGTCAGCGTGCCGGTCGGTTTCGTTTCCGACCACGTCGAGTTGCTCTTCGACATCGACCAGCGGGCTCAGGCGGTCGCTGCGAGGCTCGGGCTGCGGCTCGAGCGCCCGCCCGCGCTGAACGACGACCCGGCGTTCGTGGAGTCGCTCGCAGGCCTTGTCCGAGCGCGCGCCGCTCACTGGCTCGAGGGGACACGTGCGGCATGAGAACGGTCATCATCGGGGGAGGAATCGCCGGGCTCGCCGCTGCGAACCGTCTCGCGCAGCTCGTGCCGAGCGACGTGGCGTGGGAGCGTCCGTTGCTGGTCGAGCGCGGGGCGAGCGTGGGCGGGAAGCTCCTGACCGAGCATGTCGACGGCTTCGTGATCGAAGGAGCGGCGGACAGCTTCCTCTCGCGGAAGGAGCGAGGCGTCGGCCTCTGCGAGGAGCTCGGGCTTCGTCACGAGCTCGTCGGCCGCCGACCCGAGTACGCGCGCACGTTCGTACGGCGCGGCCGCGATCTCCATCCGCTTCCGGAGGGCCTGACTGGAACGATCCCGACGAATATCGATGCGCTTTCCGAGAGCGCGCTCCTATCGCCCGAGGCGAAGGCTCGCCTGGCGGCCGAATTGGACATCCCTCCGGACACGAAGCGCGGCGACGAGTCCATCGCCGGTTTCGTGTCGCGCAGACTCGGTCCCGAAGCGTGGGCCAACCTCGTCGAGCCGCTCATCACCGGGATCTACGGGGGCGACGGAGCGCAGCTCTCGTTGCAGGCCACGTTCCCTCAGCTGCGCGCGCTGGAGCTCGAGCACGGAAGCGTGTTGCGTGGACTGGCCTCGACGCCGGCTTCAGCCGGCCGCTTTGCTCCCTTCGTCACGCTCGAATCCGGAATGGACGTGCTCGTTCTCACGCTCTGCAACCGGCTGGAGGGCCGGATCCAGACGGCGGTCGGACGGTCGGCGGTCGGTCTTCGCCGGGCACGCGACGGCTGGGTCGTCGAGCTCGACGACCGCGCCACGGTCGATGCGGACGCCGTCATCCTCGCGGTTCCGGCCTTCGAGGCCGCATCGCTCCTCGCCGGAGTCGACCGTGATCTCGCGGAGCTCCACTCCGAGATCCCGTACGCGTCCTCGGCGATCGTGACGCTGGCGTACCGCGAGGAGGACGTCCCCTCTCTCGACGGGTACGGCTACGTCGTGCCACGCGTTGAGGCGACGGACGTACTGGCGTGTACATGGACGTCACGGAAGTGGGTAGGCCGGGCGCCGGAGGGCACGGCGCTGATCCGCGTCTATGCCGGGCGTTTCGGCGCGCGCGACGTCACCAAGATGCGCGACCGAGATCTGCTGGGACTCGCGCGTGACGAGGTCGCGTTGCTCGGGATATCGGCCATGCCGATCCTGACGCGTGTTCACCGCTGGCCTCGTGGAATGCCGCAGTACGTGCTCGGCCACCCCGAGCGGCTCGAGCGCATCGAGGCGGCGCTCGAGGCTCATCCGGGCCTGGCCGTCGCGGGCGCCGCCTATCGCGGCGTCGGCGTTCCCGACTGCATCCACTCGGGAGAAACGGCTGCCGAGTCGGTGGCCCACGCACACGGCGCCGTGCTCCAGTAAGGGGGGGACAAGCCAGGTGACAGGGCTTCGCAAGCTTCGAGAGGCCGAGTGCCGCGGGCGCGAGCGCCAAGTGACCCGTCGTTGCAGGGCTTCCTGGCGGTGGTCGTGAGCCGTCGGGGGTGGTCGCGGTCGGAGGAGCTCTTCGAGGACGCGACCGGGTTGCTTCCGGGCGGGGTCAGCTCACCGGTTCGCGCGTTCCGAGCCGTCGGCGGCACGCCGCTCTTCGTCGAACGCGGCGAAGGGGCGTACCTCGTCGACGTGGACGGGCACCGTTACGTCGACTACGTCCTGTCCTGGGGGCCGCTCATCCTCGGTCACGCCCACCCGCGGGTCATTGCGGCGCTGGAGGACGCTGTCCGGCGGGGGACGAGCTACGGCGCTCCGAGCCCCCTCGAACTCGAGCTTGCCCGGCTGATCCAGGATGCCCTGCCGAGCATCGAGCTCGTCCGCTTCGTCAACTCGGGTACCGAGGCGACGATGAGCGCGCTCCGCCTCGCGCGCGCCTTCACCGGGCGCTCGAAGGTCGTGAAGTTCACGGGCTGCTACCACGGGCACGCGGACCTTCTGCTCGTGCAGGCGGGCTCCGGTGTCGCGACCCTCGGCCTGCCCGACTCTCCCGGCGTCACGCCCGGAGCCGTCGCCGACACGCTGACCGCTTCGTACAACGACCTTGCGGCCGTCGAGCGTCTCTTCGCAGAGCACGACGACATCGCTGCGGTGATCGTCGAGCCGGTCGCTGGGAACATGGGTCTGGTCGTACCTGCGGAGGGATTCCTCGAAGGGCTTCGCGAGCTGACGGCAGCTCGCGGTGCGCTGCTCGTCTTCGACGAAGTGATGACCGGCTTCCGGGTGCATCCGGGCGGCGCGCAGGCGATGTACGGCGTCAGGCCGGACCTCACGACGCTCGGCAAGGTGATCGGAGGAGGCCTGCCTGTCGGGGCATTCGGCGGGCGACGCGAGATCATGGAGCTCGTCGCGCCTGCCGGTCCCGTGTACCAGGCCGGCACGCTCTCCGGGAACCCGCTCGCGATGACCGCCGGGATCGAGACGCTGCGGGTCCTCGGAGAACCCGGGGTATGGAAGGGCATCGCGCGCGCCGGCGAGCGGCTCTTCGCCGGAATCGGCGACGCGGCAGCGGAGGCGGGCGTGGACGGGCAGCCGACACTCGCCGGCACCATGTTCGGGTTCTTCTTCACGGAGTCGCCGATCCGGAGCTGGGAGGACGCCCAGCGCGCGGACACGAGTCGGTTTGCAGCCTTCCATCGGGCGACGCTGGAGCGCGGCGTCTACCTGCCCCCGTCGCAGTTCGAGGCCTGGTTTCTCTCGAGCGCGCACGGTGACGCCGAGATCGACGCGACGATCGCGGCAGCGCGCGAGGCGTTCGCAGTGCTGTAGGGGTCAGGCCCGCCCGTCTACCCTTTTCCCGCGTGAAGGTCCTGCTCGTCACCATGTACTTCCCGCCGGCCGGCGGCGGGGGTGTCCAGCGCTCGCTGAAGCTCGCGCAGTACCTGCCCGCGCTGGGCATCGAGACGCACGTACTGGCGCCCGAGGACCCAAAATGGGTGCATCGCGACGCCGAGCTCCGCGCTCCCACCCAGGCCTGGATTCACCGCGTGCGGTACCTGGGCCCACGCGCGCGCAAGCCGGCCGAGGAGCTGCGCCACGCGGAGGGCCTCGACCGCGCGCTCGTCCAGGCGCAGGTGACGGCTCGCCGCCTGCTCGTGCCGGATGCGAGCGTCACCTGGAACATCACCGCGATCCCGGCCGCGATTCGGATCGCGCGACGAGAGGGAATCGACGCGGTGATCACGACGTCGCCGCCTGGGTCGATCCACTTCGTCGGAGCGGCCGTCCAGAAAGCGGCCGGAGCGCGCTGGCTCGCCGACCTCCGAGATCCGATCGTCGCGAACCAGCATCGCCGCGCGGACACGACTGCCACCCGCGCCCGACAGGCGGTGAACGAGCAACTCGCACGTCTCGTCGCGCGGCGGGCGGACGCGATCTCGTGCGTCTCAAAGGCGATCGCCGACGAGGTCCGGGGACTCAACCCTCGCGGCATCGTCCGCACGATTGCGAACGGGTGCGATTTCGACGACTTCGTCGGCCTCGAGTACCGGCCCGCACCTCGATTTCGGATCACGCACGCGGGCAGCTTTTTCGGGAGCCGCGATCCTCGTCCGTTCCTGCAGGCGCTGCACGACTCCGGCGTCGACGCCGTCGCCCGTTTCGTGGGCGACTTCCGGTCGTCGGATACCGAGTGGGCGGAGTCGCTCGGGCTGGGCGACCGCCTGCAGCTGGTCGACTACGCGCCCCGAATGGAATCGCTGCGGCTGCAGCGCGACTCCGAGGCACTCCTCCTTCTCGTGCCCGATGCGGACGGACGAGGGAAGGGCGTTCTCTCCGGGAAGGTGTTCGAGTACCTCGCTGCGGGCCGCCCCATCCTGGCCGTCGTGCCACCCGACGGCGCAGCTGCAGAGCTCATTCGAGAGACTCGCGCCGGGACGGTGGTCGCGCCGACCGACGTCGACGGCATCCGGACGGCGCTCGAAGCACTCCATGGCCGGTTCCTCGACGGTGGCCTCGAGAGCGTCGAGCTCTCGAACGCGCTGCGCGACCGGCTCTCGCGGCGCGCTCGCGTCGAGGAGACGGCGGCGCTCCTCAGGTCGATCGCATGACGACACACGCGCTCGCCGTTCCGGCGCCCCGGGAGCACGTGCTCGTGCAACCCGTGCTCGACGGGCTGTTCCTCGCGACGATCTTCACCGTCACGTTCCACAAGCTGCAGTGGGAGCTGGCGGGTTCGCTGACGCTGTCCGACGTGCTCACATCGATCTTCCTCGTGCTCTTCGCCTGGGACCGCTTCGAGCATGCAGACGGCCGCCTGTCGAAGACATCGACCGTCGCGCTCGTCTTCCTGATCGCGTTCGCGCTCGTCTATCTCCTCGGCTTCTACAACCTCGACACGGGACAGGCGCTCGCGCAATGGGCGAAGGGAATGGTGAAGTTCGTCCTGCACTTCGGGTTCCTGGTCGCCGGTGTGGCGCTCCTCGCACGGCGTGGCATTCGCTTCTACTGGTATGCCCTCGCGGCTTTCTGCGGCGGTATCGCATTCAACGCCGCCTACGGGGTCGTCCAGCTCTTCCTCGCCGAGGTGGCCGGCGCGAACCTCGACGAGCTGCTCATAGAGCCGATCACGTCCCGGCAGACCGGGATCAACGTGTTCGGCGCGGTCGGAGGGACCCAGGAGGTGTTCCGGCCGAACGCGCTCACCGGTGACCCGAACCACCTCGGCATCGAGCTCGTGATCCCGCTGCTCGTCCTGACGCCGCTCTACCTGCGGCTCGAGCGTGGGCATCGCTGGAAGGTGCCGCTCGCCGTGCTGCTCGGCTTCTCGCTCGTCGTGCTCCTGGCGACGCTCTCGCGTAGCGCGCTCCTGGGTCTGGGCTGTGGCGCGCTCGTCCTTGCTCTCCCGTACCGGAGGTACCTTCGCCGGCCCGCATTTCTCGTCCCGCTCTGCGCCGTCGCGGTGATCGTCGGGGCGGTCGTGATGGTGAGGCTCGACTTCTTCCTCACGGTGCTTCGGGCGCGGACGAACACCAGCCGCGGCGCTGCGTCACCGCACTTCGAGGTCTACGGCTTCGTCCCGGACGTACTCTCCTCCAACCCGCTGCTGGGTCTCGGGCTCAACAACTTCGCCGTCTACTACGAGTTCGTCACCGGCCGGCCCGAGTTCGGGCCCCACTCGTTCTACGTCGCCACGCTCGTCGAGACGGGAATCGTGGGAACCGTCCTGTTCGCGGCGTTCGTCGTCTGGCTGTTCCGCCGTCTCGGCGCTGCACGGAGGATCGGACGTGCTCTCTCGGTGGCGTGCGATCCCCTGGCTGCCCGCCTTCGCCCGCTCGCGTGGGGCATGACGGCCGCGTTGGTCGCGACTCTCGTCGCCAACCTCTTCTACCTGACGATGACCTTCTACTACTTCTACGTCTTCGCGACGCTCGCGGCCGCGCTCCCGGTCGTCTTCGGGGCGCGACGTGGATGAGGTCGTCGTCCTCACGAAGGGAATGACTAGGCAGTACGACTTGCCTCAGAGAGGGTCGTGGCCCCGGAATGGGCCGAGGCCACTACGGATGCCGCGACTACGAGACGATAAAAACGAGCGTAGTACGCGACTTCGCGCCGAGCGCGTCGCGTGCCTCAAGCGTCACAGGAAAGCTTCCGATCCGACGCGGCGTCCCGGCGATCGTGCCGGCCTTCTGCGAAAGCCTGACGCCGGGCGGGAACGTGCCGCGAACAACCCTCCACTTCA
>DATAEF010000088.1:0-19433 GCA_036258155.1 Gaiellaceae bacterium | reverse complement strand
GTGGCGTGCGGGGGCGTGATCCTCGGAGCGGCACTCGTCGTGATGGCAGGCGCGGACTGGAGGACGGCGGTCGAGGTCACGGGACCGATCCTCCGGCTGCGTACGTTCGGTGACGACGAGAAGCGCCGCCATTACATCGCGGTCGACGACGGTACGTCGGACACGATCCGCGCCTGGCGCGTGAGCCGGGCCCGGTATGAGGGCCTTCGGCAGGGCGAGGTCATCACTGTACGCCTCACGAGGAACCTCTCCTGTGTTCGCTGGGTCGTCCGGGCTGAAGAACCCCTTTCACAATGAGCGACCATGTCGGGCGATCATCGTGAAAGCGGTTCTAAGTTGACGGCGGCATAGGCGGGTAGGCTGGCCGACGATGACGGGGCCGAAGCGCTTTCCCGACCGGGACGACGTCGCGTCCGTCCGCGCCGAGACAGAGACGGTGGAACCCGGCGGCCAAGCTGGGAGCACACGGCGCCTCGCGGGTCGGGTCATGGCGCGGCGCGAGATGGGAAAGCTCGTATTCCTCGACCTCGTCGATCGCTCCGGACGGATCCAGCTCATCTGCGACTCGGGCCGGATCGGCGACGTCGAGGTGCGCCTCGGCGACGTGCTCGGAGTCGTCGGGACGCCGGCCAAGTCGCGGCGGGGCGAGCCCTCGATCGCTGTCGACGAGCTGACCCTTCTGGCGAGGAACCGGAGTCCACTCCCGGACACGTTCCACGGCCTCACGGACGTCGAGACGAGGTACCGGAAGCGGTACCTCGACCTACTGATGAACCACGATTCGCGCGACCTCGCACTCCTTCGAACGCGCGTCGTCACAGCGATCCGCCGGTACCTCGACGAGGAGGGGTTCGTCGAGGTCGAGACGCCCGTCCTCCAGCCGCGCTACGGCGGAGCATTCGCGCACCCCTTCGTGACACGCTCGACCGAGCTCGAGTCCGACCTCTATCTGCGCATCGCGACCGAGCTCTACCTCAAGCGCCTCATCGTCGGCGGCCTCGAGCGCGTGTACGAGATCGGGAAGGACTTCAGGAACGAGAGCGTCTCGTACAAGCACCAGCCCGAGTTCACGATGCTCGAGTGGTACGAGGCGTTCGCCGACTACCGCGACACGATGGAGCGGATCGAGACGATGCTCGAGCGCGTGGCGCTCGAGGTCCTCGGGACGACACGCGTGACGTTCCGTGGGCACGAGATCGACCTGAAGGCGCCCTGGCGCCGCGTGCGCTTCGTCGACGCGCTCGAGCAGCTCGAGCTCTGGACGCACGACGCCGACGAGCTCCGTGCCTGGCTCCGGGAGCGTGGGGTGGATACGAGCGCGGACAAGGACTGGACGCAGCTCGTCGACCATGCTTTCGGGCACTTCGTCGAGCCGAGCCTGATCGAGCCGACCATCGTCCACGACTACCCGGTCGAGCTCTCCCCGTTCGCGCGCACGACGGACGACGACGAAGCGCTGACGGAGCGGTTCGAGTACTTCGCGGCCGGGATGGAGCTCGGCAACGCGTACTCGGAGATCAACGACCCTGACGAGCAACAGCGGCGCTTCGACGAGCAGTCCGAGCACGTCGCGGGTGTCCGCGGCGATCCCGACTACGTCGAAGCGCTCTCGTACGGGATGCCGCCGACCGGCGGTCTCGGCCTTGGGATCGATCGGCTCGTCATGCTTCTCTCGGGCTGCGAGACGATCCGCGACGTGATCCTTTTTCCATCCTTGCGCGCAGAGAATCGGTAACCCCGCGCTCGCGCCTCGAACAAGCTAACCCCTTCGAGGGTAGGGCGATGCCTGGCCCGCGACGATCGTAGACAATGCCTTGACGAGCGAACGCGCAGCGGCCGACGACGACGCGGGAACCGAGAGCACCAGCTCGGCGCACGCCGCTGCGATCCTCGACGCTGCACTCGACCCGGTGATCACGATCGACCATCTCGGGCGAGTCCTCGAGTTCAACCGGGCTGCGGAGAGCGTGTTCGGCTATCGCAAGGACGAGGTCATCGGCCGGGAGCTCGCCGGACTCGTGATACCGCCCGAGTCTCGCGAGGCGCATCGGCGAGCCCTGGCCCGCTGGTCGGCCTCGGGCCCGTCGAAGAGTGCCGGTGAACTTCTGAGGCGTCGCATCGAGGTCGAAGCGATGCGCGCCGACGGCTCACGCTTCCCTGCCGAGCTGGCCATCAGCCAGGTCGACGCCCCGGGTGCGCCGCTCTTCACGGCTTGCCTCCGCGACGTCACCGACCGCAAGACGGGCGAGGAGGCCCTGCGTTTGGCGGAGGTCCGCTACAGGACGCTCGTCGAACAGCTTCCACTCGCCACCTACATCGACAGGGTCGATCCGTCGAGCTCGAACATCTACTCGAGTCCGCAGCTCGAGTCGATGCTGGGATACTCGGCCGACGAATGGGTCTCGGACCCGTTGCTCTTCGTCGAGCTCCTCCATCCCGACGATCGGGAACGCGTGCTCGCAGCGCACGCGCGGATGCATGCGACGTTGGAGGCCCTCCACGTCGAGTATCGCCTGAAGGCGCGCGACGGCCGCTGGGTATGGGTGCAAGACGAGGCGCGAGTCGTCGAAGACGGGACCGAGCGGGTCGTGCAGGGGTACCTCCTCGACGTCACGGCTCGGAGGGAGGCGGAGGAGCAGCTTCGCCACCAGGCCTTCCACGACCCGCTCACGGGACTCGCGAATAGAGCCTTGTTTACGAACCGCGTCCACCACGCTCTCGTCGTCCGAGCTCACGAGCACGGTCAGGCCGCAATGCTGTTCCTCGACCTCGACGACTTCAAGGCTGTCAACGACGGTCTCGGTCATCTCGCCGGGGACGCGCTCCTGCGCGCCGTCGGAGTGCGTCTGCGGGCATCGCTGCCCCCAAGTCTCACGGTGGCGCGAATGGGTGGCGACGAGTTCGCCATTCTCGTCGAGGAGCCCGACAGCGCAGGTGCTGCGCTCGATGCCGCGGAGCGCGTCACGGCCGCATTTCAGCGGCCGTTCGACATCGATGGTCGAGAGGTCTTTGTCACAGCGAGCGTCGGGATCGCGGTCGGTGACGACGCCGACGAACTGCTCCGTTGCTCGGACGTGGCGATGTACGGCGCCAAAGCGAGCGGGAAAGCGCAGTACGTCGTCTACGCGGCGAGGATGGACGAGCATCTCGGCGATCGGCTCGAGCTCGTAGCAGACCTCCGGCGCGCGGGAATCGCTGAGGAATTCGTCCTCCACTACGAGCCGGTTGTCGACCTCGCGACCGGAGCGGTGCTCGGCGTCGAAGCGCTCATCCGCTGGCGCCACCCGACTCACGGCCTGCTCGAGCCAGTCGAGTTTATTTCTCTCGCCGAGGAGACCGGTCGAATCGTCGACATCGGGCGCTGGGTGCTGGCCGAGGCGTGCCGGCAGACCGCGACCTGGCAGAAGGAGCTTCCCTTGTGCCGGGCGATGGCGGTGAGCGTCAATGTCTCGACTCGGCAGGTGCGGCGACCCGGGCTGCTCGAAGACGTCGAGGCTGCATTGGCGGCCTCAGGCCTTGCGCCGCGGGCCCTCACGCTCGAGATTACGGAGACGGTGCTCGCGCGGCGACGCCAGGAGATGGCGACCATCCTCGAGGAGGTGACGAGTCGCGGCGTACGGCTCGCCCTCGACGACTTCGGCACCGGATACTCGTCGCTCTCGCTACTGCGAGACCTGCCGGTGCACACACTCAAGGTCGATCGCTCGTTCGTTCACAGCATCGGAGCAGAGAGGGGTCGCGCGGCGTTCGTCCGGGCGATCGTCGACCTCGCAGAGGCGCTCGACCTCACCGTTGTCGCCGAGGGTATCGAGGAGGCTGGCCAGGTGGTTGCCTTGAAGCGGGTTGGTTGTCGCATGGGACAGGGATTCCACTTCGCCGGGCCGCTGCCACCTGCCGAGTTCGAGTCGTTCGTGCGAGCGAACCTCGGTCGCAGCGCCGCCTGAGACCTACGCCGCGGCTCGGATCTTGCGAGCGCCGCGAGAGCGATCGACTCCTGCTCGATTCGGTGCATCGGGTCTCGAGCGTCGCCCTCGTGGATGCAGTTCTCCCCGAAGAACCGGCTTTCTGCTCTCGTGGGTGCAGCGCGTTGGTTCGTGCAGATACGGACGCGCCCCCGAGCTCACGACGCGGTGGCCGGCTTCCACACCGCGCCGGCATCGCGCCCCGTTCCCTCGTGGTCGGCGATGACGGTGACGTCCTCCTCGGGATGCGCCGCGCGGTGCTCGCGGAACCAGGCCACTGCGCGGGCGATCCCCTCGTCGAGCCCTACCTTGGGGCTGTAGCCGAGGAGGGTGCGCGCCTTCGAGAGATCGGCGACATAGTGCGTCACCTCGCCGAGCAGCGAGGGCGCCATCGTCATGTTCGGCTCGACTCCGAGCTCGGCAGCGATCCGTTCGGCGCAACGGACGAGGGTGTTTCCCTCCCCGTACGCGAGGTTGATCGTCTGGTTTACGACGCGCCCTTCGGCGAGCGCTTCGATTCCGCGAACGATTCCGTCGATGCAGTCGTCGACGTACGTGAAGTCGAGCGTCTTGTCGCTGCCACCGTAGATCGTGATCGGCTCTCCGCGCATCATCGAGTGGATGAACAGAGGGATGACGCGCACCATCCGGTGCAAGTCGTTGTCGTACCGGCCGTAGACGTTCGAGAATCGAAAGACGAGGTACGGCAGCCCGTAGCACCGTGCGTACGAGTAGATCAGCGCTTCTCCCGCGATCTTGGATGCGGAGTAGGTGCTCTCCGCGTACGCGAAGTCCGCCACCTGCTCGCCGTACTCCTCGAAGCGGTGAACGTCGCCGTAGACCTCGCGACTCGACGAAAACACGATCGGGATGTGCTTCAGGCGAGCGTATTCGAGCACGTTGAACGTCATGACGGTGTTCTCGAGAGCACGGTGCGGCTGCCGAACGAGTTGATGCACTTTCGCGTGCGCGGCGAGGTGAACGACGAGGTCGACCTCCGGATATTCGACGCCGTTGATCCCTCCGCGAAACGGCGCGTAGTGGCCGGCGAGGTCCTGGAGCAGGTATCGGAACTCGTCCGTCCACGTGTTCTGGCGCTTGTCCACACCGAAGACCATGTGGCCGTCGCGTTGCAGCCGCAGCGCGAGATTCGTACCGATCTGCCCTGACGATCCTGTGACGAGGACCTTCACCCGACACCGCCGGTGACTAATGCCTTTGCGCTCAACGGCCGAGAAGGGTAGCGAGGGCGCCGGGCGAACCCGGCGAGTGAAACCCAACACAAGACGAGTCGGCTACGATCAGACCACGTACCTTCGGCCCGGGGCGCGGCGAACCCGTCGACCTCCGGAAATCGGGAAAGGAGCGTCGAAGGAGTTGTTCGAGCGGTTCACGGAACGGGCAAGGCAGGTCGTGGTTCTCGCGCAGGACGAGGCGAGGGCTCTCAAGCACAACTACATAGGCACCGAGCACATCCTGCTGGGCCTGCTTCGCGAGGAGGAGGGCCTTGCCGCTCGCGTTCTCGAGTCGCTCGACATCACGGTGGAGGAGGTCCGCGCGCAGGTCGCGCGTATCGTCGGCCAGGGCGACGAGGTCACGACCGGGCAGATCCCGTTCACGCCGCGCGCCAAGAAGGTGCTCGAGCTGGCGCTGCGCGAAGCCCTCTCGCTGGGGCACAACTACATCGGGACGGAGCACATCCTGCTCGGCCTCGTGCGCGAGAACGAAGGCGTCGCTGCGCGAATCCTGCTCGACTTCGATGCGGATGCAGAAAAGATTCGCAACGAGATCATCCGCATGCTCTCCGGCCCGGGACGCCGCCAGGCGGGCGCCGGGAGCGCACCCCCCGGTGAGAAGACGAAGAGCTCGAAGCTCCTCGACCAGTTCGGGCGCAACCTGACGAAGGCCGCCGTCGAGGGCAAGCTCGACCCCGTTGTCGGCCGCCAGACCGAGATCGAGCGCGTCATGCAGATCCTCTCCCGCCGGCAGAAGAACAACCCGGTGCTGATCGGCGAGCCCGGTGTCGGCAAGACCGCCGTCGTCGAGGGCCTCGCCTCACGCATCTCCTCGAGCCAGGTGCCCGAGCTCCTGAAGGGCAAGCAGATCTACACGCTTGACCTCGCGGCTCTCGTGGCCGGGTCGAAGTACCGCGGCGAGTTCGAGGAGCGCCTGAAGAAGGTGATGAAGGAGATCACCCAGCGCGGCGACATCATCCTCTTCATCGACGAGCTCCACAACCTCGTCGGCGCCGGCGCTGCCGAAGGCGCGATCGACGCGGCCTCGATCCTCAAGCCCGCACTTGCGCGCGGTGAGATCCAGACGATCGGAGCCACCACGCTCGACGAGTACCGCAAGTACCTGGAGCGCGATGCCGCCCTCGAGCGCCGCTTCCAGCAAGTGCGCGTCGACGAGCCGACGATCGACGAGACCGTGCAGATCCTGCGCGGCCTTCGCGACCGCTACGAGGCGCACCACCGCTGCAAGATCGCCGACGAGGCGCTACAGGCGGCCGCGGTCCTCGCCGACCGCTACATCCAGGACCGGCACCTTCCGGACAAGGCGATCGACCTCATCGACGAGGCCGGCTCGCGCGTCCGCATCGCGACTATGTCCGCGCCGCCGCGCTATCGCGAGCTCGAGGAGGAGATCGACAAGGTCCGCGCCGACAAGGAAGCTGCGATCGAGGCGCAGGAGTTCGAGAAGGCCGCGCAGCTCCGTGACAAGGAGCGCAAGCTCTCTCAGAAGAAGAAGGAGCTCGAAGAGGACTGGCGGAACCAGGCCGACGAGGAGCAGCCGGAGATCGGCGAGGACGAGATCGCCGACATCGTCTCCATGTGGACGGGCATTCCCGTCTTCAAGCTCACGGAGGCCGAGTCGCAGAAGCTCATCCGTATGGAGGACGAGCTGCACAAGCGCGTCATCGGCCAGAACCCGGCCATCGTCGCCGTCTCGAAGGCGATCCGTCGCGCGCGCGCGGGCATCAAGGACCCGAAGCGGCCGACGGGCTCGTTCATCTTCCTCGGCCCGTCAGGAGTGGGGAAGACCGAGCTCGCCCGCACGCTCGCCGAGTTCCTCTTCGGCGACGAGGACGCGATGATCCAGGTGGACATGTCGGAGTACATGGAGAAGCACTCCGTGTCCCGGCTCGTCGGCTCCCCGCCCGGCTATGTCGGCTACGACGAGGGCGGTCAGCTCACGGAGGCCGTTCGCCGCAAGCCCTACTCGGTGCTGCTCCTCGACGAGATCGAGAAGGCGCACCCGGATGTCTTCAACATCCTCCTGCAGATCCTCGAGGACGGGAAGCTCACGGACTCCCAAGGGCGGAAGGTCGACTTCCGCAACACGATCGTGATCATGACCTCGAACCTCGGAGCTGCGCAGATCTCGAAGAACCAGACGCTCGGCTTCTCCATCGGCGACGAGGGCGGGCTCTCGTACGACGAGATGAAGGAACGGGTCATGTCGGAGCTCAAGAAGGTCTTCCGACCGGAGCTCTTGAACCGGATCGACGAGGTCATCGTCTTCCACAAGCTCGAGAAGAGCGAGATCCTCCAGGTCGTCGACCTGCTGATGAAGCGCGTGCGCGAGGAGATGGGCAAGCACGGCGTGGTCGTCGAGCTCACGGACGACGCGCGCGAGCTGCTCGTCGAGCAGGGGTACGACCCAGCGATGGGCGCCCGGCCGCTGCGCCGAGCGATCCAGCGTCTGATCGAGGATCCGCTTGCGGACTTCATCCTCGGCCGCGAGCTCAGCCCGGAATCGACCATCGTCGTCGACCGGCGCGATAACCCCGTCGACGACGAGCCGCCCGTCGAGATCAGGGTCATCGAGGGCACGCCTGTTCCGGCGGCGGTGGGTGGGCCTGCGGACGAACCAGAAGCCCCGGAAGACTCGGACGCCGACGCCTGACGGCGAGACGCCTCGCACGAGTGACGTAAGCGTCGCCCTACACTCCGGCCATGGCCGTGAGCATCCGGCATGCGAAGCCGTCCGACTACGGCCGGGTGATCGGACGCGTCAACGTGTGGTGGGGTGGACGCGACATGGCGCCCATTCTCCCCAAGCTGTTCTTCCTCCACTTCGAAGGCACGAGCTTCGTCGCCGAGGACGAGGACGACGATCTCGTCGGGTTCCTGTGTGGGTTCCTCTCGCAGACGTCGGACGACGAGGCGTACATCCACTTCGTCGGCGTCACACCTGACAAGCGAGGTCAAGGCCTCGGGCGCTCGTTGTACGAGCGGTTCTTCGACGAGGTGCGCTCACACGGACGAACGGTCGTTCGCTGCGTCACCTCACCAGCGAACCGGGCCTCCGTAGAGTTCCACGAGGCGCTGGGCTTCGCCGTCGATCGCGTCGTCCCGGACTACGACGGGCCGGGCGAGGATCGCGTGCTGCTCGTCAGGCAGCTGAGCTGAATCGGCGGCGCTTGCGCCGTCCCGGGAGCTTCCGCCTTCCTAGCAGCGGGTTCCTCGTCGTGTGTGTCTCCGCCCAGATCAGGTACGTGCCGTAAGCGAAAGCACCCGCCAGCGCGACGAAGCCGTAGCTTAGCCATGTCGAGTGGGCGTCGTTCAGGTTCTTGACGACGGCAAACGCAAAGGTCACGGAGCCGAGCGCGAGCGTCACGCTCTCCCACGGAACGTCCTCCGACATCTCGACCTCGGTGAACTGGACGAGCACGACGAGAGTCACGGCGGCGATGACCAGCAATGCGATCAGGAGCCCCCACGCGTCCCAGCCGTCCTGTGGCTGCTTGGCGATTCCGGCTGGCCCGTAGTCGATCTCGAGCATCTGCCAGTTGAAGAAGAGGCTAAAGAAGAGCAGGGGGCCCGCGCCGAGGACGAGCTTCGTGCCTCGCGACAGGGCCTTGATGCTCTCCATGACGAATCCTTTCGGCGGTAGTTCGACAGCTTCGGACGGCCCGACTACACCTGTTCTTACTGGCTACGGCGCATCCTCGTAACTTCCAGATGGGGTATTTTGCAGGGATTCTCGAGGAGCCGCGCTCGCCGCGCGTGAAACCCACTGCGGCGAGCGCGGCTGCTGCTGAGAGCTAGCGGTCCCGCTCGCTTGACGGCGTATCCGTGTCGGTCGGGTCGGGGGGTGCGCCTTCGGCCGCCTCTGCCCGCGGCTCCGCCGGAGCGGCCGAGGCAGCGGGCGGGGCGGGGGGAGCTGCGGCAGGCGCCGCGGCCGTCCCTTCGGCGGCAGTGTCCCCGCTCGAGCTCGGGATCTGGCTTCTCACGTGCTCCATTCCGCCCGCCGCCTGGATTTCCATCCAGGCGCCAGCGGCGATGAGGAACGCGAGCACAACTCCGACGTAACTGGCCCACGTCGAGTAATCGTCGGTGAGGTTCTTCAGCAGCGCGAGCGCGAAGATAAGGAACGCGAGGACGGCACTCGTCATCGCATACGAGACTGGTATCGGTATGTCTACCGCGGCGAGCCGCGCGACGATGCGCGCGAGCAGAACGATGGTCAGGATGCCCATCAGGATGCCGCCCAGGTCATCCCACGCGCTTACACCCGCACTACCCTGTCCGAGCGTCCCGAGGTCGAACTCGACCTCCTGCCAGTTGAAGAAGCTGATGATGAGAAGCAGGACGCTTGAGACGAGCATGATCTGCGTCCCGCGCCCAAGAGCGTTGAATCGGTCCATTCGGTCAGTCCTTTCGATCGTCGCCTATGGCAATGAGCGGCACTCTTATTCACCGGCGAACGAGTTGCAAGCTCGTTGGCGCACAATCGTGACAGCGGTGTCGGACCGTGCTCCTAGACTGGCAGTCCGGTGGCCAAGGTCACGGTTCAGTTCACGTGCACGGAGTGCGGTACGACGAGCGGCCGTTGGCTCGGTCGTTGCCCCGGTTGCGCTGCGTTCGGCACCTTGGTCGAGGAGCTCCACGGCTCGGACGCGGCCACTTCTGCACGGGCTCTCGCGCCGATCGCCCTCAGGGATGTCTCTGCCGACGAGGCGGAGCGCATCGAGACCGGGATCTCCGAGCTCGATCGAGTGCTGGGAGGCGGCCTCGTCCCCGCTTCGCTCGTCCTCGTCGGGGGTGAGCCGGGCGTGGGCAAGTCCACGCTGCTCCTCAGCGCGCTCGGCGCGATCGCGCGCGGCGGTCGACGCGCCCTGCTGGTCACCGGCGAGGAATCCGTCGCGCAGGTCTCCCTGCGCGCGACGCGGCTCGGCGGCGCGGAATCGGTCGAGATCCTCGCGGAGACCGAGCTCGACGTGGTGTGTGCGACGCTCGAGGAGGCGCGGCCGGACGTCTGTGTGATCGACTCGGTGCAGACGCTTCACGCCTCCGCGCTCGGATCGGCGCCGGGATCGGTCGGCCAGGTGAGAGAGGCGGCCGGGCGGCTTCTCCGGGTTGCGAAGGAGGCGTGTGTCGCCACGATCCTCGTTGGGCACGTGACGAAGGACGGTGCCGTCGCAGGACCTCGCGTCCTCGAGCACCTCGTCGACTGCGTTCTTCAGTTCGAAGGCGACCGCTATCGGGAGCATCGCGTCCTGCGGGCGACGAAGAACCGCTTCGGATCCACGAACGAGCTCGGCGTCTTCGAGATGACGGCTGGAGGCCTCGTCGGCGTTCCGGATCCGTCGGAGCTCTTCGGCTCCACGCATCCAGGTGAGATCGGAGCTGCTGTGAGCTGCGCGCTCGAGGGAACGCGGCCGATTCTGCTCGAGATTCAGGCGCTCGTTTCGCCGACCGAACTCGCCATGCCGAGACGCGTCGGAACGGGCGTCGACCCGCGGCGCCTCGCCATGATCGTGGCCGTGCTGGGTCGACATGCCGGCGTGGCACTCGCGAGCTTGGACGTGTTCGTCAACGTCGCCGGCGGGGTCAAGATCGAGGAGCCGGGGGCGGACCTGGCAGTCGCCCTGGCCATTGCTTCAGCAGCGCGCGGTACTCCCGTGCGCGACGGTGTCGCGGCGTTCGGGGAGGTCGGCCTCACGGGCCGCCTGCGCCCGGCGGCACAGGCGGAACGGCGTCTCGACGAGTGCGCGAAGATGCGTATTGCGACCGTTATCGCGCCTGCCGGGACCGCGACTCGTGGCGATCTGCGCGTGGCTGGCGTAGAGACGCTTCGCGAGGCGATCAGCGCGGGTCTCGAGGCTCCCGCCGCCCGCAAGGCGGTCGCGTAGACGTCCTCGCTTCCGGCGGGTTTGCGGGCAGTCGTTGCGGTTCCGTTAAGGCCATGTGAGAAACCCGCTATGATGTGCCGGGACGCCGGCAGGGGAGACACTGCCGGCACTTTTACGTGAAGGCGACGGATACCGACATCGGGGAGGCCCTCTTGTTCGACATCGGCGACAAGGTCGTCTATCCGCACCATGGCGCGGGTACGGTCGTGAAGAAGGAGAAGCGCGAGGTCCTTGGCGAGACGCGGGAGTATCTGACGATTCAGATCCTTCACAACGACATGACGGTCAACGTGCCGTGCGAGAACGCAGAGCGAGTCGGGCTCCGCACGGTCATCGACCAGCGCACGGTGCAGATGGTCGTCAGAACTCTCTCGGGTGGTTCCACCGAGATGCCGAAGAACTGGAATCGTCGCTTCAAGCACAACCGCGACAAGATGAAGACAGGCAACATCTTCGAGCTCGCCGAAGTCGTGCGAAACCTCGCCGTTCGCAACAACGAGAAGGGCCTTTCCACCGGTGAGAAGCAGATGTTCGTGAAGGCGAAGAAGATCCTCGCCTCCGAGCTCATGTATGCGAAGGACATGAACGAGGACGAGGCCGCGGCCTGGCTCGACGACGTCCTCTCTCGCGCAGGTCAGGACAAGCCCAAGTCGAGAGCGAAGCCCAAGGCCGCCGCCGCGAACGCGTAGCGGCTTTCTAGACCGTTTCTGGCATCGGCGGAAATGTCTGGGCACTCCTCCTCGCTGCGGGCGCCGGCGCGCGGCTCGGCATCGATCGCCCGAAGGCGTTTGCCGTCCTTCGCGGGCGTCCGCTCCTCGCCGAGAGCCTCGACCGGCTAGACCGCTCGGCCTGGGTCGACGCGATCGTCGTCGCCGCTGCGCCCGGTTGGGAGGAGCCGTCGATCCTTCTCTCCGAGGAGCTCGCGACGACGAAGGTCGTGTCGTGCGTCGCCGGCGGCGCGACGCGAGCCGAATCGGTGCGCGCTGCGTTGGCGGACGTCCCCGAAGAGGCCCTTGTCGTACTCGTGCACGATGCCGCGCGGCCGCTCGTCGACGACTTGGTCATCGAGCGCGTTCTGGGCCCGCTCGGCGAAGGGTTCGACGGCGCGGTACCTGCGTTGCCGGTCCCGGACACGGTCAAACGTGTGGAGCACGGTGTCGTGACGGAGACGATCGCTCGGGATGGGCTCGTCGGCGCGCAGACTCCGCAGGCATTCCTCGCCCCGGCGCTGAGACGGGCGTTTTCGGGCGACCTCGCGGACGCGACGGACTGCGCTTTCCTCGTCGAGCGCGCCGGCGGGCGCGTGGCGGTGGTCGAGGGCGATCGCCGACTGCTCAAGGTGACGACGCTCGAGGATCTCGCGCTCGTCGAGTCATGGCTCTGAAGGCAGTCTTCTTCGACGTCGGCGAGACGCTCGTGGACGAGGAGCGCTGGTGGCGTGAGCTTGCCGAGCGTTCCGGCCTTCAACCGCACGTCGTCTGGGCCGCACTCGGCGTCACCATCGCTCGTGGAGAGGAGCACGACGCGCTATGGAGCCATCTCGGGATCGAGCGCCCCGATCGGTCGTGGTACGGCCTTACGTACTCGTCGGAGGATCTCTATTCCGACGCTGTGGACTGTCTCGAGCGCGTACGTCGACTCGGTCTTCGCGTCGGGATCGTCGGTAACCAGACGGAGGCGATGGAACGCTGGGCGCGTGAGGCGGCCCTGCCCGCAGACGCCATCTCCTCGTCCGCGAGCTTCGGGGTGCGGAAGCCCGACCCGCGTTTCTTCGCCCGTTTGCTGGAGCTCGCCGGCTGCCGATCCGAGGAGACCGCGTACGTGGGCGATCGCGTCGACAACGACGTCCTCCCGGCTGCGGCGGCCGGGCTCGTCGCGGTCCATATCCGGCGCGGGCCATGGGGTCGTCTCCAGCCGACCCCGCCCGAGGCGGCGCTCGGACTCGACGACCTCGCCTCGCTCCCTCAGGCGCTAGCCTCGCTCGCATGAGCACCGCTCGCCTTCGGCTCGCGGTCGCAGGGGAAACCATGTTTCCCCCGCGAGCCCCCTTCTTTCTGAGAGCGTGTGGAACCTCCCGGTTCCCCACGCCCCTCCACGCTCATGGGCCGGGTGGCCCATGAGCGAGCTCAGGGTCGGGGTCGGCTTCGACGCACACGCGCTCGCCGATGGTGTTCCGCTCGTCCTCGGCGGCGTCTCGATCGACTACCCGCGCGGCCTCGCGGGGCATTCCGACGGCGACGTGATCGCCCATGCCCTCATCGACGCGCTCCTCGGAGCTGCGAACCTCGGCGACATCGGCTCGCTCTTCCCGTCGGGTGACGAGCAGTACCGCGGCGCTTCCTCACTCGATCTGCTCTGGGAGGCATATCGCGAGGTCCGCAACAGCGGCTTCGAGCTCGTGAACGCCGACTGCGTCCTCGTGGCGGAGGAGCCACGGATCGGAGACGTGCGCGACGAGATGTGCGAACGGCTCGCCGGGGCGCTCGGTGTGGAGCGAGGACGCGTGACCGTACGCGCGACGACCACGGACGGGCTCGGCTTCACCGGCCGCGGCGACGGGCTTGCCGCGCAGGCGGTCGCGCTCCTACAGCGTTCGTGAATATCGTCCTTTCGAGTGGCAACGTCATTACGGGTCGCACTTCGATCCGTGGATCCGTGCCCATGAGTGCATGGCGGCGAGATCCTGGCGGCGGCTCGGAGTCGATGACGGTACGCGCGACCGTGATCGACTGGGAAGACTGGACGGGCACGCCCTTCCCTGAGGATGGCGAGTACGTCGTCCCGCGCGGTCTGGCGACGCTCACCGTGCACGACGGCATGGGAACGCATGTCGAGCCGAACGTCTGAAGCATCGACCGTCGGTCTACTTTGCCGCGCCCAGCCGCTCGGTAGCGCGGCGAATCACCTTCTTCTCCCATGACCCGTGGAACGTCCGAGGAATGTCGTCGAGCGCGAACCACGCCGTTTCGTGCTCACCGCCTGCGTCCCCACTCGCCAGAACGCCGTAGTGGAAGATCACATGCCAGCCTCTCCGGCCCCGGAAGGACTCGACGAAGAGCATCTCGGGTTCGTCGCACTCGAGGTCCGGAAGATCCCGCGCGAGGAATTTCCTAGCTGCGTCGTCCGGATGCTCGTACGGCACGAGGTCATCTCCGGGGAGCCACCACCGCTCGTCATCCGCGTCGTACCGGATCAGCAGGACATCGCCGTTCTCCCGCTGCACGACGAGGCTCGATATCACCTGAATCTCGGGTTGGGGCATCACTCCTCCTTTGCGATCTGCTGCTCGACCCACGACAACTCAGCCTGCGTGAGCGCTTGCTGGCGGGCGGCCATCTCCGGTCCGGGCTCGGAACGCTCGAGCTCTTCGAGATGGATGAGACGAGCGCGGAGCGAGTCTCGGCGCTCGACGAGCAGCTGCGCCACTTCCTCGTCCGGCAGCTCTGAGCGGGCCGCCAGCGCGAGCTGGAAGGGCTCAGCCGGGCTCGGGAGCTCGCGCCAGGCCTCTCGAAGCAGGTCGCGGAGATGATCGCGGCCGGTCGGCGTGATCCGGTAGCGCGTGCGTGCCGGCCGTCGCCCTTCCTGCTCGACCTCGAGTGCCTGCACGTAGCCGTGACGCTCGAGCGTCCGGAGGACGGCGTAGATCGAGCCGTACTCGGTGGGGAACCAGAAACGGAGCGTGTCGTCGTCCAGAATCCTCTTGATCCGGTACCCGTGGAGCGGGCCCTCGGAGAGGAGCCAGAGGATGAGCAGCCGCGTCAGCATGCTCCAGTTTTTATACTAAAGCTTGAGTAATTTCAATACGTGGGCAGCGTGAAGCGGACTCCTAGTGCAGGCGATGCCGATCGTCGTCAACCGCCCAGTCCTGTTACTGGTCTTGCCGGGAAGTCCGGTGCCCGTGCGCCGGCGAGAACCGAGCAGGCCCGGGGAGCGGACACGAGCACGCAGGGAGGCCGCATACAAACGTATGTGGCCGACCGAGGACAACGGCATGCGAAGCGTTCGCAGCCGGGCGAAGGGGTGTGGCGTACTTCCCAAAGACCGCTAGGTCGGGAGACCAGCAACTCCGTCCTCCACGACGACGAGACCGTCTCGCTCGAGTGAGCGGACGGCCTCGCCGTCGAGAACGTCGAGCTCCCGCGCCGACTCGGCGATCACCCGCAGCGTCAGAGCGCGTCGCTCCCGGAACGACCCCTCGAAACGCCCCTGCTTGCGAGCCGGCTCCTCGCGGATGCCACGGGATGGGCATTCGAATGCGAGCGGGCACACGCCGCAGCGTGGGATCCGCGCCAGGCATACGGTCGAACCAAGATCCATCAGCGCCTGAGCGGCCGCCGACGAGAATGCATGACCGGTCCGGTGCTGGACCCGTTCGACGTTCACGTCCACCGGAAGCACGTCCTCGCCGAAGGAGAAGCGGCGGATCGCCGCGGCGGTGTACGGCCCGATGCCGGGAAGCTTCGTCAGATCGTCCGGCCAGCCGGCTTCGACGATGCGCCGGGCCGCGCAATGGAGATGCAGCCCGCGCCGGTTGTAGCCGAGCCCCTGCCACTCGCGGATCACGTCCGCGGGGGACGCCTCCGCGAGCGATTCGACCGTCGGCCAACGCTCGAGCCAGGCGAGGTACCGCGGGACGACACGTGCGACCTGCGTCTGCTGGAGCATGACCTCCGAGACGAGGACTGCGTATGGGTCGGAGGTCCGCCGCCAGGGCAGATCGCGCTGGTGCTGCGCGTACCAGGCTGAGAGGGCCGCCTCCACCACGCGACTGTATGCAACGCCATCGAGAAGGAGGACGTTTTTGTGACACCTACCGACGTTCAGGAGGGGAGGCCGGGTTGCCGCTTCGACCTCGCTGATCCCCACTACCGGTAGCGTCCGGCTCCGTGCTGCTCTACAACTCGGCCGTCTCGGGCAACTGTTACAAGGTGCGGCTTCTCCTGGCCCACCTTGGCCTCGAGTACGAGACCGTGGAGATGTCGGTCGTCGACAGGTCGAACCGGTCGGAGGTGCTCGGCGCGCTCAACCCCGGGCTTCGCGTCCCGACGCTCGTGCTGGACGACGGTCGTCCGCTGGCGGAGTCGAACGCGATCCTGTGGTACTTCGGGGACGGCACGCAGTTCGTCCCGACCGATCCGTACGAGCGCGCTCAGGTGCTGCAGTGGATGTTCTTCGAGCAGTACTCCCACGAGCCGTACCTCGCCGTCGTGCGTTTTTGGCTTCGCTACTCCGGGACGCCCGAGCGCTTCGCTGAGCAGGTGCCGGCGAAGACGAGGGGCGGCTACGCGGCGCTCGACGCGATGGAGCGGCACCTCGAGGGGCGGGACTTTCTCGTCGGCGCCGGATACTCGATCACCGACATCTCGCTCTACGCGTACACGCACGTCGCGCACGAGGGCGACTTCGACCTCGGGCCGTATCCCGCGATTCGAGCATGGCTGGATCGTGTCGCGGCACAGCCGGGGCACGTCGTGATCGACGCCTGAGCGGATCGGATCCCGCAGTCCGACCTCATAGAGTGACCGCATGACCGTTCGCGTCCGCTTCGCGCCGAGCCCGACCGGCTCGCTCCATCTCGGGAACGCGCTGACGGCGGTGGCAAACCGCTCATTCGCGGATGCGCGTGAGGGCGCGGCGGTGCTGAGGATCGACGACACCGATCCGACGCGGACGCTCGAGGGTGGGGAGGAGGCGATACTGGACGACCTAGCGTGGCTCGGTGTCTCGTTCGACGAGGGGCCCGTGCGCCAAAGCGAGCGCGGTGCGCTCTACGCCGACGCCGCGGCGACCGCCGTCGGGTCGGGCGGCGCTGAACGGGACGTCGACGGGTCGGTTCGCCTGGCACGTGACGGGGCGACGCTGCTTCGCGCGGACGGCTCGGCTACGTATCAGCTGGCCTCGGTCGCGGACGATCTCGAGCTCGGAATCACCCATGTCATCCGCGGGAACGACCACCGGCCCAACCTCGAGCTCCAGCAGCGAATCGCTCGCGCGATCGGCGGCGAGCTGCCGGAGGTGCTGCACCACGGCCTCGTGCTGGGCCCGGACGGGAAGAAGCTGTCGAAGCGGCACGGGCACTCCTCCATAACGGAGCTGCGCGAGGAGGGGTTTCCGGCGCGGGCGGTCCGGGCGTACCTGGACGAGCTCGACCTTCCCGAGCACGACGTCCACCTCGATCTGGCCCGGCTGCGCCGACTCGCGATCGACGCGATCGCAGAGATGTCGGACGACGAGCTTGCCGCAGCAGCCGAAGCGCCGGCGGAGGCGGTGCCCGTGCTCCGCGGTGCGCGCACGCTGGTCGAGGCGCGCGGGTATGCGCGCATGGTCCTCGAGCCGGAGCCGGTCCAGCTTCCTACTGACGCTCGACCGACGCTCCTCCGGTTCGTCGAGTTGCGAGCGCTCGCGCCCGACCGTCTCTCGCTGGACGACTCCCGCGCCATCCTCCGCGAGCTGAAAGCCGTCGGCGGCGATCTGCGCTCGCTTCGACTCGCGCTCACCGGAGCGTCGACGGGCCCGGAGCTGTCGGCCGTTCTGTCGGTGCTTGCCCGCGACGATGCACTCGCACGTGCCCGTCGTGCGATGGGGTGAGTAGAGCCGAGGATACGATCGGCGGGTGCGTCTCTACGACACGCTGACGCGCTCGCATGTCGAGCTCCCACCGCAACCTGGACCCATCCGCATGTATGTCTGCGGCTCCACGGTGTACCAGCGGATCCATGTGGGCAACTCGCGACCCTTCGTCCTTGCCATGTGGATCCGCAGCTGGCTGCGCGCCACCGGATACGACGTGACGCTGGTTCACAACATCACGGACGTCGACGACAAGGTGTATGCCGAGGCCGGAAAGCAAGGGATCCCGAGCCGGGAGCTATCCGAGCGCGCGACGGCGTGGTTCTTCGAGGACACGGACGATCTTGGGCTCGGACGGCCCGACATCGAACCGCGTGCGACGGAGACGATCCAGGAGATCGTGCGCTTCATCGAGTTGCTCGTGAACAAGGACCTCGCGTACGTCGCCAACGGGGACGTCTACTTCGAGGTCGCGAGCTTTCCCGACTACGGACGGCTGTCGGGGGCGAAGCTCGAGGAGATGATCGCCCAGGAGGAAAGCGCATTGAAGCGCGATCAGCGCGACTTCGCTCTCTGGAAGTCTCAGAAGCCGCACGAGGACGCGTCTTGGGAATCTCCGTGGGGGCCCGGCCGGCCGGGCTGGCACATCGAGTGCTCGGCCATGGCGGAGAAGTTCCTCGGCGACGAATTCGAGATCCACGGTGGAGGAAGCGACCTGCGCTTCCCGCATCACGAGAACGAGCTTGCGCAATCGAGGAGTCTCGACCACCGGTTTGCTCGGATCTGGATGCACAACGGGATGCTCGAGCTGGACGCGGCGAAGATGTCGAAGTCGCTCGGTAATGTCGTCACACTCCGCAACGTCCTCGACGTCTGGGGCCGCGAGGCGCTGCTGATCTTCCATCTGTCCGGCTTCTGGAGCAAACCCGTCGACTTCGACGATGAAGTCATGGCCCAGGCGGCGTCCCGTGCGGATCGCTTTCGTGACGTCTTCCGCAGCCCGAACGAGCCCGCACCCGAAGGGTCGTGGGGCCTGTTCGCGGCGGCGCTCGAGGACGACTTCAACACTCCCGCAGCCCTGGCGGTGATGCACCAATGGCGCGATCATGAGCTGCTTCGCAGGGCGCTCGGCATCTTCGGGCTCGACTCTCTGGCGTCCGAGGACGAAGCTCCGACGCACGTCGTCGAGCTCGCGAGCCGCCGTCAGGACGCGCGCGCTGCCCTCGACTTCGACGAGTCGGATCGTCTGCGCGGGGAGATCGACGCCCTCGGCTGGGAGGTGCGAGACGAAGCCAACGGCTTCCGACTCGTCCGTCGCAGGTGACTCGCGACCTCGTCTACGGCCGGAATGCCGCGCGGGAGCTCTACCGTGGCCCCCGCCAGGTGCTCGAGGCTTGGGTCACCGAGCGTGCGGCTGGCCAGATCCCTTGGCTCGACTCCGGGCCGCGTGCACAGGTGAAGCCCGAGCGGCTTCTGACCGAGGCCGTCGGTACGCGCGACCACCAGGGCATCGTCGCCTGGTGCGAGCCGTTTCGGTATGCGGATGCGTACGAGCTCGCGGGCACGGAGGATCCGTTGCTCGTCTGTCTCGACCAGGTGACCGATCCGCACAACCTGGGTGCCGTCGCCCGTAGCGCGGACGGCGCGGGCGCAACGGGAGTCGTCGTTCCGGCGCATGGCTCCGTGCGCGTGACACCCGCGGTATGCCGCGCTTCGGCCGGCGCAGTCGAGCACCTCCCGATCGCGGTCGTTCCCAACCT